>JAQXWO010000030.1 GCA_029225485.1 Lachnospiraceae bacterium
CACCGGCTGAGAGGCGGTCCATGGGAAGCGGGTGCGGAAGGTAGCTTTTGAACTGAATGGCTGAAGCCCGGGAGTCGGATTGCCGGTCGTGTATGGATGCGGCAGGCGCGGGATGGAGGGTGAGTAGGTCATTCCGGGAATTCCCGTTACAGAAGACAGAGATGCAGAATATGATTCTGTAAGAAAAGGTGGTACCGCGAGACATTCGCCCTTTGCATGGAGACATGCAGAGGGCGTTCATTTTTTAAGGAGGATGTTATGAGCAAAGAATTGGCAAAGACATACGATCCGAAGGGAATCGAGGATCGGATCTACCAGAAATGGCTGGATAAGAAGTATTTTCATGCGGAAGTAAATCCGGATAAGAAACCGTTCACTATCGTGATCCCGCCGCCAAACGTTACGGGGCAGCTTCACATGGGTCACGCACTGGATGAGACGATGCAGGATATCCTGATCCGCTACAAGAGGATGCAGGGCTATGAGACTCTGTGGCAGCCGGGCACGGACCATGCGGCGATCGCCACGGAGGTCAAGGTCATCAACAGGCTGAAGGAGCAGGGCATCGACAAGGATGAGATCGGCCGCGAGGAATTTCTGAAGCATGCCTGGGCATGGAAGGAAGAGTACGGCGGAAAGATCATCAATCAGCTGAAGAAGCTGGGCGCCTCTGCCGACTGGGACAGAGAGCGTTTTACCATGGACGAGGGCTGTTCGAAAGCCGTACAGGAGGTGTTCATCCGCCTGTATGAGAAAGGATATATTTACAAAGGTTCCAGGATCATCAACTGGTGTCCGGTATGCCAGACTTCCATTTCCGACGCGGAGGTAGAGCATGAGGATCAGGACGGCTTTTTCTGGCACATCAATTACCCGATCGTGGGCGAAGAAGGCAAGTATGTAGAGATCGCTACCACCCGTCCGGAGACGCTGCTGGGCGATACGGCAGTGGCTGTCAATCCGGAGGATGAGCGTTATCAGCATCTGATCGGAAAGATGCTGAAGCTGCCGCTGACTGACCGGGAGATCCCGGTGATCGCGGATGAATATGTAGACAAGGAATTCGGGACCGGCTGTGTAAAGATCACTCCGGCTCACGACCCCAATGATTTTGAGGTAGGCAAGCGTCACAACCTGCCGGAGATCAATATTATGAATGATGACGCCACCATCAACGAGCTGGGCGGCAAGTATGCGGGCATGGACCGCTACGAAGCCCGCAAAGCCATGGTGGAGGATCTGAAGGAGCTGGGACTGCTGGTGAAGGTGGTTCCCCACAATCACAGTGTCGGCACCCATGACCGCTGCGGTACGACGGTAGAGCCGATGATCAAGCCCCAGTGGTTTGTGAAGATGGACGAGCTGGCAAAGCCTGCCATCGAGGCGGTAAAGAACGGCAGCCTGACCTTTGTGCCGGAGCGTTTCGACAAAACGTATCTCCACTGGCTGGAGAATATCCGCGACTGGTGTATTTCCCGTCAGCTCTGGTGGGGTCACCGGATCCCGGCTTATTACTGTGATGAGTGCGGAGAGACGGTAGTGGCAGGAGAGATGCCGAAGGTATGTCCGAAGTGTGGATGTACTCATTTCAAGCAGGACGAAGATACGCTGGATACCTGGTTCAGCTCCGCACTGTGGCCCTTCTCCACACTGGGATGGCCGGACAAGACGCCGGAGATGGATTATTTCTATCCGACGGATGTGCTGGTGACCGGTTATGACATCATTTTCTTCTGGGTCATCCGTATGGTATTCTCCGGAATCGAGCAGACCGGCAAGGTACCTTTCCACCACGTTCTGATCCACGGACTGGTGCGGGATTCTCAGGGACGGAAGATGAGCAAGTCTCTCGGAAACGGAATCGATCCGCTGGAGATTATTGACCAGTACGGAGCAGATGCGCTTCGTCTGACACTGATGACCGGAAATGCTCCGGGCAATGACATGCGTTTCTATATGGAGCGTGTAGAGGCCTCCAGAAACTTTGCCAATAAGGTATGGAACGCCTCCAGATTTATCATGATGAACCTGGAAAAGGCAGAAGTACCGGCAGAGATTGATCTGAGCACCCTGACCGGCGCAGATAAATGGATCCTGTCCAAGGTCAACACACTGGCAAAGGTAGTGACCGAGAATCTGGATAAGTACGAGCTGGGAATCGCCGTTCAGAAGGTATATGATTTCATCTGGGAAGAGTTCTGCGACTGGTATATCGAGATGGTGAAACCGCGTCTGTACAATGACGAGGATACCACAAAGTCGGCCGCTCTCTGGACCCTGAAGACAGTACTGACCAATGCCCTGAAGATGCTGCATCCGTATATGCCGTTCATCACAGAGGAGATCTTCTGCACCCTTCATCCGGAGGAAGCATCCATCATGATCTCTTCCTGGCCGGTATTCCGGGAGGAGTGGAACTTCGCAGAGGATGAGAAGGCAGTGGAGACCATCAAAGAGGCAGTCAGAGGCATCCGCAATGTCCGTACCGGTATGAACGTACCGCCAAGCAAGAAGGCACACGTATTTGTAGTCTCCGGAAGTGAAGAGATCCGTCGGATCTTCGAGCACGGCAGCGTATTCTTTGCCACCCTTGGCTATGCAAGCGAGGTACACGTACAGGCTGACAAGGCAGGCATCGCTGACGATGCAGTATCCGCAGTGATCCCGGAGGCAGTGATCTATATTCCGCTGGCGGAGCTGGTAGATATCGACAAGGAAATCGAGCGCCTGAAGAAGGAAGAAGAACGCCTGACAAAGGAACTTGCCCGTTCCAATGGTATGCTGGCTAATGAAAGATTCATCAGCAAAGCGCCGCAGGCCAAGATCGATGAGGAGAAGGCGAAGCTGGAAAAATATACCCAGATGATGGCACAGGTGAAAGAGCGCCTGGCACAGCTGGAAAAGTAATCAGATTTAACGAATCCATGAAAAGCGTGCAAAGCCATGCTTTTCATGGATTTTTCTATGTTTTCATTCCATGGAAAATATGTTAGTATAGGTAGGACAGATCAACAGAATGGAAATGAGGAGACATATGGAAAATAAAACAAATGATTTTACAAGCGGCAGTATATTTGTGAAACTGCTGAAATTCATGATGCCGGTTCTGGGGGCATTGATCCTGCAGGCCATGTATGGTGCGGTGGATATTCTGGTAGTCGGCTGGTTCGGAACGACAGCCGGGATTTCCGGTGTGTCTACGGGAAGTGTGATCGTAAATCTTGTGACTTTTACCGTGACAGGTCTTTCTATGGGAATCACGGTTCTCATCGGCAGATATATTGGAGAACGCCGGCCGGAGCGGGTGGGAAAGGTGATTGGCGGTGCCATCTGCTTTTTCGCGGCGGCGGCAGTCATACTGGCGGCAGTGATGCTGCTCTTTGCGAGGCCTTTTGCCATCCTGATGCAGGCGCCGCAGGAAGCTCTTGACCTGACGGTGACCTATGTTCGTATCTGCGGTGTGGGCATTCTGTTTATCATTGCCTACAATCTGATCAGCAGTATTTTTCGCGGTATGGGCAATTCCAGACTGCCTCTGATCTTTGTGGCGATTGCATGTGTGACCAATATTTTTGGTGATCTTTTCTTTGTGGCAGTTCTGAAAATGAATGTGGCGGGAGCGGCGCTTGCCACAGTGATGGCACAGGCGGTCAGTGTAGTGCTGTCCCTGGTGATCATCCGGCGCCAGGAGCTTCCGTTCACTATGAGCAGGAAGGACATCTGCTTCAACCGGGAAATCAAAAATTTTGTAAGGGTAGGTACACCCATTGCATTTCAGGAGATCCTGACGCAGCTTTCTTTTCTGGCTCTTTGTGCGTTCATCAACCGGCTGGGACTGGATGCTTCTTCCGGATACGGCGTGGCCAATAAGATCGTCAGCTTTGTCATGCTGGTGCCCGGTGCGCTGATGCAGTCCATGTCCGCTTTTGTGGCTCAGAATGTGGGAGCGGGAAAGGAAGACCGCGCGCGGAAAGCGATGCTGACGGGGATGGGGATCGGAGCATCCATCGGCGTCGTGATTATGATACTGGCATATTTCAGAGGAAATCTGCTTTCGATGATATTTACTCAGGATGCGGCAGTCATTGCCCGCTCCGCGGAGTATCTGAAAGGTTTTGCACCGGAAGCGATCGTCACCAGTGTTCTCTTCAGCTTTATCGGATACTATAACGGACACAGCCAGACATTTTTTGTCATGCTGCAGGGAATCGCTCAGACTTTTATCGTTCGTCTTCCCATGTCTTATTTTATGAGTATGCGGCCGGGAGCAAGCCTGACGGAGATCGGTCTGGCTGCACCCTGTGCTACGGTATTTGGCATTGTTTTGAATGTAGTATTCTACTTATATTTTACAAAAAGGGAACATATCAGAGACGAAAAGTCTCTGTAAAAGATTGGAAGAAAGCTGCAGGGAGGGATTGTGATGCGGCAGATGAGTTTGTTTGATATGGCGGATGGCTGTGACAGGAGTGCTCCGCTGGCCAGCCGTCTGAGACCGGAATCTCTCGACGAATACGTCGGACAGGACCATCTGGTGGGGCGGGGGATGATCCTGCGTCAGCTGATCGAGCGGGATCAGGTTTCTTCCATGATATTCTGGGGTCCTCCCGGAGTGGGGAAGACAACGCTGGCCCGGATCATCGCCAGGCAGACACGGGCAGAATTTGTGGAATTCAGTGCTGTAAACAGCGGAATCAAAGAAATCAAAGAGATCATGAATCAGGCAGAACAGAGCCGCCGCATGGGGATGCGGACGCTTCTCTTTGCGGATGAGATCCATCGTTTCAACAAAGCACAGCAGGATGCATTTCTTCCTTATGTGGAAAAGGGCAGTATCATTCTGGTAGGGGCTACCACGGAGAATCCTTCGTTTGAGATCAACTCGGCACTCTTGTCACGCTGTAAGGTATTTCTGCTGAAAGCGTTGGGGGAAAAAGATCTGCTGAAGCTGCTGCATCATGCCCTTGCCAGTCCGAAAGGATTCGGCAATCTGGATATCGCAGTGAAGGAGGATCACCTGGAGGCCATTGCCCGGTTTGCCAACGGGGATGCCCGGACAGCGCTGAATACGCTGGAGATGGCTGTCCTGAACGGTGAGATGGATCAGAACGCCCGGCTGTGTGTCAGCGATGAGATACTGGCTCAGTGCATGAACCGCCGGTCTTTGCTGTATGACAAGACCGGAGAAGAACATTACAATCTGATTTCCGCCCTCCACAAATCCATGCGCAACAGTGACCCGGACGCGGCGGTCTACTGGATGTGCCGGATGCTGGACGGAGGAGAAGATCCCCTGTATATTGCCCGCCGTCTGGTGAGGTTTGCCAGCGAAGATATTGGAATGGCCGATTCCCAGGCACTGCAGGTGGCAGTGAATGCGTATCAGGCATGTCATTTCCTGGGAATGCCGGAGTGTGACGTCCATCTGACACACGCGGTGGTCTACCTTGCCATGGCGCCGAAGTCAAATGCTCTGTATCGTGCCTGCGAGTCGGCCAAAGAGGATATCCGGCGCATGCCGGCGGAGCCTGTGCCTCTGCAGATCCGTAATGCACCCACGAATCTGATGAAGGATCTCCATTACGGGGAGGGTTATATTTATGCGCACAGTACGGAGGAAAAGCTGACCAGGATGCGGTGCCTGCCGGATACTCTGGCAGGGAAAAGATATTATGAGCCGACAGAGGAAGGGCAGGAGAAGAAGGTCAAAGAACGACTGGAAGAGATTCTGGAATGGAAAAGCAGGGAATGATCCGGAGGGAAAACAGATGGAGATTATGCGCATAAATGAAAAAGAATATGAGATCATAAAGCTTCTGGGCAAAGGAAAAGGCGGTTATTCTTATCTTGCCTTGGATGGCAGCGGGAAATATGTTCTGAAGCAGATTCATCACGAACCGTGTGATTACTATCAGTTCGGCAATAAGATCGAGTCTGAACTGCGGGATTATGAGACACTGGTACAGGTGGGGATCCGCATTCCGAAGCTGCTGCAGGTGGATGTGCCTGCCGAGCGGATCCTGAAAGAATATATTGATGGTCCTACGGTAGATCAGCTTGTGAAAACAGGACGGATGCAGGAATCCTATTACGGTCAGATCCATGAAATGTGCCGTCTGCTGTATGATGCGGGACTGAATATTGATTATTATCCCACCAATTTTGTAGTACAGGATGGGAAGCTTTACTATATTGATTTTGAGTGTAATACATACATGGAAGAATGGAATTATGAGAACTGGGGAAGCAGATACTGGAGCATGACGGACGAATTCCGAAAGGCATTTATGAGCTGAACCGATATACCTGAAGGAAAGCAATGGCTGGAAAGGAGCAGCAGTCTATGTCACTTCAATTGATACTTGGAAATTCCGGAAGCGGAAAATCTCACCTGATGTATCAGAAGATCATCAACGCGTCCATAGAGCATCCCGGGCAGAATTTTATGGTGATCGTGCCGGAACAGTTTACCATGCAGACCCAGAAGGAGCTGGTCATGCTCCATCCCAGGAAGGGTATCATGAATATTGATGTGCTGAGCTTTCCGCGGCTGGCGCACCGTATTTTTGAGGAAACAGGAGAAGACCGTCGTCTGGTGCTGACAGAGACCGGCAAGAACCTGATGGTCCGCAGGATCGCCATGGAGCTGGAAGGGGAGCTTCCTGTGCTGGGCAGCAGGATGAACCGGACCGGCTACGTTTCCAAAGTAAAATCCATCCTGTCAGAGCTGATGCAGTATGAAGTCACAGTATCCGAGCTGTCAGATATGATCGATCGGGTGGCGGACCGGCCGCTGCTGCAGGCGAAACTTCTGGATGTCCGAAAGCTGTATGCGGCGTTTCTGGAAGACCAGAAGGACCGATTTGTAAAGCCGGAGGAGCTGCCGGATATTTTGTGCAGGGCAGCGGAACATTCAGCTCTGCTGCGGAACAGTACTCTGGCTTTTGACGGATTTACCGGTTTCACACCTTCTCAGGTCAATGTGCTGAAGGTACTGATGCGGCTCTGCCCCCAGATTTATGTCACTGTGACCATCGATGCCAGAGAAAACTGGACGGGAGCTTATGAAGACCACGAACTGTTTGCTTTGAGCAAAAAGACGATCCGCACGCTTCTGGATACGGCACGGGAGGCGGCATCTGTCAGCGAACATCCCTTTGAGATACAGGAGCCGGTTGTTCTGGGACGGTATGAGAATCCGCGTTTTCCACAGAAAAAGGAGCTGTACCATCTGGAGCAGAACCTGTTTCGCCCGAGACGGCAGATCTACCGCAGGAGAATGCAGCCGCGGGATGTGGAAGACAATTTGTCTTCCCGGTCCGTCAGAGCGGAGCGTGCAGAGTATGATCCTTCCGCTTGTCAGGATAGTGAAATATCTCTTCACGAATCTGCAGATCCCGCAGGTGAGACTGCCTTTGCTGCCCGGACGATCAGCCGTCTGGTGCGGGAGGAAGGATACCGTTATTATGAGATCGCAGTCATTACAGGTAATCTTGCCTCTTATGAAAATCATGTCCGGAAAATCTTTGAACAGTATGAGATCCCCTGTTTTATCGATCAGACACGTTACATTCTCCTGAATCCCTGCCTGGAATTTGTGCGCAGCGCACTGGCGGTGGCAGAGCAGGATTTTTCCTGTGAATCTGTGATCCGGTATCTGAGGACCGGGCTGGCAGGGCTTTCGGAGGAGGAGACCGATCGTCTGGAAAATTTTCTGCTGGCCTCCGGTATCCGGGGCAGGAAGCGCTGGGAGGAGACCTGGACCTGGCACAGGGATGGACAGATGCAGGAGGAGATAGAGGAATATAACCGGTACCGGGAGACGGTACTGGAACAGCTGGGGGATTTTTCCGCGCAGATGAAGAAAAAAAGTGCGCCGCTCAGAGAGGATGCGGAGGCGCTGTATGAACTGATGGTATCATGTCATCTGCAGCAGAAGCTGAAAGAGCAGGAGCAGATGTTTCTGGAACGTCAGGAGCCGGAGCTGGCCGGAGAATACAGTCAGATCTACGGGATCCTGATCGGACTTCTGGATGAGATGGTGGAACTTCTCGGGGAGGAACAGATGTCAGGCCGTGAATTTTCAGATATTCTGGATGCTGGCTTTGAGGAGGCAAAGGTAGGAATCATTCCGCCCGGGATCGATCAGGTACAGATCGGTGATATTGAGCGGTCCCGCCTTTCTCATGTCAGGGCGCTCTTTTTTCTTGGACTGAATGACGGCTGGGTACCTTCCAGGGGAGATGACGGAGGGATCCTGTCTGATATGGAGCGGGAGCTTCTGGAAAACCGGGGCGCGGATCTGGCGCCTACCGGCAGGGAAGACGGATATATTCAGCGTTTTTATCTGTATCAGAATCTGACGAAGCCGGAAGAACATCTGTATTTGTCCTGGTGCAGAAGCGGCAGTGACGGCACTGCCATGCGGCCCTCTTATCTGGTCTCTGTGATCAGCAGGATGTTTCCGGAGCTGGGAATCCGTGACGAGGAAAAGGTTCAGAATTCTCTGTATCAGATCACAGCCCCGGCAAACGGCATGAAGTATCTCACAGATGGTCTGCGGTCCGCCAGAGAAGGGCAGGAGACAGCAGAATGGCGGGAGGTGTACCGGACCTATCTGCTGGATGAAGGATATCGCCGGAGAGTCCGGGAACTGACACGGGCGGCCTTTCTGCGGGGAGATGAAGGTCATCTGACGTATACGACCTCCAGAGAGCTTTACGGGGAAGTACTGCAGAACAGCGTGACCAGGCTGGAACAGTTTGCAGCCTGTGCCTTTGCGCATTTTGCGGCTTATGGTCTGCGGCTGCAGGAACGGGAACTGTATGGCATACGGCCGGTGGACCTGGGCATCATTTTTCACCGTTCTATGGAGCTCTTTTCCAGAAGGCTTCAGGCAGGGCCCTACGAGTGGGATACGATACCGGAAGAGATCCAGCAGGAGCTGATGGATCAGTGTGTGGATGAGGCTGCCGACGCATACGGAGAAAAGGTATTTCACAGCAGCGCAAGGGCGGAATATACGATTCAGAGGATAAAACGTATCCTGGGCCGCAGCGTCTGGGCACTTCATCAGCAGCTGATATCCGGCAGCTACCGGCCGAAGAGTTTTGAGGTCTCTTTTGAATCGCTGGGAGATCTGGAATCGGTGAATGTGAAACTGGAGCAGGGAGGGCGCATGCGTCTGCAGGGCAGGATTGACCGGATCGATACCTGTGAGACAGAGGACAGCGTATATTTAAAGGTGATCGACTACAAATCCGGTATGACCCAGTTTGATCCGGTATCGCTGTATTACGGACTTCAGCTGCAGCTCATCGTCTATCTGAATGCAGCCCTTGAGATGGAGGAGCGGGTGAGCCGGGGCAGGAAAACGGTGCCTGCGGGGATCTTTTATTACCATATGCAGGATCCCGTGCTGGAGCGAGAGGGAGATATGGAAGAAGAGAAGGTGCGGGAAAAACTGCTGAAAAAGCTGAAGCCGGACGGTATTTTAAACAGCGACCGGGAGATCCTTCAGACACTGGATCACCATATGGGAAGTGATTCTCTGGTAATCCCTGCCGCACTGAAAAAAGACGGTACCCTGAAGGCCGGTTCCAGCGCCATCTCCACCGAACAGTTTGGGTCACTCTGCCATTTTGTGAGAAAAAAGCTGAAAGAAACGGGAGAGCGCATGATGGAGGGTGAGATCGCACCGCATCCGGTGAAGAACGGACAGCAGTCTGCCTGCGATTTCTGCGAGTATGCGGATGTCTGTGGATTTGACCGGAAGCTTCCGGGGATGTGTGAGCAGAAACTGCCGGGCATGAGTAAGGATGAAGCATGGAAGCGTATTTTTGAGGAAGGTATGAGTGACGGTGACAGTACTCAGTGAAAAGAGGACGAGGAGGAGTCAGAATGCCGGTGACCTGGACCGAGGAACAGAAAAGAGTCATAGAAGTAAGAGATAAGGATGTGCTGGTGTCGGCCGCTGCAGGCTCCGGCAAGACGGCTGTTCTGGTGGAGCGTATTATTTCGCGTATCACCGATACGGTGCAGCCTGTGGACATTGACCGTCTGCTGGTGGTGACCTTCACAAATGCAGCCGCGGCAGAGATGCGGGAGCGCATCCGTGATGCCCTGGAACAGAGGGCGGAGGAGGAGCCGGACAATGTCCATCTTCAGAAGCAGCTGGTACTGATCCATCATGCCAGCATCATGACGATCCACAGCTTCTGCCTGCAGGTGCTGCGCAGCCATTTTCATACCATCGGACTGGATCCGGCATTCCGGATCGCAGACGAGGGAGAATGCCGCCTGATGGAGCAGGACACGGTAAAAGAGGTCCTGGATGAGGCTTATGAAGAGGGAAGACCGGATTTTCACGAATTTCTGGAGTGCGTGGCGACAGGAAAAAGTGATGATGTGGTGGAAGAACTGATTCTGCAGCTGTATCATTTTTCCCTGGGGCATCCCTGGCCGGAGGAATGGCTGCAGGAATGCTGCCGGATGTATGAGAGAGAGCCATCGGAGAAAGAAGAAGCGTCAGGAGAAGGTGCGTGGTATCGTCAGCCCTGGTTTGGGGTGGTGATGCAGGATATCCGTCTGCTGCTGTCGGACCTGCAGAAAGAAATGGACAGGGCGCGGAAGATCTCCGGATTGCCGGGGGGACCCTATCCTTATCTGGATGTGCTGGACAAGGACCGGGCGCTTTTGCAGGATATCTTTGACGCCAGGGATTATGCATCCATGGGCAGGGCCTTTGCACAGCTGGGGAACTTTTCGCGTATGCCGGTGATCCGGGATAAAATGGTGGATGAGGGACTGAAAAAGCAGGTGCAGGATATCCGAAACAGCATAAAAAAAGAAATCGGAGAGATACGGGAACGCTATTTTTATGCGGATTCTGAGACACTGGAGGCAGAATTTTACGAGAGCGGCAGGATCGTGCGGGAGCTGGCGCACCTGACCGGAGTACTCAGCGGACGTTTTGCCGAAAAAAAGAGAGATAAAAATATTCTGGATTTTTCTGATCTGGAACATATGGCGCTGGAGATCCTGCTGGAGCGCCGGGAGGGGGAGACAGTGCCCTCTGCGGCGGCCAGGGAATATGCGTCTGTCTATGAAGAGATCATGACGGATGAGTACCAGGATACCAATCTGGTGCAGGAATTGATCCTGAACAGTATTTCCGGCGCCGGCCGGGGCGCTCACAATCGCTTCATGGTAGGAGATGTGAAGCAGAGCATTTACCGTTTCCGTCTGGCCAGACCGGAGATCTTTGTGGAAAAGTATCAGGAGTATGCCGGACCGGACCGGGAGGATTGCTGCCGCATTGATCTGCATAAGAATTTTCGAAGCCGCCCGGAAGTGCTGGAGGGAATAAATTTTATCTTCCGACAGATTATGACAGAAAACGCAGGCGGAATCAGGTATGATGAAGATGCGGCGCTCTATCCGGGAGCTGTTTTTAAAGAAGGAAATGATCCGGAATTTCTGCCGGTGGAGATCCGGCTGCTGGACCGGCGTGAACCTGCCGGGCAGTCCGGGGACAGTCCGGAAAATACATCTGCAGATTCCCGAAGACAGACCTTCGGCAGCAGGCAGGAAGCAGAAGCCTGTCTCGTGGGAAGCAGGATCCGTGAGATCGTGGGAAAGGAAAAGGTGTGGGACAGGGAGCTGGGGGTGTACCGCCCGGCTTCCTGGAAGGACATCGTGATACTCCTTCGCACCGTTTCCGGCTGGGCGGAGCCTTTCCGGCAGGTACTGAGCGATATGGGAATTCCCTGTTTTACCGGCTCCCAGACCGGATATTTCTCTGCGGCAGAGGTACGGAATGTACTTTCCTATCTTCAGATCCTGGATAATCCGGTGCAGGATCTCCCGCTGGCAGGTGTGCTGCGCAGCGCCATGGGAGGATTTACCGATGAAGAACTGGCGGTGATCCGTGCCAGGAGGAAAGAGGAGCGTTTTTATGACTGCTGCCGTGGTTTTCAGAGAGAAACCGTGTCAGATGATAAGACAACAGACTGTCCGAAAACAGAGTCCGATCCGGACCGTGTGCTGCAGGAACTTCGCATCCGGGAAAAGCTGGACCGTTTTTTCAGCATTTATGAATCGCTGCGCGCCATCATACCGTATACGCCGGTGCATCTGCTGATCGAGGAAGTCCTGGAGAAAACGGGATACGGGGATTATGTGTCTGCCCTTCCGGCGGGACAGCAGCGCCGGGCCAATCTGGATATGCTGGTGGAAAAGGCAGTAGCCTATGAATCAACCAGCTACCGGGGACTTTATCATTTTGTGCACTATATTGAGAACCTGAAAAAATATGAGATCGATTACGGCGAGGCCAATATAAATGGGGAGTCCGGGGATACTGTGCGGATCATGAGTATCCACAAGAGCAAGGGACTGGAATTCCCGGTGGTATTCGTCTGCGGAATGGCCAAAAAATTTAATGAGTCAGATTCCAGAAGCAGGGTGGTGCTGCATCCTGATCTGGGAATCGGCTGTGACTATGTGGATCCGGAGCTGAGACTGAAAGAACCCAGTCTTCTGAAAAAAGTGATTCAGAGAAGGATCCGTCAGGAGACACTGGGGGAAGAGCTGCGGGTGCTGTATGTTGCCATGACCAGGGCAAAGGAAAAACTGATCCTGACAGCTGCTGCGGAAGATCTTCAAAAGGATATGGAGAAATACAGTCTGGTTCTGGAGGGATGCGGGGAGAGCGAGCTGCCCTATTCCTATCTGACTTCAGCCACTTCGTTCCTGGACTGGGTCATCCCCCCTGTGATGAGACAGCCGGATGGAAGCCGGATGTTCCAGTGTTTTCAGATTCTGCCAGGTGAACTAAGACTGCAGAGCCTGATGGACGATACCGGTGAGACGATCCGTCTTCAGCGCCTTCTGAACATGGATATGGGAAAATGTCAGGATGAAGAGACTGCCTCCTATCTGAACCGTGTATTCCATGCAGAATATCCCTTTGAGAAGGATCAGGAGATCAAGGCGAAAGTATCCGTATCAGAACTGAAGCGGATGTCTCCGGGACAGACGGAGGAAGATGGGCTGATGCTTTATCCGCCGGAAGAGGAACCGCTGATTCCGGGATTCATGCAGAAGGAACAGGCGGCAGCGGGAGCGGCCCGGGGTACGATCTATCACAGTTTTATGCAGAATTTAGATTTTTCTAAGAAAGAACCGCTGGAAATACAGTTGGAAGAACTGATAAAGTGTGGTAAAATGACCCGGGAAGAAAGCAATTCTCTGCGTCTTTCGGATATCCGGACATTTCTGGAAAGTGATACAGGTGTGCGGATGCGGATGGCTGCAGAAAGAGGAGATCTGTACCGGGAGCAGCCTTTCGTCATCGGTGTGTCCGCCGCCGCCGTATGTGAGGACTGGAATCCGGAAGAGACCGTTCTGGTGCAGGGGATCATAGATGCTTTCTTTTATGAAGAAGATGGAGGCATTGTGCTGCTCGACTACAAGACAGACCGGATCGGTAATCCGAAGAAGCTGGCGGAGAAATACCGTCCGCAGCTGGATTACTATGCCATGGCTCTGGGACGGTTGACGGGACATTCTGTGAAGCGCACGGTGATCTACTCCTTCTATCAGGGACGGGAGATTATACTATGAAAAAAATATATCAGAATCAGGCGGTCAGATACGTGTTTTTCGGCGGATGTACGACGATGGTAAATCTGGTATCCTACTATCTGCTGCGCCGCCTGCTGGGGATGGATATCACCCTGGCCAATCTGATTGCCATTTCCCTGGCGATCCTGTTCGCCTATGTGGTGAACAAGCTCTTTGTATTTGAACACAGGACTTCATCTGTAAAGGAACTCCTGAAGGAAGCGGGAAGCTTTGTCGGCATGCGTCTCGGGACGATGCTGGTGGAGGTCCTTGGAGTGATTTTGCTGAGTTGTATCTGGAGCATGAACGATATGGCGGCCAAGCTGGTGATCCAGGTGGTGGTGCTTGTCCTGAATTACCTGATCAGCAAGCTGGTGGTGTTCCGGGAAGAAAAGACTGTGAAGGAGGAAACTGTGTGCAGGCAGAAACGGGCAGCCAGACTTTATTTTCTGGCCGGTTTTCTGCTCTCAGTGGCGGTTGCCGGAGCCGGGTTTATTGCTCACGGAGTGTGGCCTTTCGGAGATAAGACGGTCCTGATCGTGGACTCTCTGCACCAGTATCTTCCATTTTATACAGATCTGCATCAGAAGCTGACAGACAGCGAATCGCTGCTGTATTCTTTTTCTGGTGGCCTTGGCTATAATTTCTGGTCGACCTTTGCCTATTATATGGCGAGCCCGGTGAATTTTCTGCTGGTTCTCGTGCCCATGGAGCATGTCTGTGATTTTATGGATCTGGTGATCCTGCTGAAGATCGGCCTCTGCGGCGGCTGTTTTTCCTGGTATCTCCACAAGAGAGATCCGGAGCGAAGATATCTTCCTGCCGTGTTCGGCGCCATGTTTGCGCTGAGCAACTATGTGATTGGCTATTATTTCAATCTGATGTGGCTGGACAGTGTGGCAATGCTTCCGCTGATCATGTACGGAATTCAGCAGATCACGGAAGGGAAAAGCGGCCGGATGTTCTGTCTTTCGCTGTTTTACGGACTCTGGTGCAATTATTACATCGGCTTTATGCTCTGTATTTTTTCCTGTCTGTATTTTCTTGTGTGCTGGATCAGCGCAAGAAGGATCACAGTCAGAAGAGTGCTGAAAAGCTGTGTGACCTTCGGATGGTATGCACTGCTGGCAGGCGGTATGGCGGCGCTGATTCTTGTCCCTGCGTTTCTGGGACTTTCCTCTTCGGAATCCATGAAGAGCAATCAGTTTCCGACGACAGTGAAATTTTATACGGATTTTCTGGAAATGATGCTGAATCATTTCGCTTTTCTGGAACCAATCAATATATCCAACACACAGGTGGGACTGAATGCCTACTGCGGTGTGGCGGTGATTCCGCTGGCGATTCTGTATCTGTCTGATTCCAGGATCAAACTTCGTGAGAGGCTGGCTCATTATGGACTGACAGCGCTGCTGCTGCTGAGTTTTTCCATGAATATACTTAATTATATCTGGCACGGGTTCCATGTCCAGAATGGTCTGCCGAACCGTTTTGCTTTTATTTATATTGCCATTTTGCTGATCATGGCTTATGACGCGCTGGGGCATATCCGCAGCTTTCATCTGATCCAGATCCTGTTTTCCTTTGCAGTGCCGCTGGCATTTGTCGGATGGGTCTATTACACCGGCTATGGGGAGCTGGAGGATTACATTTGTTTCTTGACTTTCGGCATTCTGGTGCTGTGGCTTGGCCTGGCCCTGCTCGGACGATATATGAAGCTTTTGAAACCCGCACTGTACTGCGGGATCGTGGGAGCGGTGGCATTTGTGGAGGTGGCGGCCAACGGGATCCACGGGATTCTGGCCAACGGCGGTGTCACACGAAGTACGTATGTGGCAGATCAGACATCTTATCAGGCACTGATGGCGCAGCAGGAGGATGATACCTTTTTCCGAAGTGAAGTAGACCGTCAGAGGATGCGGAATGTCACCATGTTCGTGGGAGGAAATGCTCTGGTCATGTTCAATTCTACGATGCAGGATTCCGTGATTGATCTCTGTGACAGCCTGGGAATCGAAGCCCGCACCAACAAAAACGGGTATCTCGGTGTCACCAAGCTGATGAATGACGTATTCGGCATCAAATATCTGGCGTCTCCCTCCAAACTGGCCAATACCATGTACCAGTTCCGCAGGCTGGCGGAGGACGGTGAACTGACGCTGTACAAAAATGACAATGCCCTTTCTATTGGATTCATGGTAAAGGATTCCATTAAGGACTGGGATATTGAAGCATCCGAACCCCTTCAGGTGCAGAACAGCTTTGTGGAGCTTGCCGCCGGCTGTGATCCGATTTTCGTGCTGGACCGCTATATTGAGATGGAGGACGGAGAAAATTACGGGATCCGCATTCCTGAGAATAAGCAGGTGTATCTCTGCATCGATACCAGGGTGGCCAAGATCGATCTGAATACACCGGAGTACACGAAAAGCTTCAGTGATTATACGGATCATCTCTATGTGATCAACAGCAGTGTTTCCAGTGATCTGGCAGATTTTACCGTGGAACTTAAGGATACTCAGACAAGTGTGAGGGCGGAGGTCTATACGTGTTCCAATGAGGCATATCAGCAGGTGATCGATAAGCTTTCGGAGAGCGAGATGACGGATGTGCAGGTGTCCGGAAATCTGGTGAGCGGTAATATTGGCGTCAAAGAAGCAGGTACGATGCTGCTGACCATTCCTTATGATGAGGGATGGGAAATCTGGGTGGATGGAGAGAAGACAGAGTATGACTGTATCGGAAAGGCTCTTATGGGAGTGCATCTGGAGTCAGGCAGCCATACGATCCGCATGAAGTATACCTCTCCAGGCCTCTGGACTGGCAGTCTGCTCAGCCTTTTGTGCGCGCTTCTTTATTTCCTTTCATCTGTTCTGGAACGGCGCCTGGGATCCGGGGACGGCAGTTCGGAGATGACAGACTCTGTGTACCGGAAGAGAAAAGAGGAGGCAGAAACGGAAGAACGGGAGGAGCCGGAAGAGGATGACGAGTGGCATGACCGTCTGGCAGAGGAAGCGTCAGAGGATGCCTGGAAAGAGATCGGCAACTGGGAGCCGGCAGAGGACTCGCTGCAGGAAGAAGTCACAGCAGATCTCCGCGGAGAAGCGGATATGTGGAAAGACCCGGAAAGGCCGTACGGAGAATCAGCGGATGCGTGTGAAGATGAAGGATCCCGCAGGGAAGTATCAGATACATCAGGGAAAGATAACCATTAGCAGGAAAAGACAACGGAGGATATACATCATGGAATTTCATTTTTCAAAAAAAGCACAGAGCATTGAGGAAGGCATTTTCGCAGTTCTGAATGAAAAAAAGAATGAGCTGGCGAAGCAGGGACGGAAGATCTACAATCTGTCTGTGGGGACACCGGATTTCCGGCCGCCGCAGCATATCATCGATGCGGTGGCGGAGGCTGCCGGGAAGCCGGAGAATTATAAGTATGCTCTGGTGGAGCTTCCGGAGTTGCTGGAGGCGGTCCAGGGATTTTACAGACGCAGATTTGATCTGACGCTGGATACCTCAGAGATCATGGCACTGTATGGTTCTCAGGAAGGCATGGCACATCTGGCCTGGGCGCTCTGTGATCCGGGGGATCTGGTGCTGGTACCGAATCCGGGATACCCCATTTTCAGCATCGGACCTCAGCTCTGTGACGCCGAGGTATGGGAATATCCTCTGTATGCAGAGAATCATTTTCTGCCGAAGCTGGATGAGATCCCGGAGGAGATTGCCCGCCGGGCCAGATTTATGGTGGTAAATTACCCGGGCAATCCGGTCTGCAAAGTGGCCCCGGATTCCTTTTACAGAGAGCTGGTTGCTTTTGCAAAGAAATACGATGTCATCATACTGCATGACAATGCATATGCGGATCTGGTATTCGGAGGCAGAGAGGGCGGTTCCTTCCTGTCTTATGAAGGAGCCATGGACGTGGGAATTGAGTTCTATTCCCTCTCAAAGACATTCAATTACACAGGAGCCCGCATGTCCTTTGCAGTGGGCAACCGGGAGATCATTCAGACCTTTAAAAAGCTCCGTACCCAGTTTGATTACGGCATCTTCCTGCCGGTGCAGTACGGCGCGATCGCAGCGCTGAACGGTCCTTTTGAGGGTGTGAAGAGACAGTGTGAGGAGTACGAGGTGCGTAATCACACGCTCTGCCAGGGACTGCGTGAGATCGGGTGGAATGTTCCGGACAGCGAAGGCACGATGTTTGTGTGGGCGCCGCTGCCGGAAGGCTATACGGATTCCGTACAGTTCTGTATGGAGCTGATGGAGCGCTCCGGCGTCATCTGTGTGCCGGGCAGCAGCTTCGGCAGCCTGGGAGAAGGCTACGTCCGGATGGCGCTGGTACTTCCGCCGGAAGGACTTCAGGAGGCGGTGGACAGCATTCGCCGCAGCGGAATGATCACAGAAAAATAGAAAAAAGAGAAAGAGGATATTATGCAGAGATTATTTGATGCATTATCTGCTGCCCTTGGCAGCGGACAGGTCTGGAAAGACGAGATCATGAAAAAACATACGACGTTTCGCATTGGCGGACCGGCAGATATTTTTGTGATGCCCCGGACAGAAGAAGAAATCTGTCAGGTGGTGAGACTTTGCCGGGAACAGCAGGTTCCTCTTTTTATCATGGGGAATGGCAGCAATCTCCTGGTGGCAGACGCAGGGATCCGCGGCGTCGTGATGCAGCTCTTTAAAAATTATGGGGAAGTGACGGTGGAAGGGACGGACCTGACGGCCCGGAGCGGAATACTTCTTTCTGCTCTTGCGAGAAAAGCTCTCGCCTGCGGTCTTACAGGTCTGGAATTTGCCTCCGGGATTCCCGGGACGCTGGGCGGGGCGGCAGTGATGAATGCCGGAGCCTACGGCGGTGAGATGAAGGATGTGCTGCGGGAAGTGCGGGTGCTGGATCAGAATGGCGAAGTGCTGACCCTTGGAGCAGATGAGCTGGAGCTGGGATACCGGACCAGTATTATTGCAAAAAAGAAATATCTTGTCCTGGAGGCGAAGCTTCATCTGGAGCCTGGAGATCCGGAGCAGATCCGTCAGCAGATGGAAGAACTGAAAGAAAAACGTGTTTCCAAACAGCCGCTGGATCTGCCCAGTGCGGGAAGCACCTTCAAGAGACCGGAGGGTTATTTTGCCGGCAAGCTGATCATGGATGCAGGTCTGAGAGGCTTTTCCTGCGGGGGCGCCCAGGTATCAGAAAAGCATTGTGGCTTTGTGGTCAACAGGGGAGATGCGACGGCAGAGGATGTCCGTCAGCTGATCCGTCAGGTGCAGCAGATCGTCCGGGAAAAATACGGCGTGACGCTGGAGCCTGAGATTAAGATGGTGGGAGAATTTGACTGACGATGAGGTTTGTGATAGTGACCGGCATGTCCGGTGCCGGAAAAAGTACCGTATTAAAAATACTGGAAGATATCGGTTATTTCTGCGCGGATAATATACCAATCCCTCTTCTGGAGAAATTTACAGAGCTGGCAAATACCTCGGAGACCGAATATAACAAAGTGGCTCTGGGAGTGGATATACGGAGCGGAAGAGAGATCGAGAGCCTGCAGGGGGTGTTGGAGAGGCTTACGGTAAACGGCCTTGCCTATGAGATCCTGTATCTGGACGCCAATGACGCGGCTCTGGTGCGCCGATACAAAGAGACCCGCCGCAGCCACCCTCTCGCCCGGGATGGCAGAGTGGAGGACGGGATCACAGAAGAGCGCGGGAAGATGTCGTTTCTGAAAAAGCAGGCAGATTACATCGTGGATACCTCGAATCTGCTGGTGCGTGAGCTGCGGGCAGAGATAGAAAAAATATTTACAGGCAGTCAGGAATATCAGAATATTTATATTACGATCCTGTCCTTTGGTTTTAAATACGGAATACCGGAGGACTCGGATCTGGTCTTTGATGTCCGCTTTCTGCCCAACCCCTATTATATTGATAATCTGAAGCACAAGACCGGGCTGGATCAGGAGGTACGTGATTACGTGCTGGGATTTGACCTGACTCACGAGTTTCTGAAAAAACTGAAGGATATGGTGGATTTTCTGCTGCCGAATTATGTGGCGGAGGGAAAAAATCAGCTGGTCATCAGTATCGGATGCACCGGGGGCAAACACCGGTCTGTGACGCTTGCCGGAAGCCTGTATGAATATCTGCAGGGAAACGCAGGCTATGGTCTGAAGATCGTTCATCGGGATGTCAGAAAATAGAATGGAGTGAGGGGAATGTCATTTTCAAGTGAGGTGAAGGAAGAACTATCCCGGCAGGTCAGTACGGCTCGTCACTGTCAGCTGGCAGAGATGGCTGCACTGATCGGGATGTGCGGAGATATATGCATCTCCGCGACAGACCGTTATTCGCTGAGAATTCATACAGAAAACCAATCTGTCGCAAGAAAGTGCTTTACATTATTGCAAAAAACATTTAATATAAGAAGTGATGTTTCGGTTCGCCTTCAGAAGAGAGACGGGCGCGGTAATATGATATTTACAATATTGGTGAAAAGGCATGATGATGCGATACGTGTGCTTCAGGCAGTCAAGATCCTGCAGCAGGATGGAGAGATTTCCGAGCAGGTGTCCCCGGCCAATCAGCTGCTGGTACAGATGTCCTGCTGCAGACGTGCATTTATCAGGGGAGCTTTTCTGGCGGCGGGGGCCATCAGTGATCCGGTGAAATCCTATCATTTTGAGATATCCTGCACGTCAGAAGCCAGGGCAGAGCAGCTCCGGATGCTGATCCGTCCTTTCGGACCGGATGCCAAGATCGTAAAGAGAAAAAAGTACTATATTGTGTATATCAAAGAGGGTGCGCAGATCGTGGATATGCTGAACATCATGGAGGCACACGTGTCGCTGATGAAGCTTGAGAATATCCGGATCGTGCGGGAGATGCGCAATGAAGTAAACCGCAAAGTCAACTGTGAGGCGGCGAATATCAACAAGACTGTGAATGCAGCCGTAAAGCAAGTAGAAGATATCCGATATCTGGATAAGGTCAGGGGACTCGGCACACTGCCGGAGGGCCTGGCAGATATCGCACAGCTCCGTCTGGAGAATCCGGATGCGTCACTGAAGGAGCTTGGCATGATGCTGAATCCTTCCATAGGCAAGTCCGGAGTAAATCACAGGCTTCGTAAGATAAGCCAGCTGGCTGAGGAGCTAAGGCAAAGTAAGGAGGAGAACTATTATGACTAAGAAAGAGATCACGATCAAACTTGCCAGTGGTTTAGAGGCAAGACCAGTTGCTATGCTTGTACAGGTGGCGAGCCAGTTTGACAGTGAGATTTATGTGGAAAGCAAGGGCGGAAAGACCGTCAATGCGAAGAGCATTATGGGTATGATGACTCTTGGACTTTCAGCTGGGGAGACCGTTGTAGTGTCCGCAAACGGTGCGGATGAAGCGGAAGCAGTGGATAAGATTGAAAAATATCTGAGTGCCTCCAACTAAGTCATAGTAAGACAGAGATAGATCTGCAGGGAAACAAAGAGCAGGGATATGCATGTTTGGCATGTGTCCCTGCTTTTTTTGCGGTTCGACCCGGCGGTGTACATTGCTCTGAGGATCTGTGAGCATCAAAGTAATATTTCAAATCAGTTTCTGAATCGAAAAGAACCGGAATTTTAGAAAACGTTTTCAGAAAATGATTTCTGCATTTTTCTGTACTTTTTCGAAATAATATTTCGAAAAAGTACAGAAAACGTTTAAATATAAAAACAAGAAACATACAGAAAAAATAGAAATTCTAAAGAAAAAGACAGAATATTTCATACAACTACATTAGAGAGAGAATTTGATATGTTAAATATGTACAAAAATATAAAGATTAATTTGAATATATTTACTAAAAAGTTAATAGTACATAAAAAGTCATTGACAAACAGGTAAAAATGCTGTTTAATAAAAGAAAGAAAACGATTAAGTAAATGCAGATTAAACAAGAGCGAGGAGAAAGGCATGGTTTCCATGAAGGATATTGCGGCAGCCTGCGGAGTATCTGTAGCAACTGTCAGCAAAGCATTGAGTGATCACAGAGACATCAGGGAGAGCACAAAGCAGCAGATCAGACAGAAAGCGGATGAGATGGGGTATCTGCCCAATCTTTCTGCCAGGTATCTTAAGACCAACCGGAGTTACAACATCGGAGTTCTGTTTGATGACGCAGGAGGAAGCGGATTGACCCATGATTTCTTTGCGGGAGTCCTGCAGAGCTTCAAGCTTGAGGCCGAACGGAAAGGCTTTGATGTGACCTTTCTGAATACGACAAGTTCCGAGATGTCATATCTGGAGCGGGCAAGGTACCGCGGATTTGACGGAGTGGCGATCGCCTGTTTCGATTACAGGAATCCCCAGATTCAGGAGCTCCTTCACAGTAATGTGAAGACAGTGACCATTGACTATGTGGCAGACAACCGGACAGCGATCCTCTCAGACAATGAGGACGGGATGGATCAGCTGATGCAGTATGTGATCGGTCAGGGTCACAGGAGGATCGCCTACATATACGGTGATTACAGCCGTGTGACACGTTACCGTCTTGCATCCTTTTACAGAAATATGGAGCAGGCGGGCATTCCGGTGAAAGAAGGATACGTCCGGGAAGGACTGTACCGGAACATTGAGCTGGCCTACCGGCTGACAGAGGAATTCCTTGGACTGGAGGAGCCGCCCACCTGTATTTTATATCCGGACGACGTGGCCTGTTTCGGAGGGATCAATGCGATCAAAGCGAAAGGTCTTTCGGTTCCGGCAGATATTTCGGTTGTGGGATTTGACGGTATCCGGGCGGCTCAGTATGAAGAGCCCAGGCTCACCACCTTTGCTCAGGATACGGAGCAGTTGGGGAAACTGGCAGCGGACAGCCTGATCGAGGAGATCGAGCATCCCATGACGACAGCGCCGGATATTCATATGGTGAAGGGAAAGCTTCTGACAGGCCAGACCGTCAGGCGTATATAGCCGGGACACAGATTCTTAAGTATGTTCTTGCAGGCATTGCCTGCAAAGCAGATAAATATGTATTCAATTAAGCAATTATTTTAAAGGAGGAAACAACATGAAAAAGAGACAGGTAATCAGCACCGTACTTGCAGCAACGATGGCAGCATCCCTCGGCATGACCGCAAGTGCAGCAACAGAAGTAGCACAGAACGATCTGGCATACAGCGGAGAGCTTGAGATTATGCACTACTCAACATCCGAGGAGTCAGAGGGCAACGGCGGATCCGATGGATTCCGTACTGTACTGGCAGCATGGGATGAGGCACATCCGGACATCACTCTGAACCAGAACGTACTTGCAAATGCTGAGTACAAGACCCAGATCGCCACACTGGCAGCAGCCGGCGACCTTCCGGATGTATTCCTGCTTCAGGGTATGAACACCATCGCATGGGCAGATCAGGGACTGATTATGGATCTGACAGATACCATCAAGGCATCACCGTACTATGATTCCTATACAGAGTCTTACTTCACACCGTTCAAGGTTGGCGACCAGATCTATGGTTATCCGGTACTGACAGGCGGTACCTGTACAGTAGTGATCTACGATAAGGCTATGTGGAAAGAAGCCGGCTTCGATGCATTCCCGAGCACATGGGAAGATGTTGAGAAAGCTGCTGAGTACTTCAATGAGCAGGGTATCACCACAGTAGCATTTGGTAACGGCGGACAGTGGCAGGCAAACTCCTGTTTCCTTTCCACACTGGGCAACAGATACACAGGTCCGGACTGGTTCCAGAGCCTGATCGACAAGGGCGGCGCTGCTTTCACAGACGAAGCATTCGTAAAGGCTCTTGCTGAGACACAGAGACTGTTCACAGAGACATCTATCTTCAATGCAGACTTCAACGCAGTTACAAACGAGGATGCACGTGAGTACTACATCTCCGGTGATGCTGCAGCATTCATCGGCGGTAACTGGGACGAGTCCTACATCGCAGCAGCTCTTCTTGCAGACAATGAAGAGAAATACAACAACATGGGATTTGCAGTTCTTCCGCAGCCGGCAGACGCTACAGAAGCTCCGACATCTCAGAACATCGGTCTTGGTTATGCCGTAGCAATCAACCCGGCACTTGCTGACGATCCGGACAAGCTGGCAGCAGCAATCGACCTGGCACAGGAAGTAACCGGACCGGCATTCTCCACATACGTTGCTGAGAACTATGCACTTGGCGGACTTACTTCTGCAGGTGAAGTTGACCTTTCCAAGTTCGATCAGATCACTCAGGACTTCTACAACTGGTCATATGTTGACACAGAGCCGTGCGAGATCTATGATTCCTACATCAACAGCGCTGTATGGTCAGTTCTTAACACAGACCTTCAGACTCTGATGAACGGTGAGATCACTCCGGAAGAAGTTGCAGCTAATGCTCAGGCAGCTTACGAAGCAAACTATTAATATCGTTTTTGCGAAACAGGAATGATGATGGACCGTCCTGCCCGCGGCAGTGGGCAGGACGGTCTTTCCTGATGAACGAAATGTTTCGCAGATGTATTTCGGCTCTGCACAAAGGTAAGACGTAAAAGATGTTTTATTGATGACAGCAGACCGGATAAAAGGGAAGGAGAGGACTGCAGAATGTTAACTTCTATTAAGCCAAAGACCAGAACCATACTGCTTTATCTGCTGGTTCCGGTAGCGATGTTTGTGTTTACCGTATTTGTACCGCTTGTGACAGCTCTTGTATACAGCTTCTTTGAATGGAAGGGCGGTCCTCGGAAGACTTTTATCGGCATCGACAATTATATTCAGCTGTTCCATGATAATACGTTCTGGGTTTCGTTCGGGCATAATATTTATCTTGTAATCGCATGTATCATCGGACAGATCGGTATTGCATTTATTCTGGTTATGATGGTTAATTCCAAGCTGGTGAAGTTCAAGGGAATGCACCGTACTTTCGGATTTTTCCCGAGTACGATCTCAGCCGTATGTCTTGGTTTGATCTGGAATATGATCTATCACAACAACTATGGTATATTAAACTGGTTCCTCAAGAAGATCGGTCATCCGGAGCTGTGTAAGGTATGGCTCAATGAGACCGGACTTGTCATGCTGCTGGTATCCATTCCTCTGATCTGGCAGTATATCGGATATTATATGGTAATTATTCTTTCCGCGATTTCGGCGATCAGCACCGATATCTTTGAGAGTGCGGAAATTGACGGAGCAAATGGCGTGCAGCAGGCACTTCACATTACACTCCCACTGATTAAGAATACTATGCTGGTATGTACCACGCTTTGTATCGCTGGTAACATGAAGGCATTCGATAATATTTACGTTATGACGAAGGGCGGACCTGGTACGGCCTCCATGGTTATGGCCATGTACGGATATCAGGTATCCTTCCAGCAGACCAATATGGGTTACGGAAGCTGTATCTCAGTTGCGATCTTCGTTCTGTCACTGCTGGTAATCGGCGGTTCTCAGGGATTGATCAAATACCTGACAAGAGAGAAGGAGGCATAATCATATGAAGAATCAAGGTACACATAAAGTAAGAAAAGGAATCGTGGGATTCCTGATGAATGCGGTTTTGCTTATTTTCTCACTGTCCTGTATTTTTCCGATCATCTGGATGGTTTACTCCTCTCTGAAAGAGAAACGTGCCTTCAATGCGGACATTATTGGTCTGCCGAAGAATCCGACACTGATCAACTATATCCGTATCCTGACCAACTCGGATTATCATCTGGGACAGTCCATGTGGAACAGTGTACGCACCACAGGTATTTCCATTATCCTGATCGTGCTGTTCAGCTTTATTGTGGGATACATACTTGCAAGAGTAAAGTTTAAAGGCAACCGCCTTCTGTATTTGATGTTCCTGATGGGAATGCTGATCCCGATCCATTCCCTTCTGGTACCGATTTATGTCGTATTCAAGCAGTGCGGACTTTCCGACCGCTGGTTCACACTGATATTTCCTTACGTATCCTTTGGTTTGCCTATGGGTATCTTCCTGGTGGAGGGGTACGTACATGGTGTGCCGGTGGCGCTGGAAGAGGCAGCCTCCATTGACGGAAGCTCTTTCTCCTACACCTTATGGCACATTATATTCCCGATCTGCCGTCCGATCCTTGTCACAGTAGCCATCATCCAGATCTTCAGTTGCTGGAATGAATTCTCATTCGCACTGGTATTGATCAAGGATGTAGGACTTCAGACAGTACCGCTGGCGCTGACACAGTTCAAGGGTCAGTTCGCATCGGATTATCCGAAGCAGATGGCAGCCATGCTGATCACTATGTCCCCGATCATCGTGCTGTACTTTGCATTCAGCAAGCAGATCATCAAGGGTATGGTGGCCGGTGCTGTTAAGGGGTGAGTTCGTTCTGTTCACGTAAGCGACGCTGTCTGTCTCAGACATATCTACGCATGCTGCCGCCGGCCTGGATAGTCATGGAATATGTCTGCAGGTGCAGGACATGAGATGTCCTTTCCTGTCAGACATATTTCATGACTGTCCATTCCGAGGTCAGACGCATTGGATATGTCTGAGGCAGACAGCTGGTTTTGTAACTTTTTGATTGTAACAGGGCCGTGGTGAAAGGCAGGATATCTTTCACTGCGGCCTTTTGGCAACAGGGATTGGTAGAGAGGGCTGTTATGGAGTATTATCATGAGCAGGTGAGGACGGAAGACGGGATTCCTGCCCGGATCTATTATGGTGGATCGGGGCTGGATAAGCTGCGGTATCCGCTGCACTGGCATCACAACCTGGAGTTCGATCTGGTGCTGGAGGGCTGCATCAGGGGACGGATCGGACAGGAATATGCAGAAGTTCGTCCGGGTGAGATTTTCTTTGTGAACAGTGATGAGCTGCATGAGACGGATGCAAGCGGCGAGACGATGCGGTCTGTCACTGTTTTGCTTTCCGATCAGCTGCTCCGGGAATATTGTCCGGATCTGGACTCCTATTGCTTCCGGTTCGAAAAAGGCAGCGTTCAGCAAAAAAAGCTGGCGGATCTCATACTGGCCTGCGGCGAAGCATATGCGGGAAAAAAAGACTACTATGAACTGGAACTGTCAGTGCTGCTGCGTGAGATCTGCCTGATCCTGCTGCGGGAATGCAGGGAGCTGAAGTGTACACCTGCCGGTGTGGGGAAAAGAACGGAAGTGGTAGGTCGGATCAAACAATCCATCACCTACATGGAACAAAATTACGACAATCCTGTCTCGATAGAGCGGATGGGTGAGGTGATGGGAATGACACCATCTTATTTTTCACGTTTTTTCAGACAATCCACCGGACAGACATTCCACAGCTACCTTATGAGTATCAGAATCTGTCATGCGAGAGAAGAACTGGAGGAGAGCGAAAAATCTGTTACACAGATTGCATTTGACTGTGGATTTCCCAATGTGAAATCATTTATCGAGACCTTTAAAAAAGAATACGGAACAACACCTGCCAGATATCGGTCGGGGAAAAGAAATTAATATTGGCATATATTTGAACAGAAAGATAAAAAATGACAATAAAATAAGAAAAAAGGGGAATACTTTTTTGCATTATTGTGATAAAAAGGACATATCAGACAGGCGAGAGAAATCCATGAGCGGATACTCTTAAATGTTGTGAACAGTTACGTAAATTCAACAGAAGGGAGTCAGTATTATGAAGTTTACAGAAGGATATTGGCTGCGCAGTGAGCGCGCCAATGGATTATTTGCCGCAGAGGCATATACGGTAGACCGTATTCCCGGCGGCATGCGGCTTGTGTGCCCGGTGACCAGAATTGCTCAGCGGGGAGATACGCTGAATATGCCCACCATCACCATTGAGTTTGTGGCACGCAGCGCAGGAGTGATCTCCGTGAAAGCATGGCACTACGAAGGATATGACAATCATCTTCCGCAGTTCGAAAAGACAGAGGGCATTGTAGAGGATGCAAAGGTCGTAATTACGGAGGAAGAAGCATTTCTGGATGCTGGAGAGGTGCAGGTACGTGTGAACCGGAAGCAGTTCTCTTATGCGTTTGAGGCGGACGGAAAGGTGCTGACCACCTGCAATTTCCGCAACCTCGGCTGCATCCGCTGGGATCGTCAGCCCAGCACCATGCTTCCGGCAGACAATTACCTGACCGAGCAGTATCAGCCTTATATGATGAATGAGCTCTCTCTGTCCGTAGGAGAGTGTGTCTATGGATTTGGTGAGCGGTTTACTGCATTCGTAAAGAACGGACAGGTCGTGGATACCTGGAATGAGGACGGAGGTACGGCATCTCAGATCGCCTACAAGAGTATTCCGTTTTATATGACGAATCGCGGATACGGTGTGCTGGTGGACAGCACAGACAATGTTTCCTTTGAGGTTGCCAGCGAGAAGGTAGAGTATGTAGGATTCTCCGTTCCGGGTGAGTTGATCTCCTACTACTTCTTCTACGGTCCGACCCCGAAGAAGATCCTGAACGAGTACACGGCTCTGACCGGACGTCCGGCCCTGCCGCCGGCATGGTCCTTCGGGCTGTGGCTGTCCACCTCCTTTACGACCAACTACAACGAGGAGACCACCAGCTCCTTTATCAATGGTATGCTGGAGCGCGATATTCCGCTTTCCGTATTCCACTTTGACTGTTTCTGGATGAAAGCATTCCACTGGTGCGATTTTGAGTGGGACGAAGAGTGCTTCCCGGATATCCGCGGCACTCTGCAGCGGTATCATGACAAGGGTCTGAAGATCTGTGTCTGGATCAATCCTTACATCGCTCAGGGCACGGACTTCTTCCGTGAGGGTATGGAGAATGGTTATCTGTTGAAGCGTGCGGACGGCAGAGGCGTATGGCAGACCGACAACTGGCAGGCTGGTATGGGTCTCGTGGACTTCACGAATCCGGATGCGGTGAAATGGTACACAGATAAGCTCCGCACGATCCTTGACTGTGGCGTGGACTGCTTCAAGACCGACTTCGGTGAGAGGATTCCGGTGGATGTGGTTTACCATGACGGAAGCGATCCTCATGCGATGCATAATTTCTATACATACCTGTACAACAAGACTGTGTTCAATCTTCTGAAGGAAGTAAAGGGCGAGCAGGAGGCAGTACTTTTTGCCAGAAGTGCCACCGCAGGCGGACAGCAGTTCCCGGTACACTGGGGCGGCGACTGCTTTGCCAACTATCCGTCCATGGCTGAGACCGTGCGCGGCGGATTGTCCTTCGCCATGAGCGGCTTCTCCTTCTGGAGCCATGATATTTCCGGATTTGAGAGCACAGCTACACCGGATCTGTACAAGAGATGGGCAGCCTTCGGACTTCTCTCCACCCACAGCCGTCTGCATGGATCAGGCAGCTACCGTGTGCCGTGGCTCTTTGATGAGGAATCCTGTGATGTAGTTGCATTCTTTACAAAGCTGAAATGCCGTCTGATGCCGTATCTGTATGCGAAGGCAGTGGAAGCACATGAAGAAGGCACTCCGGTGATGCGTCCGATGGTATTCGAATTTACCGAAGATCCGGGAACCTCTTATCTGGATACCCAGTATATGCTGGGTGAATCCCTGATGGTGGCCCCGATCCTGAGAGAAGACGGAGTATCCGATTTCTACCTTCCGGCAGGTACCTGGACTCATCTGCTGTCCGGCAAAGTCCGTCAGGGAGGCGGCTGGAACAAAGACACCTATGATTACTTCTCACTGCCGCTGTTCGTCCGTGAGAATACACTGCTTGCCATGGGAGCAAACGATCACCGTCCGGATTACGACTACATGGACGGCGTATCCCTCCGTCTGTATCAGCCGGTGGAAGGATGCCCGGCCGTATGCCGCATGGTCGATACCAAGGGACAGACCGTAAATACCATCACCGCAGTCAAGAACGGCGATGAAATTACTGTCAGTCTGGCACAGCCGGCAGGTGAGATCGCACTTTCCATCTGCCTGGGTGAGAAGGTACAGGAAGAAGTGATCGCAGCCGGAGCGCAGAGCGTGAAGGTTGTATTGAAATAGATAAGATTGGTACAAGTTACAAATGAGAGAGAGATTATTTTCCGACAAAGTATTTTACAGGAAACTGCTTCAGCTCACGGCGCCCATCGCTCTGCAGAGCCTGATGTTGGCTTCCGTGGCGGCAGCCGACGCCATCATGCTGGGAAGCGTGGAACAGAATGCCATGTCCGCCGTGTCACTGGCGACCCAGATCCAGTTCATCCAGAATATGATCCTGTCATCCGTGGTGGTGGCAGCGCTGATTCTGGGAGCGCAGTATTGGGGGAAAAAGGATACCAGGACAGTCAATGATATCTTCTGCATGAGCCTTCGGTACTGCGGTCTGACCTCCATTCTGTTTTTTATCGGGTGTGTATTTTTTCCGCGGTATCTGATGCTGATCTTCACGAATGAGGAAGCGCTGATCACCATCGGTATCCGCTACCTGAAGGTGGCAGGATGGTCCTATCTTCTGACCGGTATCTCCCAGTGTTATCTTGGAGTGATGAAGATCAGCGAACATGCGTCCCAGACAGCCAGGATCAGTACGGGTGCGGTGCTGATCAATATTGTGCTGAACGCCGTATTTATTTTCGGACTTTTCGGGCTTCCGGCCATGGGAGTGCAGGGAGCTGCGCTGGCGACCCTGATCGCCCGGATCGTGGAGCTGATCTGGTGTGTGGCCTGCTCTTACCGGGAGGGTTATATACGTCCCGACTGGAGTCGTTTTTTCAAGAGGAACCGTCTGCTGGCAGCAGATTTCAGGAAATGTCTGCTTCCGCTGCTGGGAGCCAGCCTGTTCTGGGGGGTCGGTTTCACATCCTATTCCGCGTTTATGGGACATATGGGAACGGATGCGACCGCAGCCAATTCCGTGGCTGCAGTGGTGCGTGATCTGATCTGCTGCCTGTGCAATGGTATCAGCAGCGGCGGCGGGATCCTGGTAGGAAATGAGCTGGGATCCGGCGATCTGAAAAAAGGGAAGCTGTACGGAGACCGCCTCGTGAAGCTGGCATTCATCTGCGGAGCCTTCTCCACACTGATCATGCTGGCAGTGACACCGGCAGTCCTTCACTTCGTGAAGCTGACAGAGGGAGCCCAGGATTATCTGATCGGCATGATGGTGATCATGTCCATCTATATGATAGGGCGGGCCATTAATACCATTGTCATCAACGGTATCTTTGCTGCAGGCGGCGATACCATGTTTGACATGTACAGTCTGGCAGTCACCATGTGGGGCATCGCCATTCCGCTGGCGGCAGCAGGCACATTCCTGCTGAACTGGCCCGTGCTGGTGGTGTACGCATGTACCTGTCTGGACGAGGTCGGCAAGATTCCCTGGGTCATGATCCATTATAAAAAGTATAAATGGGTAAAGGATCTGACGAGGGAGATGTGACAAACATGTGGTTGTTTACTCTGTTTGCAGCGACAGCTGCCCCAAAATGCAATTATAGAATAAACGTATCAGGCAGGTGGTTTTCCACCTGCTGTTTTTATACTCCGCAAAGAGCCGTAACATTACTCATATTAAAGAAATAACTATATACTTCCCATAAAATAAGTGCTATATTGATGATGAATCAACTGCGAAGAAACAGATTCGAACTATGATAAAGGACCGGAGCAGGAGGAGAATGACAACTGGGATGAGTTCCAGAAATTGTGGGAGGAGTGAAAGAGATGCCAAGAAAGCTGGCGAGCATCAGCTGATGCCGATAAAAGGAAAAGACAGGATCCTGCCGGCGGAGGCAGACGGATGGAATGTCATTGTGAAGAAGAACGAATTTCAGGATCAAAACCATGAAGATGGGCGGAGTCATCAGCCAGGGCATCGTATTTCCATTGTCGATCCTGCCGCAGGGAGACTATCAGCCGGAGCAGGACGTGACAGATATCCTGGGAGTCAGACAGTACGGCGAAACGATGGATGTGGAGCCGGAGGACGATACGGCAAAATACTCCGGGAAGTATCCGGCATTTCTCATGAAGATGAAATGGTTCCGCAATCTGGTGAAGGCGGAGGAGGAGGGATCCGATGAATTTTCGGATTTTATCAACGAGACAGATGAAACCAGGATACAGAATGCTCCTTTTTATCTGAAGATCAAAGGGCCATGGGTGGCCACGGAAAAAATAGACGGGCAGAGCGGTACATTTTTCCTGAAAAAAGAACCTAAGAAGAGATTTCTGCTGTTCCCTTCCTGCGAGTTCGGTGTCTGCTCCAGAAACTGGGAAAAATATCAGGGTAACACGGATGGCCGGTATTGCAAACCTGCCAGATGAAATGTATAATAAAATCAGAAGGGGTGAAACAAATGGCAAGCTGAAGGGGCTGCTTCTGGAATACGAGGATATCCGACGGCATCTGGAAAAGGAAGCCACAGAGGACGGACGGTCCATGCTTTATGCAGACCTGTCAGCATTGATTGTAAAGATAGCGAATTATATCTTCCGCGGGCAGACAACAGTAAAGAAAGGAATAGGTGATGTTATGGGCGGTAAGGTGTTGGAACTGGAATCAGAAAGGTTATTTAATGAAGGAAAAGCTGAAGGAAAAGCTGAAGGAAAAGCCGAAGCAATGAGCGAATTCAGTACCCTGATCCAGTGCCTGATGCGTGATGGCAGGCTGGATGAGATCAACCTTGTAACCCGTGACCCAAAGGAAAGGGACAAATATTTAAAACTGTATGGAATCTCGGATGAAAACGGGAAAAATGCTCCGGAGCAGGGGAGATAGACTCCACATAGCAGAAAGGTAAGATAAATACGAAAAGAAAAAAAGGCACTTTACAGTGTCCTTTTTTATTGAAAAGGTTGCTTCGCAAAAATGTGCCAGGAAGCCAGGCAGCAGAGAGGCATATCATCAGAAATAGTGGTACGCTTTTTTGTATCGTTAATATTGAACAACAATGATGAAGGCTTGATGTGATTATTTTTAATGGTATATTGAATTCCTAACGTATATTAGGCGTAATATTCCTGATAGATATCAGGTATATGACCAGACATCCATTGATTTAATTGCAGAAACTGTGGGAATAAAAGATCCATCCATATACGTGCATTAAAATTACGGAGTGCCTGCCAAAAACAATGAGCAGAGCTGATAAGAAAAAAAGGGCAGAAGAACTTCTGAAGATGGTGGGAATTGCTGATGCAGGACAGCGTTTGTCCGCATATTCTTATGAATTAAGCGGTGGAATGCGCCAGAGGGTGATGATCGCCATTGCATTGGATTCGGGTCCTAAGCTTTTGCTGGCAGATGAACCAACTGTCATGGTTTTCAATATACGCTGCTTTTTCAGATTTTGGATAAAATGCTTGGTGAAGAGGATGCAGGATGGGAGAACGCCTTTGGAAGCATGGACAGAAGCTGGAAGCAGAGGCAAAAACGGGTACGGAGGAAAAACGCAAGCATCTTTGGCAGGTAAAGATCATAATAAATGATTGCACAAATCAATATAGCAAGATAAAATCATATTTAGAGTAATCACTGGAATGGAGATACAATGATATGGAATTGAGACAGCTTCAGTGTCTGGTCACATGTGCCCAGACGCATTCATTTAGTAAGGCAGCTTCGATATTATTCACATCACAGTCAAATGTCAGTAAAACAATTGCTTCTTTAGAAAAAGAACTTGGGAAAAAGTTGTTCGAGAGAAAGCAGCATGGAATAGAATTAACAGAAAAGGGAAGACAGATATATAAACATGCATTGAGTATGATGGAATGCAGTGCGAAAATTCTGGATTGCGCAGACGAAGAAGATACAGAGGAACTGAGAGTTTCTTTTCAACCCAGTTCCTGGTTTGCATCTGCTTTTTGTGATTACTATATACAGTTCGGAGAAACTAAAAAGAGGTATTATATGATCAGCGCACCTGTTGATGAAATTATTCGCAGAATTTCTAATGCACAGGATCAGCTGGGATTTGCATACATTGAAGAGACACAACTGGAAAAATTACAGGAAATATTTCAGACCAACCATATAGGATATTATGTTTTAAAACGAACAAGAACAGTGCTTTATTGTGGGAAAAAAAGGGATGAAACACTGTCTGAAATTCCCCTGATTCAGGGAAGTAAAGACTCCTATTCCGGAATTTCATTGTGGAAATCCAGACCGGTAAATGAAGAGACGAATTTGAAACTGAAAGTTGTTATTTCCACCAACAGTGATTATATTATGAGGGAGATTCTCCAAAGGACAGAATTGAGTAATATCAGCCCTGAATATTTGAGTCATAACGAAAAATCTCTGTGCAGTGATGTGGAGCACTTGGAAGGGGATGAACAGACAGTCCGGTTTATTTGTATATTCCGAAATGATCGTATTCTGGAGAAACTGCCTAAACAGTTTTTATCTTTTATAAAACAGTATATTAATGCAAAGTAATGATATAGATATTCCGAAAAGGACTAACTATATGAGAATTAGTTGTTTGTCAACAGAAGAATAATATGTTATGATCAGACACATCGAAGGGATATATCTACTGAGAATCCTTAGATTCTTTCCAAATAAACCTCCATAAATATTTAGGAAAGAAGAAATCTCCCATTAGAATTAGAATCAAATAATTCACTGAAAGTACACTCTGGATATCATATGCCAGGGTGTACTTTTTTTGTCAAATTGCATCAGATATTCCTTTTAGATATATTAGCATTACAATAATTCGTTTGTTTAGTACAAAACGGGATGGTATATTATTTTCGATATTCATATTATTTTTGCATATGAGAATTAAAAAGAAGGGATTGTAAATGGAAACAGAATTATTTGATCCTGTAGAAAACGAGGCAGATGTGATATCGTCCTACTGGAATGACAGAGCGGAGCATTTTGATGAACAGCATAATACTGAGGATTTGGCAATATGGTCGGAACAGCTGGAAAAAGCGCTTGGTTGTGACGGACATGCCAGTGTGCTCGATGTGGGAACGGGAACCGGGTTTCTGGCACTTCTTCTGGCGAAGCTTGGGTATGAGGTGACTGGCATCGATTTTGCAGAGAAGATGATGGAATTAGGACGTATCAAGGCATCTAAATGGAATCTCTCTGTGAAATTCGTTCAGGGTGCATGTGAAAATCTTCCGTTTTCAGATAACAGTTTTGATTTTATTGTAAATTGCCGTGTGATGTGGACACTTCCGGAACCGGTAAAAGCATTAAAAGAATGGCAGAGAGTTTTAAAACCGGGTGGAAAACTGATATCCTTCATGAGAATGATGGATGTGAAACCTGCCTCAGGTGAAAGCTTTTATGGGGGTGGTATTGAACTTCCTCTTGCGAAAGCAGGACGCAGTGAGTATGTGAAAGTATATCAGGCGGCAAATTTTAAGAATATAGCAGTAACAGAAATGCCGGAAACAATGTCTCATGCAGAAGATATGCCAGGATGGACCATGTTTACCGGCAGCAAAGAAAAGCAGGAGGACGAATGATGAAATCTTCCGGTTTGATGAAAAAAATCATAAATAGAATGGTAATGCTGGCTGTGGTAATGTTGATTCTCTCTGTCGTAGTTTTAATTTTAGCAAGACTGGCACCCGGTGATCCCCTCCAGTCATTTTATGGGGATAAACTGGACAGTATGTCTGAAGCTGAAATAGATGCAGCCAGAGCAAGGTTAGGATTAGACTCTAATCTGTTCGTTCAGTATATCAGATGGCTTGGAAATGCACTGCATGGAGAGTTTGGCATTTCTTTCAAATACAAACAGCCTGTAATGACCCTGATCCCCCCTCTGTTGGGAAATACATTAATTTTAGGTGTATCAGCTTATGTGGCGGTGTTTGTTCTGGCAACTTTACTGGCTGTGTTCTGTGCTCTGCATGAAGATAAAATACTTGACCGTTTGATCTGTCGTATTGGTACAATTCTGTATTATACTCCTGGATTTTGGCTGGGAGTTGTACTTGTATTGATTTTTGCTGTAAATCTTGGCTGGCTTCCAAGCAGTGGAGCGTACGATATAGGGATGAAAGGAAGTCTTGTGAACCGCATACAGCATTTGGCATTGCCATTGACTGTTATGATAGCAAGTCATTTATGGTATTACGCATATATGATCCGAAATAAGCTGTTGGATGAAGTGAGAAAAGATTATGTTTTGCTGGCAAAATCGAAGGGATGTACAAGCAGAGAAATAGTATGGAAGCATTGTCTGAGAAATGTAGCACCTACCATTGTGAGTATCATGGCTATCTCAATTCCGCATGTTACAGGGGGTACTGTAGTGGTGGAATCAGTGTTTAATTATCCTGGTATCGGAAATCTGGCGATTGAGGCAGCAAAGTATCATGATTATAACCTGTTGATGGTTGATGTTTTAATAACAGGCCTTGCAGTATTTGCCAGCAGCTTTATTGCACAGACAGTCAATGAGGTAATCGATCCACGTTTGAAAGAGATGGAGATAGTCAAATGGTAGAAAACAGTAAAAATCAGGATACGCGATTTGAAATGGTTGGTGCAGGTTATATGCATCATGAACCAAAGATCATGAAACCAACGCTGGGTATGCGGCTTAAAGGGAAACCGATCATGTCGATGGTTGTATTGATGTTGATTATTGTGGGGTGTATTTTTGCTCCGTTGATCACGAATCATGATCCTTCCAGATACTATTATGAGGCGCTAAGCAAAGCACCGGACACAGAATTTTTCTTCGGGACGGATTCTATGGGGCGGGATTTGTACTCGATTATGTTTTTTGGCGGTCGCTCTTCTCTGGTGATCGGTATTCTTGGAGCGGCGATCATTGCTGTGCTTGGAATCAGTTATGGGACTGTCAGCGGGACTGCCGGTGATAAAACAGATGCTGTATTGATGCGAATAACAGAGATGTGTGGAGCAATTCCATCTATGTTGATGGTTCTGATTATAACGGCAATTTTTCCGGCTGAAAATGTAATATCCATGTCAATTGTAGTCGGAATCACCGGATGGTTTGGACTTGCCCGAATTACAAGAACGGAAGTTCGCCAGATCAGGAATACAGAGTATGTACTGTATGCGAGAAGTACAGGAGGACATTTTGGCTATGTGATGCGAAGACATCTGATTCCGAATTTTCTTTCTGCAATCATGTTTGTTGTGGTATCCGGTATCAGCAGCTGTATGACAACGGAATCTACACTTAGTTTCCTGGGCCTGGGTCTTCCGCTGGATGTACTTTCCTGGGGGAGTATGCTGTCTCTGGCAAATAAAGCACTGATTACAAATGACTGGTGGGTTATCATTATTCCAGGTGTATTTCTTGTAGTAACATTGATCTGTATCACAGATCTCGGCAATTTTCTGAGGAAAGAAACAAATAAAAAATGCAGTAATCTGTAAAAAAGTACGGATATAATTTTGTTAGCGAAAATGGTCCGGCAATCATGCAAAAGAGCCATTTCACTATATCTTTCAGCGCACTGAAAATTCACTATTTACATTTCAAGGAGGAAGAAGAATGAAAAAGAGTGCAATTGCAATTCTTCTGGCGGCGGCTACGGGAGTCATGCTGACAGGAACAGTCGCATATGCAGAGATGAATGCATCCAACACCCTCATTTATGCAGGTGAAAATGAGGACTGTATTAATCCATTGATGACCAACCATGATGAAATTACAGACATCATCTTTTCGGGTCTGATGAAGTATGATGCCAATGGTAAACCTGTGAATGACCTTGCAGAATCTTATGAATATGACGAGACCGCTATGAAGTATACTTTTCATCTGCGTGATGGAGTTAAGTGGCATGATGGAGAAGTATTTTCAGCTGAAGATGTCGTTTTTACTTATGAAGAAATTCTGAATGATGAGACTTTGGGAACCAGCCTGCGTACAGATTATGAAGATATTGCCGGGATTACGGCAGTCGATGATCATACGGTTGAATTTACCATGAGTGAATATGATGCAAATATGCTCGGCTATTTTACCATGGGTATTGTACCAAAACATTTGTTGGAAAACACGGAGGATATGAATACAGATCCTTTTAATCAGGCACCGGTGGGCACCGGACGCTATAAATTTGTTGAGTGGGATACTGCAGGCGGTATGATCACGCTTCAGGCAAATGCAGACTATTATGATAAGATTCCAAACATTGAATATATTGTTTATAAGACTGTAGCTGTAGAAAGTACAAAAGCAACGATGATTCAGTCTGGAGAAGCAGATCTTGCATGGCTGAATTCAAACTATGCGGCACAGTTTAAAGAGGATGAGAACTATAACAGCTGGGTATTTAAGACAGCTGACTATCGTGCAGCCTCTATGGATATGGCATCTGATTTCTGGTCAAGAAACGGAGATTCCATCGGTGTTTTGAATTATGCATTAAATAAGGATGTAATTTGTCAGAGTACTCTTCAGGGTCAGGGATGCGCTGCATATAGTCCGATTCAGATGAATCCTCTTGGAAGTACTCAGGAAGCAGATATTTATCCATATGATCCGGGGAAATTTGCAGAAGAGATGGAAAAACTTGGCTGGGAAAAGAATTCGGATGGAATTTATGAACGTAATGGAGAAGTATTTCACTTTACAATCCAGACACGTGATTATGAGGAAGAGCGAATTGCAATCGCGAACATGATGTCTCAGATGCTGAAAGATGTCGGTGTTGAGATGGAAGTTGTCCTTGTAACAAAATTTGACTGGTCTGCTGGCTATAATGGTTTCCTTGCCGGATATGCAACACAGTTCGATCCAGATATGATTTATAAACAGTACGTAACAGATGCCAGCGACAACCGTATGAAATATTCAAATGCAAAAGTGGATGAACTTCTTGCAGCCGGACGTCATGAGGCAGATCCTGAGAAACGAAAAGAAATCTATGCAGAGTTTGAAAAAGTGTACGCTGAGGAACCGGGAGTTTTACTTGCAGTATACCTCGATGGAGACTACGTTGGAACAAATGCACTGGAAGGTCTTGACACTACGAGAGTACTTGGACATCATGCAGTAGGTGTTATGTGGAATGTGGAAGACTGGACTTTGAACAGATAGTAAAATCTGCAGGCTTTATTTTCGGACTGCTGTTTTCAGTAGTCCGATTTTCTGATTTAATTACAGTGAGGTATGAAAATGGCAGAAGAAGTACTTAGGCTGGAAGATCTGGCCATCAGTTTTGATACTGGTAAAGGAGAAGTTGAAGCAGTTCGGGGTGTGGATCTTACGGTAAGTGCAGGAGAAGTATTATGTGTTGTAGGAGAATCAGGATGTGGCAAAACTGTTATGTGTCAGTCGGTGATGCATCTTTTGCCGTCATATTCCAGGGTAAAACATGGAAGAATGATTGTATGTGGGGAAGATATTACAGATTACAGTGAGCGTCAGATGCGTAAAATCCGCGGAAGCGCTATGGCAATGGTATTTCAGGATCCTTTAATGACACTTAATCCAACGATACCTATAGGCCGGCAGATTACGGAAGCGATTTTAAAACATGAAAAGATATCAAAGAACGCTGCACGATACAGGGCACTGGAACTTCTGGAGCTGGTAGGGATTGAAGATGCGGAAAACCGAATTGATCTTCAGCCGCATTTTTTCTCCGGAGGAATGAGGCAGCGTTGTGTGCTGGCTGTAGCGCTGGCTTCAAGACCGCGGATTCTGTTTGCAGATGAAGCGACAACGGCGCTTGATGTTACTGTTGAGGCGAAAATCTTAAGCCTGCTTATGGAGATACGAAAGAAAACAGGAGTAGCAATCGTGTTTATTTCACATGACCTGGGAGCGGTGGCAAGGATTGCAGACCGGGTTGCAGTTATGTATGCAGGAAAAATTGTGGAACTGGGATCTGCGGAAGAAGTATTTTATGATCCAAGACATCCTTACACATGGGGCCTTTTGTCATCACTTCCTGCGTTAGCGGCAGAGACAGGAAAACTTCAATATCTGCCGGGTATGCCGCCGTCTCTGTTAGATCCGCCAAAAGGAGATGCATTTGCAGAAAGAAATCAGTTTGCAATGAAGATTGATTATGAAGAGATGCCTCCGATGTTTAAGATAACGGAGACTCACTACGCGGCGACCTGGCTGCTTGATCCGAGGGCACCCAAAATAGAGCCGCCGATACATTTGAAACCGGGGAGTGGACTATGGGCGAAAAAATGATGATCGAAGTACGTGATCTGAAGCAGTATTTTCGAATTAATGATTCATATACAGTAAAAGCAGTAGACGGGATATCTTTTTATATCCGGGAAGGGGAAGTATTCGGCCTGGTCGGGGAGAGCGGATGTGGAAAATCTACGGTTGCCCGTTCTTTGACCGGAATATATAAACCTACCGAAGGTGAAGTTATTTATGACGGTATTCCTGTTACCGGAAAAGGTGCAGACAAAGCAAAAATTTGTAGTATGCAGCACGAAATTCAGACAATTTTTCAGGATTCAGCTGCTGCACTAAATCCAAGAATGACGGTTGAAAAGATTATTCTGGAACCGTATCGTATTCAGAGACTGAAAATCAGCAAAGAAGAACAAAGGAAAAAACTGGTAGAAATGATCCATAATGTTGGTATTTCTGAAACGTATCTTACAAAAACTCCAGGGGAATTATCCGGAGGCCAGCGTCAGAGAGTTTCTATTGCCAGGGCGCTTATGTTAAATCCAAGATTGATTATCGCAGATGAACCGGTTGCGTCGCTTGATATTTCCATTCAGGCACAGATCATTACATTGTTTCAGAGACTGCAGAAAGAAGAGAAATTTTCATTTTTCTTTATAGCACATGATCTTTCCGTGGTGCGTTTTATCAGTGACCGAATAGCAGTTATGTTAAGGGGAAAGATTGTGGAAATTGCAGAGACAGAAGAATTATTCAGTAATCCGCTGCATCCATATACAAAATCTCTCTTGTCCGCGATTCATGTACCGGATCCGATATATGAGCGTAACAAAAAGATGATATATTATGATACGGATATTCCACTTGGTGATCATTTAGTAGAAGTATCTTCAGGGCATTTTTTGTTGCAATAGTATCAATAACATAAGACTTCCTTTTCAAAGTTTATCTTATTACTAAAGAAAATGGCATCTTAAAAGGAAATTATTGACATAAAAACTCATAAGGTTTATACTTTTTACAAAAGTGAATATTGAAGGGAAGTCAGTTCTGTTTTATACAGATTAATAGAGAAAACGGTGCGAATCCGTTACGATCCCGTCACTGTAATAGGGAGCATACCGCTTAATGTCACTGGAGGAATCTGGGAAGGCGCGGATATGTGATGATCTTAAGTCAGGAGAACTGCTGATTTCTTATGAATAAACTCATACGGTGTATATGAGGTCATAGAAAAGACGTAACTATT
>JAQXWO010000031.1 GCA_029225485.1 Lachnospiraceae bacterium
TACTCATAAAGACACATCTTCACAACCTCCGCCCTGTTCCTTTTCAGGAAATCAGCCATCACGTCTTCTTCCATACACTCCCGGATTGTCCGTTTCACTGCCTCTTCCAATGTCTGTTCCTGTGAATACCTTCTTACCTTATCCACAAAGATCATATCAAATGTAAGAAAATTGTAAGTGTACCTGGCACCTGTTACTTCCGTTTTGGGTCGGTTTCCAATTGTTTTTGCAATGGAAATCAAATAACCGAATGGTCAAAGAATTGTTTCCAGATTTGTATATTTTAAAATTAACACATATGATATTTTTTGTCAGCGTTTATACAAAATAAAAATGCTCTTTACACAAACGGATTATAAAATCTCCCATACAAGATCGTCACCGTCAGGCTCGCCCCCAGCAGCACAACTCCGAGTCCCAGCACGATAAAATCATTTCTTGCGAAGGATCTTTTTGTATACCAGGTTCTCTTTTTGTGTTTTCCGAATCCCCTCAGTTCCATCGCGTTCGAGATCGTATCGATGCGGTTCAGGCTTGTAAGGATCAGTGGCAGCAAGATGTTGACAGAGTTTTTCAGTCTTGCGAAAAAGTGTTCTTTTTTTCCAAGTTCCACACCTCTCGCCTGCTGTGCCTGGCTGATGCTGTGGTAGTCTCGCTGGATGTCCGGGATGTAACGCAGGGCGATGGCCACGGAATAGCCTACTTTGTAGGAGATACCGATGCTGTTCAGGCTGGCAGCGAATTCACTGGGGTTCGTCGCTGAGATAAACAGGATCGCTACCGGCAGTGCCACGAAGTATTTGATGGAAATATTTACCATATAAAACAGCTGCTCCGCTGTCAGATCATACCTCCAGAACAGATGACAGAGTACATGCCGGGTGCCATACAGTGTTGTTCCCTGATCCGGGTCGAACAAAAAGATGAACAAATTATTCAACAGTAGAAAAACAAGCATGAAAATCATCATAAAACGGACTTCTTTGAAGCGGATCCTGCTGAGTTTGAATGCTGAGATACTCACCGCCAAAAGTCCCAGAAGCACCCAGGTGTTGTAGGTGATCATGCTGGCGAAGGTAAATAACAGAAAAAATGCCAGCTTGGTAGTTCCGGTGAGTCTGTGAACTACACTTTCCCTTGGCAGATAATTTAATACCGTATTAGCGGCCATGGCTGCGCACCTCCCGATCTTCTTCGATAAAACATTCCACAAAGGCTTCCGGCGGCGTGATACCTGCACGGTTGGCCAGAGTGAATAAACTGGTTTCCTTCAGAGCCGCCCTCTCAACCAGCTCCTGATTACATAAAACTGCCGCCGCACTGTCATCAGCGATCAGCCGCCCGTCCGCAAAGACAAGTGCCCGCGGTGTATATTCCAGCATCAGATGCATATCATGGGTGATCATCACAACGGTGACACCCTCTTCATTTAATTTTCGCAAAAATTCCATAATTTCTGTATAATGATGAAAATCCTGCCCCGCCGTCGGCTCATCCAGAATGATCAATTCCGGATTCTGTACCAGAACACTGGCGATGGTCACACGTTTTTTCTGTCCGAAACTCAGTGCTGAGATCGGCCAGTTTCGGAACGGATACAGGCCACAGATCTTCAGTGTCTCTTCCACCCGCTCCCGGATCGCAGCCTCGTCCATTCCTGTATTGCGAAGACTCAGTGCCACCTCGTCAAAAATCATGGTCTTAGAAATCATCTGGTTTGGATTCTGCATCACGTAGCCGATATGTTTTGCTCTGTGACGGATATTTTCTGTCAGCAGATCCTTCCCTGCAAAGCGAATCTCTCCCTGATCCGGATCCTCGAAGCCACAGACCAGTTTGGAAAATGTCGATTTTCCGGCTCCGTTCTTTCCTACGATGCTGACCATCTCTCCTTTTCGGATCGTTAGGCTTACATCCTGAAGCGTCCGCTGTCCTTTTGTGTATCCAAAACTCAGGTTTTTCACTTCCAAAAGAGGATCTCTCTCCGACTCCTTCTTTCCTGCCATACGCGACTGGAACCACTGCTTTAACCGTTTTACATCGTCTTCCGGCAGTGCAACCCTGTCTGCATGGGATGGTTTTTTCTCCGGTGTCAGCGTGATTCCGGCATAGCGCATCGCAGTCAGATACAGTGGCTCCCGGATTCCATTTTCAGCAAGAAGATCCGTTGCCAGAAGCTCATCCGGATGCAGATCTGCCAGGATCCTTCCTTCACTGACAAGGATAATCCGATCCACATCTCTCCATAATACGTCTTCCAGACGATGTTCGATGATCACTACCGTAGTGTCGGTCTCTTTCTGGATCTCATCGATCAGCTCGATCGTCTGTTTTCCGGTTGCCGGATCCAGATTGGCAAGTGGTTCATCAAATAACAGGATCTTCACCTGATCCACCATAACACCGGCAAGACTGACCCGTTGTTTTTGTCCGCCGGAAAGTTCATGGGGTGCATAGTCAAGATGGTTATTGATTTTTACCAGTTCTGCTACTTTTCGCGTGATCTGATGCATCTCGTCCTGGGGCATACAGCTGTTC
>JAQXWO010000032.1 GCA_029225485.1 Lachnospiraceae bacterium
GCCACACCGACAGGAATCAGCAAGAGCTTCATTACGCCGGAAAAGCTGGTCACGATTGATATGAATGGAACTGTACTGGAGGCAGAAGAAGGTTACCGGCCCTCCAGTGAAATCAAAATGCATCTTTGCTGCTATAGAGAGCGGGAAGACGTAAAAAGCGTGCTTCACGCGCATCCGCCCACAGCCACCGGATTTGCTGTGGCCCATGTACATATGGATAAGTATGTCATGATAGAGGATGTCCTGGCCATTGGAAGTGTGCCCGTCACGCCCTATGGTACTCCTTCCACCGAAGAAGTGCCAAATGCAATCAGACCTTATCTCCAGGAGCACGATGTGCTGCTCTTAGAGAATCATGGCGCCCTCGCGATCGGTTCCGACCTGATCACAGCGTATTACCGCATGGAAAGCCTCGAACTGTGGGCAAAGATCCAGCTGACGGCACATCTGCTTGGCGGAGCAAAAGAAATATCAAGACCGAATATTGATACATTGATCAGTATGAGAGAAAAATATGGAGTGACGGGAAAACACCCGGGATACAAGAAATACAGCGAAGAAGATTGAGCGGACAGAAGGTCACTGTCCAGAAAAAGAATTGTGGTATGTGCCTCAGGATATGAAAAAGTATTCTGAGGCACATGTCTTTTTGTTTCAGGAAGTTCTGGTATTCAGCATCTGCCATTGTCTTGGACTGACCCCGAATCGTGACCGGAAGATTTTATGAAAATATGTAGTGGAGTTGTATCCTGTCCGAACGGCGATTTCTTCCAGGGAGAGCTCCGGACAGCTGCGCAGCAGCTCACATGCCTGTTTCATACGCACATTTGTAAGATATTGAACCAGGGTAGAACCTGTTTCCTTTTTGAAAATATAGCTCAGGTAACTTGCGTTCATGCCAAGCATTTCTGCAATCTGATCTAATGAGAGATCCTCTTTGAAGTGTACCTCAATATACCGGCAGGCAGATGCTATTTTGGAAGAACAATTCTCATGTTCTGTCTGAGAGAAAGAGTCATACCAGAAATTCAGGATCTTTTTGACAAAACTGATCAGTGATTTTCTGGTGCAGGATATATCTGACTGAGACGGATACTGCTGGCGGATCAGGTCGACAGGGAGACTGATATCGGATACCAGGATGTAGGCGGAAAAAATTTCTACGAATACCAGAGGATAATAGAGGCTTTCAGGGATTTTTTCATATAGTTCCTGGATATAGTCCTCTATGTTTTCTTCAAAAGTGATGACACGGATTGCCGGGAACAATGTCCGGGCGGAGATTATTTTCAGCAGTTCGGTGCAGTTTCCTTTTTCGTGGGCAGGTGACTGGAAAAGTACCATTTCGCATAAGGCTTCCTGGTAGCGGAGAAAGATGGAACGGATTACTGATACTTTTCCCGATTCTGCGGTAAAGCAGGAATTGCCCCAGGGAATCTTGCCGAGAAGACTGTTCAGGATCTCGCGAACTTCATTTGGCTGAATTCTAGCAGAATAATTTAACAGGTAAATGATTCTTGAATTAAGATGCAGATCATAAATGGTGTCAAAGTATCGTGTCAGCTGTCTTTTGATTTTTGCCTGATCTGCGTCAGAAGCATTTACGGCACACAGGCAGAAGGCCGGATCGGGAAATATGTATTCCAGTTCTTTTGCGGAGAATTCTTCTTCGGAGCAGTTTTTGCCCTTCAGAAGGAGAAGCTGTATGCGGAGCAGTGTATGCGAGATCAGCCGCTCTTTTTCCTCAGCCAGCTCTTTCAGCCGGTGAATCAGCAGTGTTTTGTCCACCGGTTTCAACAGATAGTCGGCTACGTGAAGACGAAGTGCCTGTTTCAGATAAGCCTGTTCGTCATAACCGCTGCAGATAATGAATCGGCAATGGGGAAACTGCTGCTGAATCTGTCCGATCAGCTCAAAGCCGTTTGCCTCGGGCATGTTGATGTCAGTGATCATAACATCAGGACGGAAGGAAGCCAGTTTTTCCAGAGCATCTGCCGCATCCATT
>JAQXWO010000033.1 GCA_029225485.1 Lachnospiraceae bacterium
ACTTTTCTCTTCCCCTGTCTTCACAAGTGATGATAACAGTGTCTTCAATTCTTCCATGTCAATATCAGAAGTATAATCGTTTTTTTCACTTTCTTCGTTTTCCAGCGCCTGCTTTACCGCTTCCTGTGTCTGAATGTCAGCATTCAGCTGTTCAATACAGTCACTGAGCAATTTGATATATTCCTCATAATCTGGATATGCTGCTTTCACCGTAACCATCACAAGCTCCGGGACATCTTCCAGATTTTTCTGTACATTCTCAAGGTTTGTTTTTACATTCTGATTTCCTTCTATCGATTCCTGCAGCGTTTTGCCTGAGGTTTCTTCTGATTCTGCAGAAGCATTCTCATCTGTCTGAGTTTCCCCTTCCTGAACAGATGTATCTATCCCCAATGCTTCCAGCTGATTCAGAATCTCATCATACTCCTGATTTTTTGCCTCCAACTGGATTTTCAGTTCTTCTAAAGCATGCTGTTTTTCTTCCTCAGAGTCAGCGCCAGATTCTGAATCCGGTTCTTTTTCCGACTCCTGTGTTCCGCTTTCCGACTCATTTTTACCATTCTCAGGCTGTGTTTCCGATACTTCCGTTTCAGCGCCTCCTGGTTCTGTTATCGGTACTTTCGTTTCGATAATGCCAGACTCCGTTTCGTTACCTCCGGGTTCTGTTATCGGCGTTTCCGTTTCGCTGCTGTCAGGTTCCGTCGCCGGTGTTTCCTTTTCGGTACTGATATCTTCCGTCTGCTGCGGTTTCTCTGTTTCCTGAGCCCCGATCTGGTCAGACTGCATTTCTGATTCACTTTCTGCTCCTTCTGTTATCGCTTCCGTTTCCATTTCAGAAGACTGCAGCCCCTCGCTTTTCGATTCCCGTTCGGAAAGCTGCTGATCTGCATTTTCTGTTTCTCTTTCTGACTCTTTCTGTGAAAATGCTTCTGATTCCTCTTCAGAATCCTCTTTATTCTGCAGTCCGCCGGCAGAAGAGGCACCGCTTCCGGATGAAGCACTGCCGGATGATGTCCCGGTCCATGCTTCCAGTTCTGCGATCCTGGTATCAATTTCTTCCAGAATCTCTTCGTGGACAGAGATGGTATCTGTCAGCTCCTGCTCCTGATACTCCTTTACCATTTCTGCCATTTCCGCTTTTGCCTTTGCAGTTTCATACGTATAGGTTGATTCCAGTACACCCTGATCATATTCCAACTGTACATCTGTGAGATTACTGTCTGCCCTCATGACAGCTGCCGTATAATAACTGACTGCCTTGTCATAGCTGTCCTCCGTCAGTTTCAGAATCTGATCCCCCTGTACCAGCTGATCACCGGCTTCTGCATATACTTCCGCCACCTCCAGATCCACCGCAAAGGTATCCACATTCAGATAATAGCTTTCTGCTGTTATCTGTGTAGTCCCTGCAAATTCCAGTTCCTCTGCCTGTATCTCCAGTGAACATGCAAAAGCCCGGGCGATCATCATTGCAGAAGAGACACAGCAGCCGATTTGTTTTGCCTTTCTCCTGTTCATTCCCTGTATCACATCCTTTTACAATAATTCTTTCGAATTGTAACCTTGTGACCTGAAATGTACCTGAAAAAGGGTGTGAACGTTCTGCGAAAGTTGTTATTCATGCGATACTGTCTGACCCAAAGTCTAAATATGATATTTTTAAAATTTTCACACAAAATAAGCCCGCCGGCATACCGTATAGAATTCTACACAGTACGCCAGTGGGCCAGTCTGTTATTCTTTTTTGTACTTTTCAATCATACACTGATGTTCCTTGCTGTTCTTGTCATAACTGATACCCACCAGCAAAATCTCTCCCGTATAATTTGCAATTGAATCAGGATACTTTCTATCTTTGATCTGCTTCAACGCTGTCTGAACATTCTTATTCCACTTGAGTTCAGCAACAATTGCCGGATAATACGATTTATACTCTGGTTTTGGAATGAAAACAAAATCTGTAAATCCGCGCCCTGTCGGAAACTCACGAATCGGTTTGAAATAGTATTGTACAGCGCTCAAATATGCAATAGAGAGAACACTGCTCAGTGAATTCTCATTATTATATTGAATCGCCGAAACATAGTCTGCATGAATTTTTTCAATATCACAAGCTACCGCTTCACAATTCATATCCAACGTATCATTCAGGAGCTTTTCCGATTCTCTTTGAAAAGAAATCAGCTCATTCCATTTCGTGCTTTCGGTTGCAATCGTAAGTTCCTGCCTGATCTCTTCATTTGGAATAAATGCGGTCTGATCTTTCTGATTATACGCAAGATAACCCAAATGAATCAAATAAGTGAGGACATCATCCTTACTCGCAAAACTTACAATGTCATTTTTAAATGTCGCCGTGTTTACTTTGACTGAGGTACCGGACAGCATCTCGATCATTGCAGTTTTCAGACCATCAAAATTCATGTTGATCAAAGGAACAATTGCTTCATACGAGCCAGTCTCTGACCAATAACTTCTGAACTTACCTTTAAGCAGTGTACTGACAACTGCCTTGGGGTTATATATCTGATAATCTTCCAGCAGGTATCCGTCATACCACTTCTTTACTTTTTCAAAATCCCTGTTGTATTTATTACAAAGCGATTTCACTTCTTCTTCTGTAAATCCGACATAAGGTGCAAGACTGGTCGCTTCAAGCATGGTAAACTCATCAAAATTATTCAATGCCGATTGTGTTTTTTCCCTTTTGATGGGAAGAATTCCCGTCAGATATGCAAGCCGGATATACTTCGTCGGTTCTGTTCCTTTAAACATTCCTCTCAGGAAACCGATATATTCTTCCTGAACCTTTTTATTGGCTGCCTCATCACGAATCAGGACATCCCATTCATCAATAATCACAATAAACTTTATCCCTGTCGCAGTATTGATTCTGGACATGGCCTCTGACAGAGAATTCACACTCACTCTCAATTCTTCTGGATAATATTCTCTTAATTCTCCAATGGTTTTTTCTGTGATATAAGACACCACACGTTCCGGTCCGCCTGCAGGTTCCATACACCATTGAATATCCAGATGTATCACATCATATTTGTTCAGATGTTCTCTGAAACCAGAGCTTTCACTGATTTCAAGACCAGAAAACATATCTTCTGAATCACAGCCTTTACTATAATAAGCCGTCAGCATATCTGCAGTAATTGATTTTCCGAATCGTCTCGGTCGGCTGTTACAGATATAACCCTGCAGCGTATTCATTACCTTGTTGGTATATTTCAGCAATCCCGTTTTGTCCACATATATTTCGGAATTAAGCGCAACCTGGAACGCGCCATTCCCAGAATTCACAAACATTCCCATTTGCTGCACACTCCTCTCCAGAGCGTTTCAAAGCTCAATTTCTCAGCACCAGGCTCTGGTACTCCTGTTATTCCAATCATAACAGAGAAATGATATTTTCACAAGCATTTAAAAAAGCGGGTGTGGAAACCCGCCCATCCGATTGTTTGTTTTCTGAATTCATGTTGAAAAAAGAGCTGACGTGCTTATAAGATAATTTTAAACATTATGGTCTTCCCGTCCGGGCTTTCTGCGGTGATCCTGCCCCCATGGGCTTCCGCGGTTGCCCGGGCGATAGACAGACCTATACCGCTGCCGCCTGTATTTCTGGAGCGTGATGCATCGGGACGGTAAAATCGTTCAAAAAGATGATCTATTTCTGTGATATCCCCGATCTCACAGGTATTGAATACTTCTATGCGCCGTTTTCCATACTTTTCATAAACGTGTAAGAGGATCTCACCGCCTTCATCAGAATATCTCACCGCATTATCCAGAAGTATGGAAATCATCTGCTGGATGGCGGCTCTGTCTCCGGTATACCTGATTCCCTCTTCGATCTCCTGGCTGTATCTTCTGCCTTTTGCCTCTGCGATGGCGGCAAAGGGCTGAGCAGTCTCCCAGGCTGCATCGCTGAGAGAAAACTCTTCTTTCTCCGGAAAGGGTGTCTCTTCATCCAGCCGGGACAGTGTGATCAGATTTGCCACCAGCTTTGTCATCCTGGCTGTCTGTTTTCGGATATTTTCGGTCCATTCATCTTCACCATGAAGCATTTCCAGAACATCGATACTCGTCGATATGGATGTGATGGGGGTTTTTAATTCATGCCCTGCATCTGTGATAAACCGTTTCTGCTGTTCGATGTTTCTGGCATAGGGCCGAATCGCCCTTTTCGACAACATCAGGATAAGAGGAAAGGCTGCCAGAAGTCCGACCGCCACGACGATGACAGAAATCAGGAGTAAAGTTCCAAGGAACATCGTCTCCATATCAGTATTCAGAAAAATCACCATCATTCCCCGTTCTGTCTCAAAAACGCGATAGCGAAAATGGTCATAATATCCTGCTTTTTTCTCCTTCTGAAGCAGGGTCTCCGCATATTCCATGGCCTGTGTTTCCGTAACAGAAGAAATAAAATCCTTTGACACGTGAACTGCTTTCCCGTTCGGATCACAGTAGACAAGGAAAAACCGTGTGGTATATTCAAATTCCGGCTGCTGTCTCCCCGGACGGTCGATCTCGGGGAAACGTCTGTCATCTCCCGGTTTCCCCGCTCTCTGCTCATATTTGTAAATCTCTTCCAGGACCTGATCCTGCCTGTTTCTCATAATAACGTAGCTGCCCAGCAGGATCACGCCCGCCAGAAGAGTCATGACCAGCGAAAACACGGCCATCGCAGACCAGATCAGCCGCCATCTCATCTTTCTCAGCATGCCCGTTCCTCCAGTGCATATCCTGCGCCCCTGACGGTACGGATTTCCACGTCTGCTCCCAGTTCTCTCAGCTTTTTCCTCAGGAAACCGATGTACGTCCAGACGACATCCATATCTGCATCGCTGTCATTCCCCCATATTTTTTCCATCATGTGTCTGGCAGAAAAAATATGCCTGGGATGATTCATGAACAGCTCCATCAACTGATATTCCTTATTGTTCAGGCGGACTGCTTTGGATCCGGCAGAAAGCTCATAGCTGTTGCAGTTCAGTTCCAGATTGCCCACAGCCAGCACACGATCCGCATAATTCATACTTCTCCGGGACAAAGCTTTCACCCGGGCGATCAGTTCTCTGACAGCAAAGGGCTTGGGAAGATAATCATCCGCTCCCGCATTGAGCCCCGCCACACGGTCCTCGATCTCCCCCCGTGCAGTCAGAAGCAGAACCGGCGCAGCCATTTTTTCCGCTCTCATCCGGCTCAGTACTTCCAGACCGTCCATCCCCGGCATCATAATATCCAGAATGACCACATTATAATCCATCTGCTGCAGATACGTCCAGGCGTCCTCTCCATTGTAGACAATATCTACTGTAAATTTCTGCTTTTCCAGCAAAAGCTTCAGTGCTTTGGCTATTTCCGTCTCGTCATCGGCAATCAGAATACGCATCACAGTTCCTCCATCAGAATTTTATGCTTTTCCAAAACTGCAGTCCGGAAAACGACATTCTCCGCATCCGAGACAGAGTCCCCCGTGTCCCAGTCTCGTAATATCTCTGCGTGTAACAGGCACCTTCGCCGCCACTCGCGGAAGTATCAGATCAAAAATCGTAGTATCGGCATACATGACGCATCCGGGCAGCCCCATGACCACCGTGCCATCTTCAAAATAAGCCAGGCAGAACATGGCCCCCGGGAGCACCGGCGCGCCGTAGGAAACAACGGTAGCTCCGCTGTCTTTGATGGCCCCCGGCGTCTGGTCATCCGGATCCACGCTCATTCCTCCCGTGGCAAGGATCAGCTCACATCCCTTTGCTTTCAGTTCCAGGATCGCTTCTGTGATCTTTTTCTTATCATCGCCCGGCATGCGGTGTTCCTCTGTCTGAATATGGTATTTTTTCAGCTTTTCCACCACCACCGGAGTGAAGGTATCCTGGATCCTTCCATACAATACTTCATTCCCCGTCGTGATGATTCCCGCTTTTTTCAGCTGATACGGATGCAGACTGCACAAAGGCACACTCCCGGCCCGCTCCCTGACCAGTTCCATTTTCTCTTTTTTGATCACCAGGGGAATGACTCTCGTCCCCAACAGCTTATCTCCCGCCCTGACCGGCGTATTGGTATGCCGGGAGGCAATCATGATCTGATCAATGTCATTGATCTCATTCAGACGATCCACATCGATGCGATAGAGTCCGTCACACTCTGCCTTCAGTTCAATCTTGCCCTCTTTTACTTCTGACGGGAGCATATGTGCATTGATACATACATCACACAAGATCTGAGCCGCCTCATTTTCATGATAGACGGTATCGTCCTTTTCCCACACATACAGATGCTCTTTTCCAAGACTCAGCAGTACCGGAATATCCTCTTCAGTCACAATATGGCCTTTGCGGAATCTGGCGCCTTTCGTTACTCCCTTTATGATCTGCGTGATATCGTGACACAGTACATGCCCCACGGCATCCTCAGTCCGAATCAATTTCATATTTGTCCTTCTTTCTCTATATCTGGTCTCTTTTTAATTTCTTTTTCCTGCTTACGAATGCGCATGAATCATACATGGAGCAAAATACTGCCTCTCCGGATACAGCAGAAACACATTTCCCGGCGCTATGCCAAGCTTTTCCGGCATCTGCTGCGGCTTCCGCTCCTTGGGGATCCTCCACCAGAGATCCGGTGAGGCCTCACTCTGTCCCGCATACCGGAACAGAATTCTGGACTCAAAAGGCTCGTCCCGGCTGACAGAATAAACCACCGGAAACTGATTTTCTCTGGTTTTAGGATTAAAGTAGTGGGCTCTGATGCCGACTCCGCAGACAGAATCCCCCACCTGTTTTCCAGTTTTCAGACGGATCCCCCACTCCGGGACCTCTACTTCATACTCTCCGGTTTTTCTTGCAGATGCAAGGTTTTTGCATCCCGTCAGTATCGCTGCCGTCCTGCTGCCAGGATCCGCAAAGATGTCTTTCGTATCACCCATCGTCAGTATGTTCCCGTGATCCATGACTGCCAGATGGCCGCAGAGATAATATACCTCATCCCGGCTGTGACTCACAAGCAGCACATCCTTCCCGAACTGCTCCAGGATCCTTCTGACCTGGGTCTGCATCTGTTCCCTCAGATACGCGTCCAGTGCACTGAAAGGTTCATCCAGCAGAAGCAGCTCCGGCTCGCTGACCAGCATTCTGGCCAGAGCTGCACGCTGCTGCTGCCCGCCGCTGAGCTGATGAGGATACAGCTTTCTCTGTTCTGTCAGCTCCATGACCTCCACTGCTTCCAGCATTTTCCTGCGCCGCTGTTGTCTGTCCTTCTCCCTGCACAGACCGCAGAGCACATTCTGTTCTACCGTCATATTGGGGAACAGCGCATAATTCTGAAACAAATATCCGACTCTTCGCTCCTGGGGTCTGAGATTAATCTTTTTCTCACTGTCAAACAAAATCCGGCCATTCAGCAGGATCTGCCCTTCATCGGGCTTCTCGATTCCCGCAATGCATTTCAGTGTCATACTCTTTCCGCATCCGGAAGCACCGAGGATTCCTGTAATTCCGCCGGAATGCTCCAGATCTGCGCACAGCTGAAAATTCCCCATCTTTTTTCTGATATGAACAGATAAACTCATACCCCGCCCGCCTTTCTGTTTCTGCTTTCCAGCATATTTACAATCAGAAGGATAACCGCCGATATGGCAATATTCACCATCACCCAGCGAAAGGCTTCTGCGTCATTGTTGGTCCGCCAGAGCTGATACACCGTAGTGGATATGGTGGCAGTCCTGCCCGGCACGTATCCGATCAGCATACTTGTGGCTCCATATTCTCCCAGCGCTCTGGCAAATGCAAGCACCATACCTGCCAGGATCCCCTGTCTGCAGGCTGGCATCCGGATCCTCCAGAAAATATACGTGTTGGAAAGTCCCAGCGTCTGTCCGGAATAAGCCAGCGCGGAATCGAAGCTCTCGAAAGCGCCCCGCGCCGTCCGGTACATCAGAGGAAATGCCACAACTGCAGACGCGGCAATCCCTCCGTACCAGGTCATGGCAAACTGGATCCCCCACCGGGACAAAAACATCCCCAGCGGCCTTTTGGGTCCCAGCAGCACCAGAAGAAAATATCCGCAGACCGTGGGGGGAAGTACCATGGGAAGTGTAAATACCACATCCAGAATTCCCTTGACAGCTCTGGGAAGCTTCGCCACGTAATAAGCGGCAAATATTCCGATAAAAAACACAATGATACAGCTGAATGCCGCAATCCTCAGCGAATTCCAGAGAGGATACCAGTCCATCCTTTCACCTCCATCGATCCTTTCTTTCTTATTCTTCCGTACTCAAAACCGGAGAAAATCCAACCTGCTCAAACACTTCCATGCACGCATCCGTCTGCAGGAAATCCAGAAATGCCTGAGCTTCCTCTGTACACTTGCTGTCCTTCAGAACTGCTGCAGGATAGATCACCTGTCCGCACATCTCCGGAGTCGCATAATCGGTCACATTCAGACCGGCAGAGTATGCATCCGTACAATAAATAACTCCGCAGTCTACAGTACCTTCCAGAATCTGCGTCGTCACTTCCTTTACGTTGCTTCCATAAGAGATCACACCGGTGGATGCCAGTTCTTCCTCGCTGAGTTCATAATATGCCAGAATTTTCTGAGTGTACTGGCCTACCGGCACATCACTGTTGCCCATCGCCATCAGCACACTGCCCTCCTTCAGCGCATCTGCCAGATCATCAAAGGAAGTGATTCCTGATTCGCTGTCCTCACTTACGCATAATGTGACCTTGTTCTCCAGGATATCCACACGGCTGTCCTCCAGGATCAGATCCAGTTCCTCCGTATTTACCTCAGGATCTGCGGAACGATCCATCTGATCCATCTGCTTCTGTCCTGCTGAAATAAACAGATCGCATACTGCACCTTCCTGGATCTGCGTCTTCAATGTGCCGGAAGAATCGAAGTTGAAGACCAGCTTCACATTCGGATGTTCCTCCTGATACATTTCACTGATCTCAGTCAGTGTCTCTGTCAGAGAAGCAGCCGCAAAGACGGTCACCTCCACCTCCTCCGTTTCCACATCTGCGGATTCTTCTGTCTCTGCCTCCTGTGCCGCAGCACTGATCCCGCATGTCATCAGCCCCAAAGCAAGAATGCCTGCGAGAAAACCGGATACCATTTGTTTCTTCATGTTTTTTGCTCCTTTCTTATTCAGAAAAATTTATATAAAACGTGGATTTACACGTTTTATTCCCGAATGGATAGTCTCTTTTTACATGTGACATAATAATATGGTATTTCAAACATCAGCATCACCGACCATCCGATCACACACGCAAATGTGATTCCAACCATACCCATGGATGGTGCGAGAAGATAAGTAAACAGGGTACGCAGCGATATCTGTATGGCAGTGCCTATGATCGTAGTGTACATTTTTCCCATGCCCCTGTAAAATCCCTGAAATCCATTGGTCAGTGCAGGCCAGAGATAAAATACAGACATATACAT
>JAQXWO010000034.1 GCA_029225485.1 Lachnospiraceae bacterium
TGCCGGAGAAAGGGTGAAATCCAGCGTTCAACGCTGGATTTCAAGTGAGTACTGTCTGAACGAGCTGGCATCAGGCCAGCGAGTGAGTCGCGAACGGCCCTTTCGGAGGCAGGACTGCCATGCTTAGTGATTCCCGGCGCAGCGATCAAGCTCTTCCATACCGGAGCAGCCCCTCCCGATGCATGTTTGAAACCTTCACCAGCCAACCGAGGATTCTGCGGCGTCCTCCATTTTAAATAACTAAAGCCCCCTTTAGTGAAGCACCGCATGCTGTCCGTTGTAGTAAATTTATGATAATTTAAGATATAAAAAGTTGCATTTAAAACATCCCTGTGCTAGAATACATCTAAAGCATTATTTTTCTGATGATTCTATGCGGCATCTGCCGTGTCACAGCTTCTGTATTCATTTCTGAAAATCTTAATGCTTGCGATCACATTCACAAAGAGCAGAGAGATTTCACAGGACGGATGCAGGGTCTGGTCAGAATGTTATGGGAATCTCCTGCACCATACTTGTAAGGAGGTTACATATGACAGTTCAGAGCAGGCAGTCTGTGCCGAACCTGGAGTATAAGTCCCGCATGTTTGTCCGTATCTTTGAGGATAAACAGAAATTATTGGAGCTTTATATGAATAGAGCGTCGAAAGATACCAGACGGATTGTTCCGCGCTACGCGCTCCCACTCTCCGCTCCGCTTCGGTCGGTGCTAAACGGATGTCCCACCGGACATCCAGCACCCTGCAAAATATTCGGAATCCATGGGGCCCTACCCCACTCCTTCCTCATATTTTGGCGGGTCAATAAGTCATTCATCCACTGCCATGCAAGCATGGCATGGATTCAGACTTTTGACCCTGGTATCATATAATGCAGTCAGCGGAAAACATTACGATGATCCGGAACTCCTGACGATCAATACGCTGGAAAATGCGATTTACATGTCCATGCGCAACGATCTGTCGTTTCTGATCGATTCCCGTCTGTCCCTGTACGAGCATCAATCCACGCAGAATCCGAATATGCCGGTGCGTTTTCTGATCTATCTTTCGGATCTGTATGCATCCATGGTAAAAGGAAAAAATCTGTACGGAACCAGGATGATCCCGCTTCCGACGCCGAGATGTATTGTGTTCTACAATGGTCAGGCAGAACAGCCGGACCGGGAGACTTTATATCTGTCTGATGCATATACAGTAAAGGATGCGGATTATTCTCTGGAATTAAAAGCAGAGGTGCTGAATATCAATGCCGGGCATAACCGGGAACTTCTTGAGACATGCAGAACCCTGGGTGAATATGCCGAGTATGTGCGTCGTGTGCGGGAGTATACCAGAGAAATGTCCATCGAGGATGCGATAGAGCGTGCCATACAGGAATTCATCGCAGAGGATATCCTGAGGGAGTTCCTGGAGCAGAACAGAGCGGAGGCAAAGACGATGAGTATTTATGAATATAATGAAGAAGAGCACATACGAATGGAACGGGAAGACGCTTTTGAGGATGGACGGAAAGCAGGATATGACGAGGGTCGGCAGCAGGAACGGATGAATACAGAGAAGGAGAGACAGCGGGCAGAACTGGAGAAAGAGCGCGCAGAGCAGGAACGACAGCGGGCGGAATTGGAGAAAGAGCACGCAGAGCAGGAACGACAGCGGGCGGAACTGGCAGAGGCTGAAATAAGAAGATTAAATGCAGAACTCAAAAAGTTAAAGTAATACTCCAAAAAAGCCTTCGCACTGTTTCCTGTGCAAAGGCTTTTTCGATCCATGTTTTATTTATGGAAGCTCTCCAGCAGCTCCACGACGCATTTGAAGATATCTCCGCCATCCAGATAGGTGTACTGTCCGCTTCTGTCATCGTAGTAGCCTCTCTGTACGACTTTCATGCCAAGTGCCTCACAGGCCTTCACTGCCTCTTCCGTATTCTCTACGTTGAAGGCAATATGATGGATTCCCTCGCCCTTTTCATTCAGATACTGTCTCCAGGTGGACGGCTCTTCGTTCGGTTCGATCAGCTCCAGCTGAACCCCCGGCACCAGGTCAAAAAACGCAAGTTTGCTCTGTGCCTTCGGAGCCGGCTGACCCATATACTGAGTCTCCGCTGCCGGTGAGCCGCAGGGATTTGCAGGGGGAACCTCACAGCCGAACAGCGCCGCAAAGTGTTTCTTTGACTCTTCGATGTCTTTTACGATAAAACCTACCTGTGAAAATTTCTTTGGATCCAATGCTGCCATAATTTTAATCTCCTTCTCTTTTATTTGACAGGTCTGTCAATGAAGCAACATTCATTCTGCAGACCTGCAGTTTCTGTGCATTATTTTTTCAGAAGCTCCGCGATGATTGCGCGGTTATCCTGATTATCCTTTATATTGACTTCTGTTGCAAGTGCTTCTTTTGTATCATAAAAGGCATACGCTCCGCCGGGATAATAGCCCACATGATACCAGTCTTCCGTACCAAATTCATCGTGAAGCAGCTTTTTGGCTTTTTCCCGGTCTTCCACCACAAATGCCATGTGCTGGTAACCCTCTCCGTGCTCCTCAAGCCAGGTCTTCCACGGGCTGGGATTCTCTCCCGGCTGCACGAATTCAATCACCAGATTTTCCATTTCAATGACAGATATACGGCAGTCAGAATAATCTTCCAGCTTTCCGTTGGTCAGAGCCGGCGCTTCCTCCGGTTTGGGGATATTCCAGATACGCGGCATATCGATTCCAAGAAATACCGCCCAGTTTTTTACGGTTTTGTCAATGTCCTTTACGACAAAAGAAACATGACATACTCTTTTTGTTCCAAGTCCCATTTATTTTTCCTCCTGTTCCGGCCGTTTTTACAACGGCATTTCTTTCCCGAGATAATCTATAAACCATGCTTTTTTGCCATTAGTCGGAATACTGCCTTCCAGAATACCGCAAAACCCCTCCGCCGCCTCTTCCGGCTCGATCTGAGCGGTCGCTCTGCCCATCACTGTATTCATTCTGCCGGGATGCACTGCCAGGATCTCCACATCATCTACTGTAAAGCGCAGAGTCTGCACGATTTTGTTTGCGGCTGTTTTCGATACTCCATAAGCCGGGAACAGACTTCCGGCGCAGGTAAAGCTGCCTCCCTCCGAAGTAACCGCCAGAAACTTGCCTCCCTTTTTCAAAATCGGATAAAATGCCCGGAACACGGACAATACTCCTACTGCGTTTACGATCAGATGATTTGTCACATCCTCCAGAGACTCCTCCATCAGATTCAGTTTTCTGTCTGAGTTCAGAAGGATCCCGGCCACATCCACAACAGCATCCAGCTCACCCATTGTCTCCCGGATTTTTTCCGCAGCCCCTTTCAGTTCTTTTTCTTTCGTTACATCCATGGGCATTCCCAGAATCCCGGCCTGTCTGGTCCAGTCGTCCGACTCCATACTGCGAAATCCGCTGACTACTTCATGTCCGCGGGCACCCAGCATCTGACTCAGTATCTTTCCGAGCCCCTGTCCTGCTCCTACTACAGCTATTTTCATGTTCCGTCTCCTTTCCCTGATCACTGCCTTTCAGCCAATCCCATGCAGGTCACAGACCGGCTCACGGCGCAGGCTGTCCGCTGCCGTGCAGTTCCTGTCTGCCCCTACAGATATGCTTTCAGCCGTTCCTTCACGTATCCGACACTGGATATATAATCTTCATCTGAATGCAAATGTTCAATGATCATTGGCATATCGGGATCTGCTTTTCCTGCCAGCTCCGCATAGCGTTCCAGGCAGAAGGTTCCTTCGCCGCAGGCACATTCCTGCAGACGGAAGGTGAATTCCTGTCCCAGAAGGACATCCTTCAGGTGACAGCTCCTGATCCGGTCGCCCAGCAGTTCAAAACAGTGATCCACAAAGGGCTGCGGGAAGAAATACCGTTCCGGACAGTTGATCATATTGATCACATCCATATGTACCCCGAAAGCATCTCTGTTTACATCCTCGATCAGTTTCAGATATTCTTCCGGTCCGGTAGGGTACATCCACGGCATCGGTTCGATCGTAAAAAAAGTATGCCGGGGTTTCGCCTCATCGATGACCTCCTGAATCATGCGCACCGCACGATCCCAGGTTTTCTGAGTAAAGTTTCCTGCGTACGCACCGTCCCATCGGGTTCCCACGGAACCGATGACATTGACACAGCACCGTGCTCCAATGCGGTCTGCCAGCTTCAGCTGCCCGATGCTGTAATCCATGGCCGCCTGACGTTCTTTCTCGTCCTGAGAAATCGCATTTCTCCAGATGCCTACCTCCGCAATCTGCAGGTCATGGCGGAGAGCCGCTTCCACATAAGCATCGGCCAGTTCCTGCGGTTTCGTACAGTCCGCCGGAAACACCACGCTTCTGCAGCCCAGCGCTTCCATTTTCTGTGCCCAATTCTCCGGAGTGGTATGATCCAGAGAGGATGATATTCCCAATCTCATAGCTTGTTCCTCCTCAGCACTCTTCCATCCAGTTCCACAGGGGCGGCTGCTCACAGGTCGTCCTCATTTTATAGACGGCTCCGCTTTCTGATGATTCCATCATTCCGCGAATCACCTCCAGAATATGGATCGCCAGTTCCACGCCGGCACGGTTCTTTCTGCCCGCTTCGATGGCCCGTACCATTTCTGCCACCCCTGTGCCTCTGGTATACTCTGCCACACTCTGATCCCGAAGCGGCAGCTCATAGCTTTTCTGTTCACTCTGAATCCCGTACGTTCCCACAATGACCTGTTCTTTCCGAAACACAGCCGGCTTTCCGTCTGACATATTCGGATCCGGCACAGTCAGTGTTCCCTCCGTACCATAGATCTCCATTTTGGGAAGTGTCGAATACCAGATATCAAAGCTCATATTCATATTGACAAGGATTCCGTTTTTCATTTTCAGAACGGACGTATAATGGGTCGGCACATCCACCTTCACCGTTTCTCCAGCCAGAGGCTGACTGTAAATACGCCGCTTTTCAAATCCTTTTCCACTGTAGGAAAATACTTCGGTCACCGGTCCGAAGAAATGCATCAATACCGACAGATAATATCCGGCCATGTCATACAGCGGACCTCCGCCCTTTTCATAAAATGCCTGCGGTGACGGATGCCATGTCTCCACTCCCGATGACATCATATTGGCAGTCACATACAGTGGTTTTCCGATCCATCCATCTTCCAGCAGCCTGCGGCAGCTCTGCATCGGTGCTGTCAGGAACGTATCCGGCGCCGATCCGATATACAGGCCTTTCTGCCCTGCAAGGGCGGCGATCTCCTGCGCATCCTCCACCGTCAGTGCGAACGGCTTTTCACAAAAAACGTGCTTTCCCGCCTCCAGAATCCTCCGGTTCAGCTCCTTATGGGCTTTCGGAGGCGTTAGATTCACGATCAGACAGATCGACTCATCCTGCAGAAGTTCCTCCGGCGTCAGAACTTTCGGTATCCCATATTCGGCAGCCAGCGCTTCGGCGCTTTCCCGTCTTCTGGACGCCACAGCCTCGATCTCCAGTGTTTTTCCGTAAATCCGTTTCATTTCCCTGACGTACGTATGACTGATCACACCACATCCCAGAATTCCGATCTTCACACAATCCCTCCCGTCATTTCCCGACTTATCTCTCCTCTTCTGTCTGTCCGAATTTGAAACCCTTGAACAGGAGAAGAATCAGCATGACTACATTGTAGAGCATCGTCGATTTCATCAAATGAATTGTAACATAAAATGCTTTCTTAATAAACCCTGCTCTGTCCAGTTCCGCAGCATCACACGAGTCAAAGTAACCTATACTTTTGACGCTATAAAAAACAGTCAAAAACCGGCGCCGCCCG
>JAQXWO010000035.1 GCA_029225485.1 Lachnospiraceae bacterium
ATGTGTGGTATGGTGAAACCTTCCTTTATTCCACCTGCTGACATCAGAGAACTTAGGGACCTTGTAAGATACCGTTTCAAGCTCACCTGTATGATTACTGGTGAAAAGAATCGTGCTCAAAATTGTCTTACTGTATCTAACCTAAAGCTTGACGATGTTTTTTCTGATGTATTTGGTAAATCATCTCGTTCTATTACAGAACAGATTTTGCAACACCCTGGAGAAACATTTGATGTAACACCATTTATCCACGGCCGCTGTAAAACTCCTATTGAAGAAATACAGGCTGCTGTTGATGGTGCTATCTCGAAAGAACAAGCTGTAAAACTTAGACAGTGCCTTGATCACATCGATGAACTGGAAAAGCACATTTCAGAAGTAGAACAGGAAATCCTTCGTCTCAGTGATAAATATGAGGCTGCTTTAAATCTAATAAGGACTGTTCCCGGATTCAACAAGAATCCCATGACTGCTATTCAAGTGCTTTCAGAGATTGGTGGTGATATGTCTGTCTTTCCCACAGCTAAACACCTCGTCTCCTGGGCAGGATGTTGTCCTCGAAATGATAAGAGCGACCGCAAAATCAAATCCACTCGGATTTCCCGTGCTGGTTCCTATTTTAAACCAGTTTTGGTGCAAGTTGCAAATGCTTTAATCAAATCTAAGAAACATCCTGAATTTACAACTCGCTATAAGCGTATCAAAGCACGCCGTGGTCACAAGAAAGCCATTATTGCAATCTGTCGTATGATCCTGACCGCTATCTGGCACATACTCACAGATTTAAAGCCATATACAGCAGAAGGCTTTCTTGAATCCCGTCCTGTGAGTAAAGAAAAAACACTTACCACTTCACAGGCACTTAATCTGCTTAGACAACGAGGTTATCTCATCAAAGATGATCCTTTACCTGCTACTTGATTAGGTGTTGCGTTAATATTCAATTTTCAGCCACCATATGATGGCTTATTTGTGATGCTCAAATTTATGCTCTATCCGCTACCTCTTTGTTTCAAACTTCAACCTGTCAGTTTGACTGATAATGCTTTTGGCAGGATGCTCCAGGGTGATGTCTCAGGAAGGCTTTCTGTCATCTTTCACCGGTTAACGACTCTCTGTGCTTCGGTATCTTCCTGCGATGTATCCCTTTCATCGCATTCTTTGGAACTTTTTTCAAGGTTCCTTTGTTTTTGATAAGCTACATTATAGCACCTTTTTTCCTAAGCGCAAGCTGAGAATTGTATATATATAACATATTTTGATGTCTTTTTTTGGATATTTTTACCAATAAAATCAAAGAGATTATCGACTCTGAAATTCGTAAGAGTTCTGTATTTTTTTTCACTCTGTATTCTGTGATATATGAGGATCCGGAAGCGCTTCATCAGGCAGAACAGACTGCTGAATATGTGTTCCGGGAGATGACTGATCCGGACGGGGAATTTTATTCTGCTCAGTACCGGCTATATGCATTTGCATCTTATACATTTTACAGAACCTTTACCTTTCTCAGCATTTCCTTTTTACATCTTCTTGTTATAGTTGTCAGCAGTCATGTGCAATATGAACTTGACAATTATGTGCAGCTCTTGATTCACTTTTTGTGCTGCATGGAGAAGAGAAAGAGAGGATTATTATGAAAAACAAAGTAATTGCATCTATTCTGGGAATGTCTCTTATAGTCGGGATGATGGGAATGACTGTTATGGCAGATCCGGCTCCGGATGGAAAGACGGTGGCTTCTGAGACGGCAGCGGCAGCAGACGGCGCGTGGGAAGCATGGCAGAGTGAATGGGAGACAAAGAAGACGGACTGGACGATTCTTTCTATGACGCCGGGAGCGGATGAGACTCAGATGAATTTTGCATGGTATTCTGTTCAGGGTGAAGTTCCTGTATTAAAGGTCGGGAAAGCAGAGGATCTGTCGGATGCAGTTGCTTATACGGCACAGCAGACAGAAGCGGTTACATCAGGTGATGTTGTTTATATGGGAAATAAAGTAACGGCAGAGGGATTGGAGCCGGATACCACTTATTATTACAGCTGTCAGAAAGAAGGAGAATTCACTGAGACTAAGAGTTTCCATACGGGAAAAGCGGATAATTTCAGCTTTATCTATGTGGGTGACCCGCAGATTGGTTCTTCCAACGAGAAGAAGGGTTCGTTCTCTTCCGAAGAGATTTCAGAGGAGGAATTTAAGGAAAAGCTGTCGGAGTTTACAGAAGCTCAGTCTGCTTCCGTATGCAACGATTCCTTTAACTGGAATGATACGCTGAATAAGGCGGCAGCACAGGATGAAAATGCCAGCTTCGTACTTTCAGCAGGTGATCAGGTGCAGACGACTGTGAAAAAAGCACCGAATGGAGATGTGACTGTCAGTGAAATTGAGTATACGGGTGTACTTTGCCCGGAGGTATTGGCAGAGCTGCCGTTTGCTCCTACAGTCGGCAATCATGATGCAGATAATCACAATTTTGCAAATCACTATCATGTACCGAATTCCAGCGAGACACTTGGCGTAACGGATGCCAGTGGTGATTATTATTTTACCTATGGAAATTCGTTGTTCCTTTTCCTGAATACTCAAGATACGAATGTGGCAGATCACAAGGAGTTCATTGACGCGGCATGCGCTGCGAATCCGGATGTGACATGGAGATTTGTGACTTTGCATCAGGATATCTATGGTTCTGCTGAGCACTCCAATGAGCCGGAAATTACCAGTCTTCGCTACCAGCTTGTCCCGATTTTTGAGGAAAATGATATTGATGTGGTATTTACCGGCCATGACCATGCATACACAAGATCTTATCTGATGAGCGGAGCATCAAAGGATGAGTCCGTATGGAATCAGGATTATGATTCAATGGAAGAGAAGTTTGAGGAAGAGTTTGAAAAAGAGATTGATGTGGATCAGCCTTATACCTCAGAGGACGAAGCTTATCTGACTTATCTCAACAGTGTAAATGATGAGAGTGCGATCAAGGAAGGCGAAGACGCAGGAACGACTGTGACGAATCCGGAGGGTATCCTGTATATGTGTGCAAACTCCGCATCAGGAAGCAAATATTATGACCTGGTTTCCAGACAGCAGTCTTACGTTGCGGCAAGATGGCAGGAGGATGTGCCCACCTACTCTATAGTAGAAGTGGAAGGGAATACTTTTACTATCAATACCTACCGTACGGATAATGGTGAAAAGATTGATGAAACCTTCAGTATTGTCAAAGAGTAACTTATTCCTGCGCTTCTGTATTGCGCTGGCTGTCGTGCTGGCTTTCGGAGCGGTCATAAGAAAAATTAATGATTTTTCGAAGACGCCGCTTCAGACCACAGACGGCAGAACATTTGTAAAGGCAGCGGTAGTTGAAATCGTTAAGGACAATGCGGATGAGACCGGGAACCGAAATGGATACCAGACCGTGATGCTGGAAATTCTGGAAGGTGCCCACAAGGGAGAAAAGCTGGAGGCGAGCAGTTCCTCCAGCTATCTTTATGGAACGGTCTGTCAGGTGGGCATGAAGGTAATTGCCATCTTAAGTGAATCTCCCAATGAGGTCTATCTGTCCGTATACAGTTTTTACAGGACACAGGTACTGTATGTGATTATTCTGTTGTTTTTCCTGAGCATATATCTGGTGGGAAGGAAACAGGGATTGAGAGCGATCGCAGGACTGGTATTTACCTGTTTTTGCATCTGGTATCTTTTCCTGCCCCTGGTTTATCAGGGATATTCTCCTGTCTGGTGTGCGGTATTCACCTGCATAGTCACTACCGCGGTCACCATTTATTTTATTGGAGGGATTTCCGCCAAGACGGTTTGCGCAATATTGGGAACTGTTTCGGGTGTGTGTATCTCCGGCTTTCTGTCCCTGTTGTTCTGCAGAATGGCGAGAATCAGCGGAATGAATGTATCGGAAATCGAAAGTCTGATCTATGTGCGACAGGAGACAGGAATACAGATTGGCGAGCTGCTTCATGCAGGGATTCTGATCGCCGCTTTAGGGGCAGTAATGGATGTAAGCATGTCCGTAGCTTCCACTGTGTGGGAAATTCATGAGCAGAATCCGGTTCTGGGCGCCATGGTACTATTTAAGAGTGGCATGAATGTGGGACGGGACGTGATTGGAACCATGTCCAACACCCTGATTCTTGCTTTTGCAGGAGGCTCCATCAACACGCTGATCTTTCTTTACGCTTACGATTATGATTATCAGCAGATGATGAACATGTACTCCGTAGGTATCGAGATCATTCAGGGAATAGCCTCCAGTATGGGAGTCATTCTGGCAGTGCCCCTGGTATCGGCAGGGATGGCTTTTTTCTGCGGCAGAAACAGTAGGAAGGATAGTCATGACTATACCTGAGCAGGAATGCCATAGACACAGTTTGCAGATAAAGACGGAGGGGCTGTTACCTGTCAGGTTTCACAGATGCGCATACTGCAGAAATCCGCGATTTCATCTATCCGCTTTTGCGCATCTCTTCTGCCCATCCGATAGGCTCTTTCCAGCTTTTCAGGATTTTTTTCCCTCGCCCCCACATCCAGTGCATGACTGGGGCGGATGACCAGCAGATTTCCGGCTTTCTCCTGTGATTCGATATAGGACAGCGTCTCATTATACCGGGTGTGACGGTCAGCCATGGCTGCGACGGCATGTGGGTATTTGTGCAGGGAAGTGCGGATGACCGGCATCAGAGGATTTTTCTTTTTAACGAAGCCGGCTGGCTGTGTCAGAACCACCACATTGTGCGTGTAGCCGATGCTTTCAAAGTATCTGACCGGAATGGAATCGGCGATACCGCCGTCCAGCAGAGCATAATCCTCGATCCGGACGATTCTGGAGACAATGGGCATGGAGGCGGAAGCCCTCATCCATTCCAGATCGGATCCGGTGCCGGAGTCACATTTGTGATAAACAGGCTTTCCGGTATTGATATCCGTGCAGGTGACATAAAACTCCATGGGGGATTTTTGAAAGGTATCTTCGTCAAATGGATCCAGTTTTTCCGGAATCTCATGATAACAGAAATCCACTCCATAGAGATCACCGGTTTTCAGAAAGCTGCGGAAGCTGGCATATCTGGGATCACGGCAGTATTTCGTATTGTAGCGGATGACACGGCCGGGCTGGTGGGATTTATAATTGCAGCCGAACACCGCTCCCGCCGACACGCCGATCGCTCCGTCAAATTCTATATTATGTTCCATCATCACATCAGTGACACCTGCCGTGTACATGCCCCGCATAGCGCCGCCTTCCATGATCAATCCGGTTTTCATATCATCAGTCATCCCTTCTGTAAAAAATCATTGGTGTTTTTATACTTCCGACAGACAATTGTGTGCCAGAAAAACGAAACAATCACACCCCGGGTTATTGTAGCACATGATCTGCGCGAATGCTAATTAAAAATTGTTGTTATTCCAAAACTATCCGGTGGCTGTTTCCATTTATTCGAAAATCAGAGGTTGACAGTTTATATCCATTCGAAAACCATTGGATGATCATACGACTTCATTTGGGATACAGCCGCCAGTCTCAGACATATTTCGTGACTGTCCGGAACGGAGGCAGCACGAGTGGATATGTCTGAGACTGGCAGCGTCGCACATGCAGCAGCAACAAAAATTGAGAAATCTTTATCAATATGAGATTGACAATTGTTTCTAAATTATATATAGTGTATTTAGAGGTTTTGTATAAAAAACTCGATCAAATTAAAGGATAGGTGAGCATTATGTACATGGAAGATTATAAGCGCTGGATGGAGGCTGATCTGGAGGATGCAGCTCTCAGGACAGAACTGGAATCGATTGCAGGCAATGAAGAAGAGATCAAAGACCGTTTTGCAGTTGCCCTGAAATTTGGTACGGCGGGACTTCGTGGTGTTCTTGGAGCAGGTTCCAACCGCATGAATATTTATGTGGTTCGTCAGGCTACACAGGGCCTTGCCAACTGGGTGAAGACACAGGGCGGCAATCAGCTGGTAGCCATCAGCTATGACAGCCGTATCAACAGTGATGTATTTGCGAAGACAGCTGCATGCGTGCTGGCAGCCAACGGGATCAAGGTACGCATTTATGACGCATTGATGCCGGTGCCGGCTCTGAGCTTTGCTACCCGTTACTATCAGGCAAATGCCGGTATTATGGTGACTGCATCTCACAATCCGGCCAAGTATAATGGTTACAAGGCATACGGCCCGGACGGATGCCAGATGACAGATGAAGCGGCTGATATTGTGTACGCTGAGATTCAGAAGACGGATATTCTGACAGGCGCTAAGATGATGACATTCGAAGATGGCATGGCAGCAGGCCTGATCGAGTATGTAGGAGATGACTGCAAGGAAGCACTTTACGCTGCCATTGAGGCTCGCAGCGTTCGTCCGGGTCTCTGCAAGACGGCAGGTCTGAAGCTGGTATATTCTCCGCTGAACGGTTCCGGCCTCGTTCCGGTCACCCGTATCCTGAAGGACATCGGGATCGATGATATTACGATCGTTCCGGAGCAGCAGTATCCGGACGGCAACTTCCCCACATGCCCGTATCCCAATCCGGAGATTTTCGAGGCGCTTCGTCTCGGACTGGAGCTGGCAGAAAAGTCAGGCGCAGATCTGATGCTGGCTACAGACCCGGATGCAGACCGTGTCGGTATCGCCATTAAGTGTCCGGACGGTACCTATGAGCTGGTATCCGGAAATGAGGTTGGTGTGCTTCTGCTTGATTATATCTGTGCAGGACGGATCGAGAACGGCACCATGCCGAAGAATCCGGTGGCAGTGAAATCCATCGTTTCCACACCGCTGGCTGACGCGGTTGCTGCAAATTACGGCGTTGAGCTGCGCAGCGTGCTGACCGGTTTCAAGTGGATCGGCGATCAGATCGCAGGCCTGGAAGCTGCCGGTGAAGTTGACCGTTTCATCTTTGGATTTGAGGAGAGTTATGGATACCTTGCAGGACCGTATGTACGTGACAAGGATGCGATCATCGGTTCCATGCTGATCTGTGAAATGGCTGCATATTACAGAAGTATCGGTTCTTCCATCAAACAGCGTCTGGAAGAGATCTATGCAAAATATGGCCGTTACCTCAACAAGGTAGACAGTTTTGAGTTCCCGGGACTGTCCGGCATGGACAAGATGACAGGCATTATGGACAGTCTGCGCAGCAACCCGCCGAAGGAGATCGGCGGCTATGCGGTAGTTAAAGTGACAGACTACAAGAAACCGGAGGAGACAGGTCTCCCGGCAGCCAATGTTCTGATCTACGCACTGGAAGGCGGTGCGACCGTAGTGGTTCGTCCGTCCGGTACCGAGCCGAAGATCAAGACTTACTTCACGACTCTGGGCAAGGATCTGGCTGAAGCAGAGGCCCAGAAAGCAACGCTGGCAGAGGCGCTGAAGCCGCTGTTTGCATAGGAAGATATTAACGTCAGAATTTTTGACGCTTAAATCATACTATTGTAATAAAATATGAAATCCGCTATACTGATGATTATGATTGGTATAGCGGATTTTGGTATAAATTTATAGTTAAGTCACAGACAGAAACTGTATTGCAGAGAGAAACAGACTGTCTGTGATTTGAGCGGCGTGCAGCCTGAGCAGCTGCTGTAAGAGATAGCCGGGGAGGTTCGGATATGGCAAAGACGGTTGGAATCGGGATTCAGAGTTTCAGGGAAGTGATTGAACGGAATTGCTTCTATGTGGATAAGACAGGATTTATTAAGGAATGGTGGGAGAGTGAAGACGATGTCACTCTGATCGCCAGACCCGGAAGATTTGGAAAAACTCTGAATATGAGTATGCTGGAGCATTTTTTTCGTTGGATCATGCCGGCCGTGGAGATCTGTTTGAAGGACTTTTTATCTGGAAAGAAGAAAAGTACACGATGTCATACTGGAGCCGAAGAACCGGCAGGAAGATGCGGTGATTCTGGAGTTTAAGGTATTCAATCCCCGCAGGGAAAGCTCTCTGGAGGAGACAGTGAATTCTGCACTTGCTCAGATCGAAGAAAAAAGATATGCAGATACTTTGATTGCAAAAGGTATTTCTGCGGAGCATATTCACAGCTACGGTCTGGCTTTTGAAGGGAAAAAGGTGCTGATCGGGTGAAAAGGGCGGCAGGGAAAATCTGCCACTATTTCTGCGGCAGTACCCACTGGGCCGGTCCCTCTGTCAGCAGTGTTTGCTCCCGGAACAGAGCATCCACAATGCACCGATAATCCGCAAGGTTTTGTGCCTTGTGGATTTTCTTTTTATACCGGTCAGAATCGGTGAAAAGATGGATCATGTAGATCCACAGCTCTTTCATGCGGAACAGGGCGTTATTATCACTTCCGAAGGCTTCACGGTAGTTTTCCAGTATCTCATCATGGAAAGCACGCAGCGTCGGTCTGTCCGTCGGGATCCCGGTCCGTATCTGGCGCAGGAGTCCAGGATTGGCAATGACACCGCGGCCAAGCATGACAGCTGGAATGTCGGGAAACTTAGCCGTAAAATCCAGGTAGTCTTTATTCGTGAGCAGATTTCCATTGTAGCAGATGGTTCGCTGCACTGCATTGAAATTTGAATGTTCTGCATTTTGGCTGGTTTCTGAGCAGTCAATCGCCGGGGCTGTGTCATCACATCTATATGCGCGCGCCAGTTCTCCGAACAGCCCCTGATCCGGCACACCCCGGTAAAATTCTTTCTGTGTTCTGGGATGGATGATCAGCTCTGACAGAGGATATTTCCGGTAAATTTCCATCAGCAGGAAAGCATCGGCCGTATTGTCCCTGCCGATCCGGGTCTTGACAGAGATGCGTACAGGGCTCTTCGAAAAGATTTCATCCAGAAAACGATCCAGCTCCTCCGGGTAAGCCAGAAGTCCGGAACCTCTCTTTTTCGACACAACAGTACCGGAAGGGCAGCCCAGATTCAGATTTACTTCCTGATATCCCATCTCTTCCAGTTGGCGGGCCGTCTCCAGAAAATGCTCCGCTTGGTTGGTCAGGATCTGGGGGATCAGATCCGGCACCCGGTTATTTTCCGGAAGCACGTCGCGCAGCTCCTTTGTGCGGAGCATCTTGTGCTGATTGGGCATGATAAAAGGGGTGAAGTAACGGTCAGCACCGGGAAAGTATTTTTCCAGTGCGTTGCGGTAGATGTATCCGGTGATGCCTTCCAGAGGGGCAAGGTAAAATTTCATCCTGTGTGTTCTCCTGTATTTCATAAGTTATTGTCAATATAGCTTTTTCTATGGGGTCTGTCAATGGAAAATCGGAGTTGAGAGAGACGTCAGGAAGGCTTCGCAAAGAGCAGTGTTTATAAGATTTTCATTGACAGTCAGTTTTTAAATATTATAGAATAAAAATGCTGGAATAGAACGTGAACCGGGGAAAGGAGATTGTTATGCAGTATGTGAGGAAGTATGTGCAGGGATATTTGTCAAGAGGCATTGGCATTTTGATTCTTGGAGTTTTGTTATTCTCTGGTCTTTGGGCAGTGGAGGCGAAAGCGGATGGAGACTGTAAAGGCTATCTGACACCCTATTGGACCAGAAATACCAGTGACGGGGACAAAGCCGGGACTTTTCTGATGCTGGGAAAAGAGTATACCAATGGAGAATTTAAAAACAAGTATGCTGATGATATGGTAGTACTCTATAATCTGGACAAAAATTACAGTAATGTAACCTTCTGGGCAGGTGCTTTGGATGGATATTCGAAAGACCCTGCGGATTATAAGATTTATCTGGACGGAGAGCTGGTGCAGTCTTTTACGAGGGAGGTGAATGCAGCCCCTCTTGAATGTTCGATTTCGACTGCAGGCAAAACACAGATGATGGTTCGTATTGATGCAAAAACCTTCAGCCGATGGGGAATTGTGAATGTGACAGCCACCGGCCACCAGTGGGAATTGGAGAGCCAGCTTGCTGCCACGGCGGACAGCGCCGGAAGCAGACAGTATAGATGTAAAAGCTGCGGGGCCACGAAAACGGAAAGCGTTCTCGCTCTGACTTCCTGCCCGAATTATCTGACTCCCTATGAGAGCAATCAGGTGAAGCTTTTTACGGTCGGTGAGGAGAATAGTTTCCAGATGATGGGGCATGATTTTACTCATGGATTTTATACGAACTATCTGAATGCAGATGGAAGTGCTTCTTATAATCTGGAGGGGCTTTACAGCAGTGTGACTTTTACTGTGGGAGTTTTGCCGAAAAGCGGTTACAATTCTATCGAATGTGTGGAAAAGTCCACCGGAACGTTGAAGATTTATCTGGATAACCAGCTCTATAAATCTGTGGAACTGAGCATTCCCATGATGAATCAGGAACTCAAGATTCCCACTGCAGGGATATCCCTGCTTCGTCTGGAGATTGAGAAGGAAAGTTATACCTACTATGGAATCGGAAATATCCGCGGGAACGGTGGCCCGGGCCACACCTTTGAGGAAGGGACGATCCTGATGGAGGCCGCAGTGGCGAAGACCGGAATCCGCCAGGATGTCTGTACAAAATGCGGCGCGACCAAAAAGGTAACCATTCCGGCCCTGAAAGGTACGCTGAAAACGGGGAATGTGACAGTAAAAGGGACTGTTTACTATACAGGAAAAGCGCTGACTCCTTCCGTGTCGGTTTCTTATGATGGAAAGAAGCTGAAAAAGGGAGCGGACTATACGGTTTCTTATCAGAATAACGTGAATGTGGGAACTGCAAAAGTATCGGTTACCGGAATCGGAAATTATAAAGGTACGGTCACGAAAAGCTTTAAGATCGCACTGAAAAACGGCATGACTTTTAAAAAAGGAAAATATACCTATAAGATTACCAGTGTGTCTTCCAAAACGGTTACCCTTACAAAAGGGGATGCTTCTCTGACGAGTATCAGTGTTCCGGCAGCAGTTTCCTGCGGCGGAGTGAATCTGAAAGTTACAGCTGTCGGTTCCAGGGCTTTCTATAAAGGTAAAGCGACAAAGGCGGTCGTGGGAAGTAATGTAACATCTGTGGGAGCCAGTGCCTTTGAAAGCTGTACGAAGTTGAAGAGCGTCAAGATCGGCTCCAGAGTCAGCACGATCGGAAGCAAAGCCTTTTACAAATGTACAGCCCTTACGAAGGTTACGATTCCAGCCTCTGTGACAAAGATTGGAGGTTCGGCATTCCAGAGTTGTACAAAACTTGTGGATGTTATCCTTGGGAAAAATGTGAAAACGATCGGTTCCAAAGCATTTTACGGAGATAAGAATCTGAAAACAATTGAGATCAGGACTGCGAAGCTTACAACAAAAACTGTGGGAAGCAGTGCTTTCAAGAATATTTATTCGAAAACAAAAGTGACCGTTCCGGCTTCAGCATATGCGAAATATAGTACTCTTTTAAGGAGCAAGGGACTGGGCAGCAAAGCGACAGTAAAATAATGGAGATGGCTGATACCGTCTGGTTTGGTCTGGAAAGCAGGAAATTCTGCTTTTCAGACCTTTTTTCATAAATTGCGTCAGCTGTGGTATTGGAGCGCCGCAGGAATGTAAAACCCCATAGACTTTTCCATCATGGTTTGATAAAATAGGAACCGACAAGTTCTGACATAAAAAAGAGTACGGAGCATCGCAAATGACACTATGAGGTGAACAAATGACGAAAAGTATGACGGAGGGCAGGCCGCTGAAGCTGCTGGTGCAGTTTGCCTTTCCGCTGTTGATGGGAAATCTGCTGCAGCAGACTTACAATATTATTGATTCTGCAATCGTTGGGAGGATCCTGGGAACGCAGGCTCTGGCGGGGGTGGGCTCCACCAGCAGTGTCCAGTTTATGGTACTGGGATTCTGTACCGGGACCTGTGCCGGGTTCGGGGTTCCGGTGGCAAAGTGCTTTGGGGCAGGAAAAAAGAAGGAGATGCTGGATACGGTGTTCCATGCGGCAGTTCTGACAGCAGTGCTGGCGGCTGCCATGATGGGAGTGTGTACGCTGCTCTGTCCGTGGATCCTGCATCTGCTGGATGTGCCGGAGGATATCTACGACTATGCGTATCAGTATCTGGCCATTATTTTTCTGGGACTTCCCTTTACATATTTGTATAATCTCCTGTCCAGCATGCTGAGATCGGTGGGAGACAGCAGGACGCCTTTTTTGTTTCTTGCATTTTCCACTGTGCTGAACATCGGGCTGGATCTGTTTTTTATTCTGGTACTGGGATGGGGATGTGCCGGTGCTGCCGGCGCCACTGTGACAGCCCAGGCCGTCAGCGGGATTTTGTGCCTGATCTTTATCTGGAAACGGGTTCCTGTGCTGCATCCTGAGAAGGAAAACTGCCGTCTGCGGGGAGCGTCAGCCAGGAATCTGGCAATGATGGGAATCCCTATGGGACTTCAGTTTTCTGTCACAGCCATCGGAAGCATGGTGATGCAGACGGCGAACAATGGCCTGGGAAGTATCTGCGTATCGGGATTTGCAGCGGCTATGAGAATTAAAATGTTTGCAATTTGTCCTTTTGAGGCCATTGCTACAGGAATCTCTGTGTTCTGCGGTCAGAATCTTGGCGCGGGAAAGGTGGACAGAATTCGAAAAGGAATCCTGGACGGGCTTGCGATTTCTGTGGGATACGGTCTGTTTGCCGGATCAATACTGATTCTGTTTGGAAGAGATTTGTCTTCAATTTTTGTCAGTCGTGAGGCAACGGATGTACTGGATGCAGCAGCCATGTATCTGAAGTGTCTGGGATTTTTTTACTGGAGTCTCGGGATTCTCAATGTGTGCCGGCTGGCTGTGCAGGGTCTGGGATATCCGGGACGGGCAGTCTTTTCCGGGGTCATGGAAATGATTGCCAGAATCGCGGTCAGCATGCTGTTTGTGGGAAGCTTCGGATATACGGCGATCTGCTTCACCGATCAGGCGGCCTGGATCGCTGCCTGTCTGTATATTGCCCCCATGTGCTGGCTGTGTGTAAAACAGGTAAGTGCACTGACATCGTCCGTCCATCGGACGTGATCAGGTGATGAAACTATATATGATTTTGGAGGGAAAATTTATGTTTTTGACGGATGAAAAACTGGAGCATCGGATCCGGGAGATCGAGAAATACAGATACCGTGACCGGATCCATCTGGAGGAGCTTGCGGTGCGGGAGGAGACGGAAGGAGTGGTCAATCCGGCGCTGCCAAAGAATTTTGAGGGATGGGATACGCTGCGTACGGGTGACATCTGGACAGGCCGGGACCGTTATCTGTGGATGCACCGGGAGATTCCTGTGCCTTCAGAGTGGCAGGGCAGAAAGGTTCTGGGAATTTTTGATTTTGGCAGAACCGGAGGCGGCAACAATTCCGGTTTTGAAGCCATGGTTTATCTGAACGGCGCCATGTATCAGGCAGTGGACGGCAACCATAAGGAAGTATTTTTTGATCCGTCCCTTTGCGGGACTGCTCTGGATCTGACCTGGAGACTGTGGTCCGGCCTGGAGGGCGGAGGTGTGCCCACACCCCAGGAGCATCGCATTTCCTGCGCTGATCTGGCCTGGCTGGATGAGGAGACGGATGATTTTTATTATCTTGCCTCCATGGTGAGTGAGACGGTGAAGCTGCTGGACGACTCGGATCCGGTGAAGTATGACCTGAGAAAGGCACTGGATGGAGCCTGCCGCCGCATCGACTGGTCTTATCCGGGAAGCGAAGCCTTCTATGAGAGTGTGCATGAGGCGGATGAATTTCTGAATCAGGCGATTGACGGTATGGATAAAAAATCTGCCGTTAATGTGTGGTGCGTGGGACATACTCACATTGATATGGCGTGGCTCTGGCGCCTGAAGCACACAAAGGAAAAAGGTTCCCGCTCTTTTTCCACGGCACTGCGCCTGATGGAGCAATATCCGGAGTATATTTTCCTTCAGACTCAGCCCCAGATTTATGAATATATGAAGGAAGAATTCCCGGATATCTATCGCCAGATCAGGGAACGTGTGGCGGAAGGCCGGTGGGAAGCAGACGGGGCCATGTGGGTGGAGGCGGATTGCAATCTCACCAGCGGCGAATCTCTGACCAGACAGATTCTGCTGGGCAGCCGGTTCATCAAGGAGGAGTTTGACAAGGATGTGGAGTTTTTGTGGCTCCCGGATGTGTTCGGCTATTCCTGGGCGCTTCCCCAGATCCTGAAAAAAGCAGGGATCAAGACCTTTATGACCACAAAGATCAGCTGGAATCAGTACAACCGTATGCCCCATGATACCTTTATGTGGAGAGGAATCGACGGAAGCGAGGTGCTGACTCATTTTGTCACCACACCGGATCCGGGCAAGAAGCCGGATTCCTGGTTTTATACCTATAATGGACAGCTTTGCCCTGAGGTGGTAAGAGGTGTCTGGGATGCCTACAGTGAGAAGCAGATGAATCAGGATCTGCTGATCTCCTATGGCTATGGCGACGGAGGCGGCGGTGTGAACCGGGATATGCTGGAGAAGAGACGCCGCATGGACCGGATTCCGGGACTTCCCAATGTGAAGACCACCACAGCGGGAGCTTATTTCAGAAAGCTTCACGATACGGTGGAGCACACAGACGAGAGGATTCCGGTCTGGGACGGAGAACTATATCTGGAGTTCCACAGAGGAACGTACACCAGCCATGGCTACAATAAGCGCATGAACCGGAAGATGGAGCTGCTCTACCGCCAGGCAGAATGGATGACGGTCATGAGCGGTCTGCAGCAGAAGGGTCTGGATGATGCGCAGCAGGAAGAGCTGACAAAGGGCTGGAAACACATCCTGACCGATCAGTTCCATGATATTATTCCGGGGTCCTCCATACATGAAGTTTATGAGGATTCACAGAAAGATTATGAGTATATAGAATCCGTGGCAGAGGGCGTGAAAAAAGAAGCCCTTGCGCATATCACACAGGAAAAAGAGAACTGCTGGACCGTATGGAATGCCTCAGCCTGGGACAGAGATGAGATCGTGGCGGTGCCGGGCGGCAGGGCTGGTATCTACCGGGATGGAGAAGGCAATACGCTGACAGCGCAGGCAGCAGGAGATGTCACTTATGTGGCGGTGAAGCATGTCCCGGCCATGGGAGCTTCCGTCATTTTGTTTGAGGAGGCGGCAGAAAAGGAGGCAGAAGGATGTTTCCGGATCTGCGGAAAAGAGATCGAGACGCCCTATTACCGGATGTCTCTGAACGATGCCGGACAGATCACAGAATTGTATGACAAGACCTTTGATCGGGAGGTGCTGGCAGAAGGACAGCGGGGAAATGTGCTCCAGATGTTTGAGGACAAGCCTCTCCAGTATGATGCCTGGGATATTGATATTTTCTATCAGGAGAAGATGCGTGAGATCACGGATCTGACCAGATTTGAAGTGACGGAGTGCGGACCGCTGCAGATGAAGCTCCGGATGGAGTGGAAATATATGAATTCTACCGTGAAGCAGGATCTGATCCTGTACAGCACGGACAGAAGGATCGATTTTAAGACGGTGGTAGATTACCATGAGCAGCATCAGCTGATGAAGGCCGCTTTTCCGGTAAATATCCGCTCTACCTATGCAACTTATGATGTCCAGTACGGAAATGTACGCCGGCCCAATCACTGGAATACCAGCTGGGATCAGGCGAGATTTGAGAGCGTTGCCCACAGATGGGCGGATCTGTCGGAGAGAAATTATGGCGTCAGCCTGTTAAATGACTGCAAATACGGGCATGATATCAAAGATAATGTGATGCGGATCAGTTTGCTGAAGGCGGCCACAAGTCCGGATTATCTGCAGGATCAGGGGATGCATGAATTTACGTATTCGCTGCTTCCTCATGGAGGAGATTTTGTGGAGGGACATGTGGTGCAGGAGGCATATGCGCTGAATGATCCGATGCAGGCGGTGAGCGGTGTCAGCGTGCTGCCTTATCAGAGCTTTGTGACATTTGACAATGAGCAGGTGGAACTGGATGCGGTAAAGAAGTCTGAGGATGGCAGATACATTGTGATCCGCTTCCATGAGTTCGCCGGCTCAGCTCAGAAAGTGACGGTGCGTCCGGGCTTTGTATTTACATCCTGGACAGAGTGCGACTTGAGAGAACGTCCAGAGGGAGAGTGCCATACGGAGCAAGAGATCAGGCTTGCACTTCATGCGTATGAGATCAAAACGATACTGATCGAACTGTAAATAGAACAATGATGCCAGGAGTGTGGGAGTGCGCAGCACGGAACACTCCGTCAGGCATCTTTTGATCTTAACATTATAACAATGTGTGAAAGAAAGGACAGAATCGTATGGCAGACAGAATTCCTTCTATGGATGAGTGGCTGGTTGAGGCAAAGGCGGATGCCAGCGCGCCGAAGATCGGGATGTATCTGGTGCATAATGGAGTGGTGCGTCAGACGGCGAGAGCCCGGGTGCGTGAGGGGAAACAGGATATGAAGCCTGTGACGGGCATGTTGTTTTCCTGTGACCGTGCCAGAATGGACGAGGCCATTCAGGATACGTATCAGATGGAGGGGATTTTTTACCTTAGAGTCTGGGTCAATGAAGGGCGGCTGCAGGCAGGGGATGATATCATGTATGTCCTGGTGGGCGGCGATATCCGTCCCCATGTGGTGAAGGCTCTGGAATATCTGGTGGGCCGGATCAAGAGCGAGTGCGTGCAGGAGCAGGAGATATTTGAGGATGCCGGTGAAACAGTCTGAACAGGACGGCAAAAAGGAAGAGCAGATGCACAGAACAGGTGCAGATGATTCAAAAGAGCAGGAGGCAGATGGTGTATGAAGGACAGTTATGGGCGTGAAATCAATTACCTGCGCGTTTCTGTTACCGATCTGTGTAATCTCCGGTGCCGCTACTGCATGCCGGAAGAGGGAGTATGCAAAAAGCGTCATGAGGATATGATGAGCGAGGATGAGATGATCCTGGCTGTGACGGCTGCTGCCTCCCTGGGTATCCGGAAAGTGAGGATCACAGGGGGAGAACCTCTGGTGAAGAAAAATATTCTCTCCATCTGTGAGCGCAGCGCTGCGGCAGAGGGAATCCGGGAGGTGTGTCTGACCACCAATGGAATTCTGCTGCCTCAGCTGGCACGGCCTCTGCGTCGGGCGGGCGTCAGGCGGCTGAACATCAGCCTGGACACGCTGCAGCCGGATAAATACGCCTATCTGACCAGATGGGGCCATCTGGAGGAAGCGCTGGCGGGCCTGGAGGCTGCTCTTTCCGCCGGTTTTGAAAAAATCAAGATCAATGTGGTGCTGATCGGAGGCTTCAATGAGGATGAGATCCGTCCGCTGGCAGAGCTGACGATGCAGTATCCTGTGGATGTCCGCTTCATTGAGCTGATGCCCATGTATGACAGCGGCGATTTTGATGAGCAGGCATTTATTCCGGACCGGAAAGTGCTGGAGGCGCTGCCGGAACTGAAGTCCCTTGACCGGAATGGCGGAACGGCCAGACTTTTTCATCTGCCGGGAGCCAGAGGAGACATCGGACTGATCCGCCCGGTCAGCGATCATTTCTGCAGCAGCTGCAGCCGCCTCCGTCTGACAGCGGACGGCAGGCTGAAGCCCTGTCTGCATGCGCCGGAGGAGTATTCCATCCGGGGGATGGATCTGGAGGGGATGTGCCAGGTAATGGAGATGGCGATCCGCAGCAAGCCCAGGTGGCACGGGATCCTCTCCTCAGAAAACCGCAGCCGTGCAGGGCGAAATATGAATCAGATCGGAGGCTGAAAGATGTCAGATTTTACACATTTTGATGAACAGGGCAGAGCAAAAATGGTGAATGTGGGCGAAAAGCCGGTTTCTCAGAGGACAGCCGAGGCAGCAGGCCGTGTGCTGGTAAATGAAGAGACCTTCCGACTGATCCGGTCCGGCGGTATGAAAAAGGGAGATGTGCTGGCGGCAGCTCAGATTGCCGGAGTGGCGGGAGCCAAACGGACCTGGGAACTGATCCCCATGTGTCACCCGATCCTCATGGACGGGATCGACCTGCAGCTGGAGCTGGATGAGAAGCGGTGCAGTGTGGAGATCCGGGCATCGGTGTCCTGTGACGGCAGGACCGGTGTGGAGATGGAGGCGCTGACCGCCGTATCGACGGCAGCGCTGACGGTGTACGATATGTGCAAGGCTGTGCAGAAGGACATAGTGATCTCCGATATCCGCCTTCTGAGCAAGACGGGAGGCGTTCACGGGGACTTTGTCAGAGCAGAGGCGGAGGACGTAGAAGGCGGCTGTCCGGAGAGTGGCGGAGTGGTTTCGGAGAATGAGCATGACGGTACGGCAGAAGCAGGCTGTACAGAGAATAGCGGCACTGTATCAGGGCATTGCGGAGAAGAAAGCTGTGCAGGGAATACAGAAGTTTCCCCGGAAAAAGCGTCAGAGCTTCCGAAGAAGTACACAGCAGCCGTCATCACAGTGAGTGACAAGGGTTATCAGGGCAAGCGGGAGGATACCAGCGGCCCGGCTCTGGTCCGCATCCTGGAAGAGAAAGGTTTTTCTGTGATATATACGGCGATCGTTCCGGATGAAGCCGATCTGATCAGAAAGGAGCTCCTGGACTGTGCAGATGAAAAGAAGGCTGCCCTGGTACTGACCACCGGCGGGACAGGATTTTCTCCCAGAGATATCACACCGGAGGTGACGCTGGAGGTAATCGAGCGCCAGACGCCGGGACTGCCGGAAGCTATGAGAGCAGAGAGCATGAAGATCACGTCGAAGGGCTGTCTTTCCCGGTCAGTGGCAGGTATTCGAAAGAGAACTCTGATCATCAATCTCCCGGGCAGCAGAAAGGCATCCACAGAAAATATCGGTGCGGTGATCGATCCTGTGATGCATGGACTGGATATGCTGTATTCTCAGGGGTCCGCAGACTGCGGCAGTGAAAGATCGGGCAGCTTGTGATAGGTACATCGTAAATTAAATAGCTGACACATCTGACCTGGCTATTTTCCTGATAGCACATCTTAAAAATACTCCTGCGTGTATAACCCCTTCCCTTTTTGCAGATACTTTTCCCAGGTGCAAAAAGGAAAGGGGTGTTTTGATTGAATCATCGAGATTATTTGCGGCGCTATCTTTTGCTGATTCTGGTTTTGATCATCTGTGCGGGGGTGGCGTGGTATCTGACCAGTGCATCCGGTGTGCCTGCGGATGATGCGGTCCTTGCAAAGTATCCTGTGAGGGAAACAGAAACGGATCTCGTGGAACCGGAAGATTCCATGACGGTCAGAATGTGTGATCCGGATGTTTTTCTGGAAAAAACAGCAAAGAGGTGCAGTCTGAATGGAACATGAAACGCTTTATCTGAAGATCGACAAGAATGTACAGGTAAAAGGAAAGAATGTTTCCATTGGAGAGATTGCTTCCCTGAACTGTGCGAAAAAGCCGGTAGAAAACAGGGTAAAAACACTTCGTCTGCCGACGGAGATCATCAAGGGCCCGGGACGGTATGTATTTTCTGTGCTGGATGTCATCGAGGTCATTCAGAAAGAGTATCCAAATGTGGAAGTGAACAATCTTGGAGAAGCAGATTTTATCATCACAGTGGAGAAAGAGAAAAAAACGTCCGATGCGATGAGCTGGTGCAAAACGATCCTGGTCTGCCTGCTTTCTTTTTTTGGCGCAGCTTTTTCCATTATGGCCTTCAATAACGATGTGGGAATCACAACACTCTTCGGGCAGCTGTATGAAGAAATCACAGGAAGTTCCTCGGATGGTTTCACGCTGTTGGAGATCACCTATTCTCTGGGAGTGGGAATCGGAATCCTGATGTTTTTCCATCATTTTGCAAAGCATAAAGGGTATGCAGATCCGACACCTTTGGAAGTGGAGATGCGGACTTATGAGGATGATGTGGACATGACACTGATCGAGTCAGGAAACAGAAAAGAAAAAAGGCCGTAGGAGGATGTCAGAATGAATCAGGCAGCAGGTCAGGTATTGCTGGGAGTGGTTGGATTTTCTGCAGGTTTTCTGGTGGCGGGCGGGGTGGTCGCGCTGATGATCGGCCTCGGAATTATCACCCGGTTTATCGGGGTAACACATACCGCGGACCGGATAGAGCTATTTGAAGATGCGGTGTTTCTGGGAGCTGTTGTGGGGACGTCCGCTACCGTGTTTGAGGTGGGAATCGGCGGCATTTTGCCCGCTCTGGTCAGCAGTGCGGTACTGGGGATATCCGGCATCTTTATGGGAATGTTTGTGGGAGGCTGGATTATGGCGCTGGCAGAGGTGGTAAACGTCTTCCCGGTCTACTGCAGACGGCTGGGAATCGTAAAGGGCACAAGCTGGATCGTGATTGCGCTGGCGGCTGGCAAAGTGTCGGGAAGTCTGCTCCATTTTTATATGAGATGGGGACAGGGATAGGACAGAGGAATATATGAAAAAAGAGCCAGGCACCGTCTTCGCGGTATCTGGCTCAAATGCTTTATAGCCCTGCGGTACATACCAGGAAAATATATACTGTATAGGTACATAACAGCAGCACACCCTGTATTCTGGAGAATTTCTCGCGGATCAGTGCCGGTACCAGACCGATGACCAGGATCAGCAGGCAGAAAGGCATGTCCAGACGAATGGACTGGGTGGATACCGGGAGACTTCCTTTGGAAATCAGGGAACAAATGGGAAGGATGACGGAAGAGTCAATGATATTCGCTCCCACGATATTTCCCACAGAGAGGGAAGACTGCTTTTTCACGATAGCAGTGATTGTGGTGACAAGCTCCGGGAGGGAGGTGCCCACCGCGATCAGAGTCACGCCGATGATGCTTTCCGGCACACCGATCATACGAGCCAGGAGACTTCCATTGTCTACCAGAAGCTGAGCACCGATCACGATTCCTGCTGCGCCAACGACAAACCCGGCAATATTTTTCCCAAACTCCTGACGGGATGGCTTTTCTTTGGCCTGGGTATCTTTCTGCATGGAGGATTTGGCATCCCGGATGCTGCGCCAGGTAAAGACACAGAAGAATGCCAGCAGAACCAGCCCTTCCAGGGATGTCACACTGCCGTTCAGAGAAAACAGGCAGAGCAGCGCCACGATGAGCAGAAGGAGGATCCCCTGAAATGCCAGCTTGGAACGCTTCATGACTGCAGGTATACACAGGATGGAAATGCCCATGATCAGGCCTACGTTGGCGGTGACAGAACCAATGGCATTGCCCACTGCCATGTCATTCTTTCCCTGCGCTGTGGCGATCACAGAAACCAGCAGTTCCGGCAGTGTGGTGGCAAGACTGACGATCGTAGCTCCGATAATAAATTTGGGGATACCTGAAATTTCCGCGATCCAGCTTGCGGAATCCACAAATATATCACCGCCCTTGACGATCAGAAGGATGCCAAGCAAAAACAGCAGAACAGTAATAATTGCTTCCATAAATATCAAGGTCCTTTCTCAGAATAAATGTCCGGCCATCAAAGGATGTCAGACGGATTGAAATATAACCCTATCACAGGAGGCGTCGTTCGTCAAGGCTTTGCTTCATGAAAATTTACCAGAATTTCTGCCACCTCATTATGGGTCCCAAGGCGCATGGCGGGCCCCCAGACTCCTGCACCGGAGGTAACGATACTGGTGAAGGTTCCCTCCTGATGGATCCCGTAAGAATTTTTCCAGCCGATGCGGGTAAAAATGGTGGAAGGAAAAATCTGCCCGTCGTGTGTGTGACCGGAAAGATCCAGATCGAAACCGGCGGCAGAAAGCTGGCCGAATTCGGCCGGCTGGTGATCAATGACGATAGCCGGAAGCCTCCGGTCAATGAGTTTTGCCAGCTGTGCGGGGGTTTTGCGTGGAAGACCGGATCTTGCGGCCCAGGAACGATCCAGACGGCCGGTCAGAGTGAAACTTTGTCCGAACTGTATGGATTCATCTTCCAGAAGCCGTATCCCGGCATCCTTCAGGAACTGATCCATTCTCGGGTCGCTTCCTATGGTGGAATCACCGGAGGAAAAAGTAAAACCCGCCAGTATTTTTTCGGAAATATCATGATTTCCCCAGCAGGCCCAGGCCCCATAGGTACTTCTCATCTGGCGCAGAGTACGGAGGATCTCTTCCGGGTGGTCGATCGAATCAAAATCGTTATCAAAGGTGTCTCCTGCAAAAATGATCAGATCCGGGCGGATGGAATTGACAGCGGCCGTCATTTTCTTTACCAGACGGTTGTCCACATTACAGCCAAGATGAAGGTCTGCGACCAGCGCGATCCGGAGACGGGACAGATCAGAGGGCTTATCCACGGTCACTTCATAGAAGGTCTTTTTAATATGGGAAGCATGACAGATCCCGCAGACAGAAATTGCCAGAACACAGAAAAATACAATCCCTCCGCCAATACGGAGAATACCGGCGGGCGGTGCCTGGAAAATGGTCTGTTTCCGGATCAGGCAATAAATGAGCCAGATCAGATCTGAGGTAAACAGCAGAATCAGAAAGTACATCAATATGCCAAGCCAGTAATTGCTGATCCGTCTGGTCAGAATCTGTAACCGTCCATGAAACAGGACAGCAGTCAAAGGAGTCAGACAGAGAAGAATGTAAAAAGCGAGGAAAGGAACTACAAACCAGAGAGTCCCCATAAATCCGCTTAATGTCCTGAACCACTGAAGCATCCTGAAGACCAGATAAGCATTCAGCAGAAGATAGAGTGGTGATAAAAAAACTGCAGCCATAGAAACCTCTTAAAGACAAAGAACTGCCGCAGAATGATTCCTGCGGCAGCTCTGATTATTCCGTATATCTTATTCTGCAACAGCTTCTGTCTCGAAAGCGTCCATCACTTCTGTCTCCAGAGCTTCCAGATCATCCGCTACATCTTCCAGATCATCCAGATCATCCACATCATCGCCGGCTTCTGCAGCTGCAAGAGCCTCTTCCGGAACTGTGATGTCATTGGCTGCGCCGTAAGCGATAGCAGCATCGAAGGAAACATCGTTCAGGCCGATCTCCACGGTAGTACCTTCTCCCATATCGCCCATAGCCATGGCAGCGTACTGATTGATAGCAGCCATATCGCTGTCATTCAGATCCATATGGAACTTCACCGGAAGGTAAGTGGCTGTGTCTACGTAGTACTCAAATTTGATCTTGATGCCGTCCAGCATGCTGAGCACCATGGCAACATCCTCATCGGAGGAGAGATCTTCACCGGTCAGCTCAGCACTCTTGTTGATCAGTGTCTCGAAAGAAGTGGAATCCATCACTGCAGTGAGCAGATAGCACTCGGTTCCGTCTACATCAGCAGCTTCCGGAGCCAGCTCAAAATCGAGACCGTACTCGCTCAGATCCATATCTGCGGACATCTTCATCAGTTCATCTATACCGCCCGGGATCTCGGTAACTTCATGCTCCCAGCCGCTCTCACCGGTGGTAGAATCTTCTGTGTAAACATAGGTATCAAACTGGCCGTCCTCGCTGGTCACACCATACATCTTCATGGTGATGTCTTCGTTGGTGCCCATAGCAGAAAGCTTCATGGAACCGTCCATGGACATAGCCAACGGATCCACATTGGCTGCAATATCAAATCCACCGTTTGCCACGATATTCAGAGTGGAAGTGGAGGTGCCGTCACCGATGTTCAATCCGATATCCATGTTGAAATCCATATCCATCGTGCAGCCCTCTGCTTCCTGAGAAGCGGTCTGCATCTTTTCCATCAGGCTGTCAGCAGTTTCAGCGCTGTCGAAACCAAACAGCATGGAAGCGGCGCCAAGTGTTGCAAGGCAGAATAAAATTCTCTTTTTCATCTCATAACCCTCTCTTTTCTTAGTATAGTATAAAAGTTTCAACATAATATATATTCAGTATAGCACTTTTCAAAAAGTGTGTCTATAAAAATTGCCGGACTAATAAAAAATTAAGGAATGGGAATTCCCTGGTAAATGCGACGCCCCGTACATGCCTGCGGTTCGAATGTTTCAGAAATTCTGCCGGTACTGAAAGATATCAAAAATGGCATAACAGGGCGAATGGAAAGGGATATTGCGAAAAATAAGGCTTGAATCGGGTATACATCGTGGTATATACTAGGAAAGCAAACCGGATGAAGGCAATGGTGACGTGTCGGCGCGGCACGGCTTTCTCTGGGGATTATATTTTAGTTTACTTAGAAGGAATGAATCATGAATTATACAGAAGCTGTCGATTATATCGAGAATATACCGAAATTTACGAAGAAAAATAAACCGGAGAATACGCTGGAGATGGTGCGCCGTCTGGGGCATCCGGAGAGGGCGTGGAAGATCATCCATGTGGCAGGGACTAATGGAAAGGGTTCTGTGTGTGCCTTTCTGGCATCGATCCTTCAGGATGCCGGAAGTAAGGTGGGACTGTTTACTTCGCCGCATCTGGTAGAGCTGACGGAGCGTTTTCAGATCAACGGAGTGCAGGTGTCTCAGGAGGATTTCACGGAGGCTTTTGTCAGGGTGAAGCAGGTCGTGGATGAGATGATGGCAGACGGGTATGCGCACCCGGCTTATTTTGAACTGCTGTTTGGCGTCAGCCTTCTGATTTTCCGGAAGGCAGGCATCGAGTACCTGGTGCTGGAGACCGGACTTGGTGGACGGCTGGATGCCACGAATCTGGTGGAGCATCCCATAGCCACCGTGATCACCAGCATCAGTATGGATCACATGGAATATCTGGGAGATACCATCGGGCAGATCGCCTCCGAGAAGGCTGGCATTATCAAGGAAGGCGTGCCGGTGATCTATGACGGCCGGGTGCCGGAGGTGGAGCAGGTGGTCCTGGCTCAGGCGGAGAGGATGCATGCTCCGGCATATCCTTATTACAGCTCCATGACGGAAATCCTGGATAAGACGGATAAAAGCATTGATTTTGTCCTGAATTACAGTTATGATGATAAGGAAAAGACGGCAGGACGTACCGGCAGTATGCAGATTACGGTGCCGTATCTGGCAGAATATCAGCTGGTTAACAGTTCTCTGGCTGCGATCACAGCCCATGTGATCGATCCGGAGGGCAGGCTGACGGATGAGGCCATTGCCGCAGGTATCGCAGAGACCAGATGGCAGGGCAGGATGGAGACGGTGCTTCCGGGAGTCGTACTGGACGGCGCACACAATGCAGACGGGATCCGGGAGTTTATCCGGACGGTGCAGAGCGTGGAGAAGCGCAGGGAAGTATCGCTGCTTTTTTCGGCCGTGGCGGACAAAGAGTATGACACCATGATCCGCACCATCTGTGAGGCGGCTCATTTTTCTCATGTGACTGTGACTCAGATCGATGGATCACGAATTGTTCCGGCACAGCAGCTGGCGGAAGTATTCCGGAAATATACCTCTGCTCCGGTAGAAGCATGCCCGGATATCCGGCAGGCCTTTGAGACGGCGCTGGCAGCCCGGGGAGAAGGTATGCTGTTCTGCGCAGGATCTCTGTATCTGGTGGGAGAGCTGAAAGCGATCCTGAGAAATGAGACGAGACAGTGAACAGTCTGTGAAATATGCAAGAAGGGGATAAGGAGTACAGATGATTAATTACGAAGAAGAACTGAAAAAATTTCATCCGAGCATGGATGTAAATGAAGCAGAGGATGCGATTTACAGCCGTGACCTTACGGATGTGACAGATATCCTCAAAGAGATGATGAAAGAAGAAAAGAAAAACAGAAAGCAGGGAATCTGATGAGATGTATTTATTGCAACACCCCTCTTTCCGGGATCGATTACTGTACCGGCTGCGGGGCGGACATCACGATTCAGAAGCGGATTGTTCGGATCTCCAACCTGCTGTACAATGAGGGGCTGGAAAAAGCGAGGGTCCGGGATATGGAGGGAGCCATTTCCTGCCTGAAGCGCAGCCTGAAGTTCAACAAGGAGAATATCGATGCGAGAAATCTCCTGGGGCTTTGTTATATGGAAACGGGAGAAGTGGTATCGGCTCTCTGTGAATGGGTGATCAGCAAGAATATGAAATCCAAAGATAATCTTGCAGACCATTATATCGATCTTCTTCAGTCCAATAAGAATCGTCTGGATGTGATTAATCAGACGATCCGGAAATACAATCAGTCGGTGGTCTACTGCCGCGAAGACAATGAGGACATGGCGATCATCCAGCTGAAAAAGGTCATCAGCCAGAATCCCAAATTTGTCAAGGCGTATCAGCTGCTGGCGCTGCTGTATATGAAGCGTCAGGAGTATGAGCGGGCCCGGAAGCTGCTGAAAAAGGCAGTCCGGGTGGATATGACCAATACGACCACACTGCGCTATCTGCAGGAGATCGAGGATGTGACAGGAAAGGGCACCAGCCTGGAGAAGCGGCACAGACGTCTGGTGAAGGAAGAAGAACCGGTATCCGGTACCCTCAGGTATATGAGCGGCACGGAGATGGTGATCCAGCCCACGACGTTTCGTGACAGTTCCACGATCGCCACGTTTATCAATATCATTCTGGGCATGCTGCTTGGCGGCGCTGTAGTGTGGTTCCTGATCGTTCCGGCCAACCGGCAGACAGTCAATGATGCGGCGAATCAGATCGTGACGGATGCCAATACGAAACTGGCCTCTGAGTCTGCAAAAGTACAGGAGCTGCAGGATGAGATCGAGGGATACCAGAAACAGGTGGAAGCGGCAAATCAGGAGCGGGATGATGCCAATACAAAAGCTCAGAATTACGATGACCTGCTTGCTGTGGCCAGTACTTATATCAGCGGGGATGAATCTTCCGCTGCCAGTATGGTATCAGAACTGGATGGAGAACAATTCGAGGGAAATGCACAGGCACTGTATACTGCCCTGAACGGAGCTGTCCAGACCAGTCTGTTTACTCAGGCCTATAATGCGGGCACCCAGGCCTATGCCGCCGGCGATTATGCGACTGCAGTGACACAGCTGAAGAAAGCCATTGATTCGGATCCGGAGCGGACACAGAAAAATCATCCGGATGCCATGTGGTATCTCGCCTATGCATATTACAATCAGGGAGACCAGACAAACGCAGGAAAAGTTTTTGTGAAGCTTGCCAAATATTTCCCGGGTTCCCAGTATGCTTCCCAGGCACAGACTTATGCGGCCAGCCTTGGCAGCACAGTTTCCGGAGATACGGGAGACCAGCCGGAGGCCGATGTCCAGGATCTGAGCGGCGTCAATGCCACATCGCCTGACCAGACTGCCGGGGACGGGACACAGCAGGGAGACGGTACATGGGATGAGTCCGATGTGGCCTGGATCGATCCGAATACAGGCATTAAATACGATGTAAATGGAAATGAGCTGCCCGGACAGAGGTGACGGGACGGCTGAAAAGGATCTACATAACAAAAACAAAAAGAGAAAACCCGGAGGAGGGCACCGTTTTGGTGCTCTTTTTCGTTTGACAGGAAAATAGGACAGACAATCATAAACAGATACAGGGATATCATAAGGGAGGACGCAAATGGAACAGGAATTTCAGATAAAAGGGACAACACTGACGATCCGTCTGCCGAAGGAGATCGATCATCACAATGCAGAAGAGATCCGTGGGGAGGCAGACCGGATCCTGCAGAGGAAACTGATCCGGGTCATTGTATTTGATTTCAGGGAGACGGAATTTATGGACAGTTCAGGGATCGGCATGATCATGGGGAGATACAAAAATATGCGTTTTATGGGAGGAACCGTCATTGCAGTACACGTAAGTGAGCGGATGCAGAGGATCCTGACCATGTCTGGCATTTATAAGCTCATTGATATTTATGAGGATATGCCGGAGCAGATGAAACGGACCGGGAGAAGCAGGTGACAGCGGCTTTGAAATGGTCAGACGTGCTCAGTATTGATTGTGGACATGCATAGAGGAGGGGATACATATGCAGCAAAATGAAATGAAACTGGAGTTTGACAGCCGCTCATGCAATGAAAGCTTTGCACGGGTGGCTGTGGCGGCCTTTCTGACACAGCTGAATCCCACACTGGAAGAGGTGTCGGATGTGAAGACGGCGGTGTCAGAAGCAGTGACCAATGCCATCATCCACGGATATGAGGGGAAAATAAAAAAAATCGTGATCGAATGTGAGATCAGAGGCCGGGTGCTGACGGTGACCGTCCGGGATTTTGGGAAGGGGATAGCCGATATAAAAAAGGCAATGGAACCCCTGTATACCACAAAAGCAGAATGTGACCGCGCCGGCATGGGTTTTGCCTTTATGGAAGCCTTCATGGATACGCTGGAGGTCACATCATCTCTGGGTCAGGGGACCTGTGTAAAGATGAGCAAATCAATTACAAGAGAACCAAACAAATATGAAAGGCAGTGATCTGGCAGATGGAGCATACCCTTGCGCTGCTGAAGCGGGTACACGAAGGGGATAAAGATGCCAGAGAACAGGTCGTAGAAGAGAATATGGGGCTGGTCTTTACCATAGCCCGGAGATTTCAGGGCAGAGGCTGTGAGTGGGAGGATCTGGTGCAGATCGGCAGCATCGGCCTTCTGAAAGCCATCGACAAATTTGACACCGCCTTTGAAGTACAGTTTTCCACTTATGCCGTGCCTCTCATCACCGGAGAGATCCGGCGTTTTCTGCGGGATGACGGGCTGATCCGGGTGAGCCGTCTGCTGAAGGAGTCAGCAGTCAAAGCATATCGGGCCAGAGAAGATCTGGAAAAACAGTATGGCCGGGAGCCTACTATGGAGGAGATCTCGGAGGAGACCGGCATCAGCCGGGAGGAGCTGGTGATGGCCATGGAGGCGGCTGCGGATGTAGAATCCTTCAGTCAGACCGTCTACAGCGGGGACGGCACCCCCGTGCTGCTGCAGGACCGGGTGCCGGACCGCCAGGACCACAACGAAGAACTGCTGAACCGGATGCTGTTATCTCAGCTGCTGGATCTTCTGGAGGATTCCGAGCAGGAGATCATCCGTCTGCGGTATTTTGAGGACATGACGCAGATCCAGATCGCGGAGCGCCTGGGCATGACCCAGGTGCAGGTATCACGGGCGGAAAAAAGGATATTGAAAAAGCTGCGGGAGAGCGGCGGGGGATGAGCTGTTTATCTATGATGTTTGGAAGGTTGTGTTTTTTGAAAAAAGTTCTTGACAGCTGAAAAACTTTGCGGTATAGTCATCGCATACCGAACAAAGGCGTTTGACGATGTGAATCGTTGGACGCCTTTTCTTGTTTCTGTATGCCAAATATTTGTGGCAATAAAAGGAGGAGTTATTATGAAAAAGAAAGTTTTAAGTGCAACACTTGCTCTGACAATGACAGCTTCCATGCTGGGTGCTTTTACCGTATCCGCTGAGGAAGAAGATCATGTGATCCGCGTTGGTGCGATCTGTGCCATGACCGGCGGCTCCGCTGTATACGGCGAGGGTGCTCAGAATGCAATTGATCTGGCAGTAGAAGAAATCAATGCTTCTGATTCTGAGTACAAGATCGAGATCGTAAATGGCGGCAAGGTAGTAGATGATGCCAAGGATGCCAAGCAGG
>JAQXWO010000036.1 GCA_029225485.1 Lachnospiraceae bacterium
TGTAATACCCTGTATGTGGGCGGCAGAAAGAACGCTCTGGATCATCTGGATTCTGCTTATGGCAATGGATTTGTACCGTATACGACCGGATGCCAGGTGCTGATCGCGGATGGACTGAAGGGAACGGATGAAGCTCTGGTGCCGGTGGAAGGCGGAGAGTATGTGAAGGAAGCCAAGATCGGCCGCGCAGTTATGGATGCGGATATTTTTATTTCGTTGACTCATTTCAAAGGACATGAGGCGACCGGATTTGGCGGTACCCTGAAAAATATCGGAATGGGCTGCGGATCCCGTGCAGGAAAGATGGAGATGCACAGTGCCGGCAAGCCCCATGTGAATCAGGAAGAATGTATCGGCTGCGGGAGATGCAGCAGGATCTGTGCCCACAGTGCGGCTGTGGTGACGGATAAAAAGGCATCCATCGATCACAATAAATGTGTGGGCTGCGGAAGATGTATCGGTGTCTGTCCGAAGGATGCGGTACTTCCGGCAAGTGATGAGTCCAATGATATCCTGAACTGCAAGATCGCTGAGTATACCAAGGCTGTCATCGACGGCAGACCGAATTTCCACATCAGCATTGTAGTGGATGTATCACCCTACTGTGACTGCCATGCGGAAAATGATGCAGCGATCGTTCCGAATGTGGGAATGTTTGCTTCCTTTGATCCGGTGGCTCTGGATGTGGCCTGTGCGGATGCGGTAAATGCACAGCCTGCGATCCGCAACAGCATGCTGGGAGACGCACTGGAAGAGCACGGAGAGGATCACGATCATTTCCATGCAGTCAGCCCGGATACCAACTGGAGATCAGCTATCGAGCATGCAGTTAAGATCGGGATCGGCAGCGCGGAGTATGAGCTGGTGACAGTAAAATAAAGCAGGAGAATGACAATATGGATCGGGAACAGGCATTAAAAGAACTGGAACTTCTGCAGAAAAAGCTGTATGCCTACAATGCAGCCAGTTCCTCACTTTTTCTGGATGGTGTGACAGTCGCACCGGGGGATACGGCCGAGGGACGGGGTGTTGCCCTGGGAATCCTCGCCGGGGAAGAGCAGAAGCTCATGACCGGAACAGAGATGGGGGAGCTTCTGGATTTTCTTTCCAGCGGTATGGAGGAGCTGACAGATCTGCAGCAGCGCCAGGTGAAAGAACTGAAGCGCCATTATGAGGAGCAGAAACGGATCCCGGCAGAGGAATATATGGAATATACCATGCTGACCAACGAAGCCGGAGATATCTGGCATCGGGCAAAAGAAGCATCTGACTTTGAGATGTTCCGCCCGGCACTGGAAAAGCTGGTGGACATGAAGCGGAAATTTGCCGGATATTATGCTCCGGAGAAAAAGCCTTATGACGCATTGCTGGACCGGTATGAGCGGGGAGCCGATATGGAATATCTGGATCATTTCTTTACAGTGCTCAAAGAGCGGCTGGTGCCGCTGATCCATGCGGCAGGAGAGGCAGAGCAGGTGGATGACAGTTTCCTGCATCTCCATTATCCGGCTGAGATCCAGCGGAAATTCTCTGATTATCTGATGGAAGTGATGGGGTTGGACCGGAATCACTGTACCATCGGAGAGACAGAGCATCCCTTTACATTGGAATTCAACAATAAAGATGTACGGATCACCACAAATTACTGTGAGGACAGTCTGGCAGATTCTATGTACTCTGTGATCCACGAAGGCGGTCATGCCCTCTATGAGCTGGGCATTTCCGATGAACTGGCCTACACCTGCCTCACCGGCGGCGTATCCATGGGAGTTCACGAAAGCCAGTCCAGATTTTACGAAAACATCATCGGACGCTCCCGTGCATTTGTCTCGGCCATTTTTCCGAAGATGCAGGAATTCTTCCCGGAACAGCTGGGCAATGTCACAGCAGAGCAGATGTACCGTGCGGTGAATAAAGTAGAACCTTCCCTGATCCGGACAGAAGCCGATGAACTGACCTACTGTCTCCATGTGCTGATCCGCTACGAGATCGAAAAACAGCTGATCGGCGGCAGCCTGGAAGTGCGGGACATTCCGCAGGAGTGGAACCGCCTGTATCAGGAATACCTCGGTGTGACCGTTCCGGATGACCGCCGCGGCTGTCTGCAGGACAGCCACTGGTCAGGCGGAGATTTCGGCTACTTCCCATCCTACGCCCTGGGCAGTGCCTATGGCGCCCAGATGCTGAAAAATATGGAAAAAGACATCGATGTGTGGGGTACAGTATCAAAAGGAGACCTGTCCTCCGTGACCGGCTGGCTGCGGGAAAAAGTCCACCAGTACGGAAGCTCCAGAGAGCCGGGGGAGATCGTGGCAAATGCATGCGGCACCTTTGACCCCACCGTATACACCGATTACCTGACAGAGAAATACAGCGAAATTTATGGGCTGAAAAAATAACACAATGATGCGACGCTGTCTGCCTTAGATCTGTCCATGCGTGCTGCCTCCGCCCCGGACAGGCCTGGGGCAGTTAACTGTTTTGCAAACAGGCGAAGATCTCGCATTCACATAAAAAAGACAGTAAGGAAATCTTAGAGCAAAACAAATGGCAAACAAATATCTGCATTCACTCGAAAATCAGCCCCAACGGAAACGGGACACCTCAAAGCAAACACTCAGCGGATGCCCTTAGCGGAGGAAAGATCCACTGCTTACGAAGACTCGGCGCGAAGCCTTTGCTGAGCG
>JAQXWO010000037.1 GCA_029225485.1 Lachnospiraceae bacterium
TAGGGAAGAATTCGGCCTTCTGCTTATCGTTCAGATAATGCTCTGCATTGTCACAGAGGATTCCGAAGTGATGCAGACAGAAGCCTTTGCCGGTTTTGATTTTCTCCCGAAATGCTTCGTCCTTTGTATACATGGCAAAAAAAGTGGAAAGATAACGCTGGAAGGTATCCTCCACTCCGCGGCAGATGTAGCAGGAGCAGTCCTTTTCTGCAGTCCATTCTCCCAGAGGGCTCTTTTCACCGGAAGGTTTTGATTTCATCCGCTTCAAAAGAGAAGATTTGCCGGGCTGGTAAGCAGAAAACTTCTGCTGCATTTCCTTGTGCAGCTTTTGATAATGCGTTTTCAGGATCAGAGAATTGCCCAGAGAATTACCGTACCGGAACATTTTTTTCATATGCTCCCGGCAGAACCCCGCAGCATCCGTCTGCTCCCGGATATCACTTTCCATGTAAGAAGAACTGTTGCCGATGACAAAATCAATCATGTCCTGTTCCAGTTTGCGCTCGATAAAGCAGAAAGGACACTCATCCTGCTCATTGACCGCATCATTAAGAGGGATCGTATAAAGTTTTTCTTTCATAATAAGACTCCAATTCCGCAGGTTGAACAATCACCCGCTTTAAAATATGATGATATATTAGTTATTGTCCACGCCAATTTGAAAACCAGCTGCCTTTGTCGGATAGAATATAAACCTATTGTACCAAAGTTCTTAATTTATGTCAAAAAAAGTTGCGTCTTTTGCCTTCAGGCATTACAATGTAGTTATTGTTCTGTGAATTGATCGAAACACAGCCCCATAGCTGCCCGGGGCGTCAGATTTTCGAACAGCAAACCAATAAAGCAGGTGAATCTATTTTGAATTGTATGGAAGCACGCCGCATGATCATTCCCTATGTAAAAGGAGAACTGTCAGACCGGGATCTGGAGCAGTTCCTGAAGCATATTGAACAATGCAGCGACTGTATGGATGAATTGGATATTTATTTTACGGTATACAGAGCCCTGGACACTCTGGATACCGGGGAGAAGCATGAGTATGATTTCAAAAAAATGCTGATGGACAGCATTCGTATTTCGAAAACCAGAATTCTGCTGGGACGGATCCGGAAGATCGTTCAGAGCATTTTTATCTGCTGTGCAGGATTACTTCTTATCTTCAGTATCTGGACCGGGATACAGATGGCGCTCGGATATGAACAGGCATCTGTGCTGGATCGGGTCATGCTGAGGTTTCAGCCGACTTCGGGCAGAGTCCTTGTAAGCGAAACGGAACCGGAATCCATACAGCTGCTGTCCGAACAGATCGAAGCGCTGATTCGTGAACGGAATCCTTCTGTATGGCAGAAAACCATGAAGGAAAAAGAGGCCGGGCAGGAAGTAGATTCTGCTTTGACTGATACAGAAAATCAGAATAATTGAAAAGATGAGGTTATGATATGTCAGAAAAAGAAAAAATAGTCCTGATAGACGGACACAGTATACTGAACAGGGCATTTTACGGAATTCCGGTGTTGACAAACAGTGAGGGGATCCACACAAATGCAGTATATGGTTTTCTGAATATATTGTTTAAGGTACTGGAAGAAGAACATGCGGATTATGTGGCGGTGGCTTTTGATCTGAAGGCGCCTACCTTCCGTCATAAGATGTACAGTGAATATAAAGGCACGAGAAAGCCAATGTCCCAGGAACTGCATGAGCAGGTTCCGCTGATGAAAGAAATGCTGCAGGCGATGCAGATCCCTGTCCTTACCCTGGAAGGATACGAGGCGGATGATATTCTGGGGACTGTATCTCATCAGATGGAAAAGGAAGGGCTGGCGGTATCGATCGTATCCGGAGACAGGGATCTTCTGCAGCTGGCTACAGAGGATATTCAGATCCGGATCCCAAAGACAAAATCGACTGGTACGGAAGTAGAAGATTATTATGCCAGGGATGTCATGGAGAAATATCAGGTGACACCTGAGCAGTTTATCGATGTGAAAGCTCTTATGGGAGACAGCTCTGACAATATTCCGGGAGTTCCGGGGATCGGAGAAAAGACGGCGAAAAAACTGATCGCAGAGTACGGCTCCATCGAAAATGCCTACGCAAATCTGGAAAGTCTGACTCCGCCGAGAGCCCGGGAGGCGATCCGGAATCACTACGATATGGCTCAGATGAGCAAAACACTGGCAACCATCGATCTCCATGCGCCGATCGTGCTGAACAAAGAGGAAGCCAGAATCGGGAATCTGTATACGCCGGAGGCGAAAAATCTGTGCCGGCGTCTGGAATTCAAAAATCTGCTCACCCGGTTTCAGACAGAGGATACGTCGGAAGAGCAGAGGCCAGAGGAAGATTTTTACTGGACAGATAACAGGGAAGATGCGGAAAAGATATTCCGTGATCTGAAAGGGAAAAATACTGGTTTTCAGGTGATAGAAGAAAAGGGAGAGCTGCTGGGAATCAGTCTTGCCTGTGAGTCAAAGGCTTACTATTTTGATGTATCGGAGCAGCTTCCCGGAGCATTTCTCACAGAAAAGCTTTCTGATCTGATCGCGTCAGGAGGATGTTTTGTTACGATGCATCTGAAAGAGCAGCTGAGCTGGATCAGGATAGAGCCGGAATGCTGCGGCTTTGTATACGATGCGGCGATAGGCGCTTATCTGGTCAATCCGCTGAAGGACAGCTATTTCTGTGAGGATCTGGCAAAGGAGTACGGGGACCGCATGATTCCCTCAAGAGCTGAGCTGTTTGGAAAGGACAGCCTCCAGAAGGCAAGAGAGCAGCAGAGGGAGAAGTATCTCAGTTATGTCTGTTGTCAGTCGCTGATACCGGTGCAGGTGTTTCCGAAGATGCAGCAGCGCCTGGAGGAGCTTCAGATGACGAAGCTATTTGAAGAGATCGAGATGCCTCTCGTCTACACATTGTTTGGTATGGAGCAGGAAGGTATTCTTGTCAGAGCAGATGAATTGAAGCAGTACGGGGAACAGCTTGCAGGACGGATCACGGAACTGGAAAAACAGATCCAGGAGGAGGCGGGAGAAGCTTTCAATATCAATTCACCCAAGCAGCTGGGTTCCATTCTCTTTGAGAAGCTGCAGCTGCCTCATGGGAAAAAGACGAAAACAGGCTATTCGACGGCGGCGGATGTGCTGGAGAAGCTGGCGCCGGATTATCCGATCGTGGCTCAGATACTGGAATACCGCCAGTTGACAAAGCTGAAATCCACCTATGCGGACGGACTGGCAGCCTACATCTCTCCCGATGGCCGGATCCATGGCAAATTCCATCAGACGATCACGGCTACGGGAAGAATCAGCAGTACAGAACCGAATCTGCAGAATATTCCGGTGCGCATGGAACTTGGACGTCTCATCCGTAAGGTTTTTGTTCCGAAGCCGGGATACGTATTTCTGGATGCGGATTATTCT
>JAQXWO010000038.1 GCA_029225485.1 Lachnospiraceae bacterium
TCATATCCGGATTGCCCAGTTGATGTACAGAAGAAACGTATCGCACAGAAACGCCTTCGATGCTCTCAAACACATTAAAATCGGTAAAATTGGAAATACGGGGCAGACGGATCACTGCCAGGTCGATCAGATCCACCTTTGTATTGCCATCCAGCCGCTCGCTCAGGCTGTCCTCATCCTCCAGGCTCACCTGCAGATACGGAGTCACACCCACCACAGGGATGCCTGTCATCTCCTCCAGCATCGTCACGCCTGGATCAAGAATCGTCTTATCCCCACGGAATTTATTGATGATCAGTCCCTTTACCATCTTCTGCTCTTCCTGCTCAAGGAGTTTGACCGTTCCCACCAGCTGTGCAAACACACCGCCCCGGTCAATATCTCCGACGAGAAGCACCGGCGCTTTTGCCAGTCTGGCCATGCCCATATTTACAATATCATCCTGCTTCAGATTGATCTCCGCAGGGCTCCCCGCACCTTCGATCACGATAATATCATAATTTTCTTCCAGCGTATGGTATGCCTTCATCACCTCTGGAATCAGGCTCTTTTTCATGGCAAAATAATCTCTGGCGCTCATAGTGCCAAGGACCTCGCCATTTACGATTACCTGTGAGCCCACATCATTGGTGGGCTTCAGCAGGATCGGGTTCATAGCCACCACCGGCTCAACACCGGCTGCCTCCGCCTGCATGACCTGGGCACGTCCCATCTCAAGTCCCTCTTTTGTGATAAAAGAATTGAGCGCCATGTTCTGTGACTTAAAGGGCGCCACCCGATAGCCATCCTGCCGGAAGATCCTGCAAAGTCCCGCTGCCACTACACTTTTTCCTACATTGGACATCGTCCCCTGGACCATGATTGCTTTTGCCATTGTATCTATCCTTTCTTACTGAAGCCTTTGTATTGTATCGATGTTTGCTTATTTATTTCATATAATATTCACTGTGCTGCTGACCGCTGATGAAGCTTCGCCCAGTCCTGCAGGACAGCCAGTAATGCTTCATTTTCTTCTCTGCTTCGGACACAGATCCGGTAATATCCCTTTGACAGTCCCGGAAAATTGCTGCAGTCCCGGATCAAATATCCGTGTCTCAGACAGAAATCATGCAGATCTGATCTTGGCTGGTTTCCGGTATCCTGTCCTTCTGTTGCTGCATCAATTGCATACGGGTCCCTAAACAGAAGGAAATTCACACTGGACTCATATACCTGATATCCACATGTTTCCATCTGCCGCTTCATTTCGCTTCTGTTCTGAGCCGTCCTCAGCGCTGAGATCCTGGCAAATTCTGTCTCCGATGCAGCAGCCTCCGCGGCCATCTGAGCCGGAATCGATACGTTCCAGGGCTGCATCACTTCACGCATCCGATCCAGAAGGTCACAGTTGGAGCAAATACCATATCCGAACCTGAGTCCCGGCATCGCATACATTTTTGTAAAAGATTTCAAAACAAACAGATCCGGCTGTTCCGACACAGCCGATACACCCGCCAGGGTCTGTCTCTGGTCTTCTTCCGTCAGAAAATCAAAAAAGCTCTCATCGAGCACAAGAAAAACATGATGCTGCCCACAGAAAGACAGAAGCTTTTCCAACACATCACGTGAAACGATCTGACCGGTAGGATTATTTGGATTGCCAATGATCATCATATCTGTCCCTTCCGGAACAGCCTCCAGAAAGTCTCCGGTCACAGCAAACCCGCAGGATTCTTTCAGGGGATAATGATGTACTTCACATCCGAAAGCAGAAAGTGCCTGCTCATACTCAAAAAAAGACGGAACCGCCAGAAAAGCCCTCGAAGGACGGCGCGCCGCAGCCAGAGCAAACATCAGCTCTGCCGCACCGTTTCCGCAGATCATCATTTTTTCTTCCACTTTTTCCCGGCGGGCAAGGGCGCTGCGAAGTGACCGATACTCCGGATCCGGATAGTGAACACAGGCTGTCACCGCTTTCTCCGCTGCTTTTTTCACTGATTCCGGCATGCCCAATTCATTGATATTGGCAGAAAAATCCTGAATCTGCCGGTAGGAATAAATGTCTCCGCCGTGTTTATGATGCATAATCATGATATCCTCTCTTTGTCATTGTATGGGGTGCATACCCAAAACACATTTATTTTATCATAATTGGAAATGGTGTACAATAGAAAAATTAATCCTTGTTCTTTCCTGTTCTTTTTATGTGATGCTGTCTATCCCCGGCATATCCATGTGTGCCGCCTCCGTTCCGGACATCCATGAGATTTGTCTGCCTGTGCAGGACATAGAATGTCCTGCACAGGCAGACACATTGGATATGCCGGGGGTAGACAGCTGTGCTTCGAATGAGTCTGGATAGTTATTTGTCAATAATTTAGATCATCATTCATACTGACGGTTGAGTTTCGTAAATAACTATAATTATAACGCAAATATTATTCGAGTCTGCATGGTAAAAACACAGGCGCAGAGGGCTATGCTGAGGTTTTTACAACTATGCTGGCGGGAATACAAAAGCCAAAGCCTAATTTACATGAATTGGTCAGATCTCATAAAAAGAACAGCCCTTTGTTTTTAGAGCTGTTCTTAAGATAGATGATTGTCTTTAATTTCTGCATTCTGTAGATTTATTATGCCAGCTTCTTGCCTGTCAGCAGTTCGTATGCCTGCAGGTATTTGTCGATGGTCTTCTGGACGATTTCTTCCGGAAGGGTCCAGTCATTGCCGGGATTTGCTTTCAGCCAGTCGCGGGCAAACTGTTTGTCGAAGGAGGGCTGTCCGTGGCCCGGTTCGTAGCCTTCAGCGGGCCAGAAACGGGAGCTGTCCGGCGTCAGCATCTCGTCGCCGAGTACGACATTTCCTTCTTCGTCGAGGCCAAACTCAAACTTGGTGTCTGCGATGATGATACCGCGGCTCAGTGCATAATCTGCACATTTCTTGTAAAGCGCGATCGTGTAGTCGCGAAGCTTGGTCGCATATTCCTCACCTCTGCCCGGGAAATATTTCTCCAGATGAGTAATGCTCTGCTCAAAGGAAATATTCTCGTCGTGATCGCCGATCTCAGCCTTGGTGGACGGTGTGTAGATCGGCTCCGGCAGCTTGTCAGATTCTTTCAGGCCCTCCGGCAGCTTGATCCCGCAGACTGTACCGTCTTTCTGGTAGCTGGCCCAGCCGCTTCCTGTGATATAGCCACGAACGATGCATTCGATGGGAAGCATATTCAGCTTTCTGCACATCATACTGTTGCCGTCGAACTTCGGCTGCCGGAAAAATTCCGGCATATCCTTTACGTCTACGGAAAGCATATGATTCGGGAGAATATCCTGAGTCATATCAAACCAGAATTTGGACATCTGGGTAAGCACCGTTCCTTTCTTTGTCACGATGTTCTTCAAAATCACGTCAAAACAGCTGATCCGGTCAGTTGCCACCATGATGAGGCTGTCGCCATTGTCATAAATCTCGCGTACTTTACCTTCTTTTACAGGTTTCATTACTTCCATAACTTCTGTATTCTCCTTCACTATATGTTATAATTCTTCGATTGCCTGATTGATCCTGCCCAGAGATTCCTCTTTTCCAAGAACCTCCATCAGTTCGGTTGCTCCGCCCGGGGTGACGGCCTGTCTTGCCACTGCGATGCGGACTGCCCACATGACTGCACCTACCTTGCGGCTGCTTTCTGCAGCGTAGGCTTTCAACAACTCGAATAAAGTGTCATTATCCCAGTTCCCGCAGTTCTCAAGAAGCGGCTTTACTTCTTCGAGAATCTGTCTGCACAGCTCCGGTGTGGTCTTGTTTTTCTTGTTGGTATAAAGATCACTCTCCATAGGCAGACGGGAAACAATGAATCCGACCATATCTGTCACTTCGTTCAGAGTAGATACACGGGTATGCAGCAGATTTGCCAGCTTTCTCGTGTCTACATGATCGGGGCAGATCTCTTTCAGCATCGGTTCTGTCTTTTCCGCGAACTCCTCCGGACTCATCATTTTGATGTACTCGGAGTTGAACCATTTCAGTTTCTCATAATCAAATACGGACGGTGACTTGTTGATTCCCTCGATAGAGAAATTCTCCTTCAGCTCGTCCAGGCTGAAGATCTCCTTGTTGGTATCCTTCGGGCACCATCCGAGAAGCGCAATGTAATTCACGATGGCAGCCGGCAGATATCCCATATTCACCAGATCCTGGAAGCTGACCGCACCGTGACGCTTGGAAAGCTTGGAGACCTTTCCATCCTCGTTCTGTCCCATCAGCAGCGGAAGATGCACATAGTGGGGACGCTCCCATCCGAACGCATCATACAGCAGTACATATTTCGGTGTGGAAGTCAGATACTCGCTTCCTCTTACTACATGGGTGACATTCATCAGATGATCGTCGATCACGTGGGCAAAATTGTAGGTGGGATAACCGTCTGCTTTCAGCAGGATCTGATCCTGCATCTCCTTATTCTCCGTGGAGATCTCACCAAATACCTCATCATAGTAGGAGGTCACTCCTGTGAGAGGGATCTTCTGGCGGATGACATAGGGCTCACCGGCCTCAAGCTTCTGCCGGATCTCTTCCTGTGACAGATCACGGCAGTGACGGTCATATCCTCCCACTCCATTCTCATCATGGAGCTGCTGCAGACGCTCCTGAGAGCAGAAACAATAATAGGCATGTCCCATTTCCACCAGCTCTTCTGCATACTTTTTATAAATATCTTTTCTTTCACTCTGAATATACGGTCCGTTGGGGCCTCCTGCCACAGGTCCCTCATCATAATCCAGCTTTGTCATCTCCAGTGTCTTCAGAATCACATCCACGGCACCTTCTACCAGACGTACCTGATCCGTATCCTCAATGCGGACAATAAACTGACCGCCCGTTGATTTCGCTAATAAGTAGGCATACAATGCCGTCCTCAGATTACCGATATGCATAAATCCCGTCGGAGACGGTGCAAAACGGGTCCGAATTGCTTTGCTGCTCATAACTTCATCCTCCATATCATTCCTTCTGCGGCGATGCTCATACGATCCTCCTGATTCAGACGCATGCTGCCGCAAGGCTCATTATAACATATTTTTCCCAGACGTAAAGAAAAAAAACGAAAACCCTATATCTTTCGGGTGGATTGCCCTTCTACCAGCTGTGCCTCAAAAATCTGCTTCTGCTTCACCGGTTTTTTCTTTATCAGATCAAAGAGAATTTGTATGGTCTCTTCTGCCATCTTCTCCCGGGGCTGACGGATGGTCGTGACAGACGGATGATAAAAAGAAGCGATCTCCAGCCCGTCAAAACCGGCCACGGAATAATCTTCCGGAATCCGTTTTCCGGAATCCAGAATTGCTTTACAGGCTCCGATTGCCAGCGTATCCGCAATGGCATAGATACAGGAAAAATCAATCCCGGAGTCCAGCAGCTCCCTGGTCATCTGATATCCATTTTCAATGGTATATGTCTGGATTTCTTTTTTCATCCGGATCACCAGAGACTCGTCATACAGGATCCCATGATCCCGGAGTGCTCTTTCATATCCTGCGAGACGAAATTTACCAATGCTTGCATCATCTTCCGAAGCTGTCAGAATCACAATCTTTCTGTGTCCGCATCTGCAGAGATAATCTACCATACGATAGCTTTCCGCTTCATCATCGATTGAAATAGCGGCGCAGCGTTCCATGCCCTTCTGAACCTGTGTATTTACCGTGCTGATCACGTAAGGAACTGTCAATTGTTCCAGTTTTTCTTCTTTGTGACTGCAGAATCCTCCCAGAAATACGATCCCCTTCAGCTTTTTTTCCTTTTCCAGCTGAATGGCCAGTTCGATTTCATCCTCATTTTCTTCCACATGCTGCAAAACAAGTGAATATTTCTTATTTTTCACTTCCTTCTCCAGTACCTGGATCATGGTGCTGAAAAATGGATTGCTGATACCCTTGACCAAAACAGCGATCGTCCTGGAATCGGAACGCTTCAGATTTCTGGCGCTGTTGTTCGGAACGTAATTATATTTTTTAATCGTATCCATAATCATCTGTTTTGTCTCTTCATTAATATCCGGATGATTATTGATAGCCCTGGATACTGTACTTACACCTACCCCGCACAGCTTTGCCACTTCTTTTATTGTAATCTGCTCCATGATCATTTCCTCTCGCTGTATTTAGATTTCTGTCATTTTTAATACTGTACCTGTCAGATTATATCAATTAGTAAAAGCAAAAACAAGAGGCTGCTGCACTTCATTTAAATGAATTGCAGACCGCAGGTCCTCCTGATGGTACAGAAAGGTTATCCGATCATCAGAATGATCCCCACCCTGATGACTCCCATCACGACCAGAGACAGCACGGATGCGGCCATCATCAGCCGGTTCATCCTGGCGATATCCGCAATCTCCACGGGGCGGTCATCATCCCCGATAAATGGTTTTTTACACAGCTTACCAAAATACCAGGCGTCTCCTGCCAGCCGCACATGAAGTGCCCCCGCAGCCGCAGCCTCTGTCTGTGCAGAATTGGGGCTGGCGTGGCAGAAACGGTCTCTTCGCCAGATCTCCCAGGCTTTCTTTGCGTCAAGCCCTGCCAGAGGCGCTGATATGATCAGAAACAACGCCGCCAGACGGGACGGGATAAAATTAGCCGCATCATCCATTTTAGCGGCAAAACGGCCAAAATGCAGATATTTATCATTTTTATATCCCACCATGGAATCCATGGTATTGATTCCCTTGTAAAAGAATCCCAGTGCCCCTCCGCCGATCATCAGATACAGCATCGGAGCAAACACGCCGTCGGAAAAGTTTTCCGCCACAGTCTCTACCGCTGCTTTCACCACACCGGCCTCGGACAAACTTCCAGTATCGCGTCCCACGATCCTTGATACTGCGTTTCTTCCGGCATCCAATCCTTCCGTCTGCAGTGCCCGACCTACATTCATACTTTCTTTTTTCAAAGACCTTACTGCAAAAATAAAAAAGCACATCACAGCTTCCACTGTCACTCCCAGCCAGAAGCAGATGCTGTAACTGACTGTCAGAAGCAATGCCGGAATACCTGCTGAAACCAAAATCACCAGAAACCAAAGCAGTATACCGCCGGTCAGTTCTCCCTTTTCTGTTTTCGGAAAGATTTTTCTTAAAAATTTTTCCAGATTTGCGATCAGGCTGCCGATCAGGCAGATCGGATGCAGCGGGGTCGATGGATCCCCGAAGATCAGATCCGCCCCAAATCCCAGCAGCACCGCCAGCATTGACCCTGTCATATATGTCCTTATCATTGGAACTTTCCTCCGCTCATATCTATATTTCTTTTCTCTTTTTCTGTCATGGTTCTGACTGAATCTGTCCTGGCAGCTCCGTTATTTTCCAGAAACTGCTGCAGCTTCTGCCGGGTCTCCTTTACCAGCCTGTGGTTTTTTCCGGAGGCATTGATGCCGATCACCAGATCTCCCTGCTGTAAAACAGAGGGAAACTGAAAATCACAAAGAGACTGGTCACTGCAGTCATTGACCGGTGTCCCGCGTTCCCTGCACATCTGAACAATTAAGCAGTTTAATTCCAGATCATCCGTGGCGGCCAATACCAGATCCTTTTCTTCCAGATCTGTTTTTTCAAATCTCCTTTCACAGACTGTAATGGGATACTGAGATGCCAGTTCTGAAATATCCCCGGAAATTTCCGGCGCTGTCACGGTCATATGTCCTGCAAACCCGCAAAGAGACCGGACTCTTCTGGATGCGATCGTACCTGCCCCCACGATCAATATTTCTTTCTGAGACAGATCCACAAAAAGAGGGAAATACATACTCGTGGTCCTCCGTTCATTTTTCTTTTTTGTTTTTTTACTCAGCTTTCATCATCCTGCTGATGCTCATTCCTGCTATTTTAATTTCATTCCGATCCCGCAGACCACGCGCACCACTTCATCCGCACACCCGGCCGCACAGGTACAGACTCTGCCCACCGTTTCCCGCCATATCCGGTCCTGTTTTTCTATGGGGACGATCCCATACCCCAGTTCGTCGGATACGATTACGATCTCATGGTTTTTCTCCAGCAGTATTTTGACAAATTGATCTGCACTCTCTTCCAGATGGATCAGATCACTGCCTGAAAAACTGAGAAAAACAGTATCTTTGCAGGCAGATGACTCCGATCGTGTCTCCTTCGCACAGCAAAGCAGCCTTTTTATATATTCATGAAAACAGAAGATCCCTTTGCAGGAAAGTATTTCATCAAAGCCACAAGTCCTGCCGTCGATCCATCCATCTTCCATGTGACAGTTCTTTTTTGCATATGCCAGCTTTCCCTGATAAGCTCCGCCAATCACCAGTTTCATTCCATTCTTTTCCTTCTTCTTTTATTTCTTTTGGAGCAGAAATTCTGTCTCCTGCTCCGTGTAAACCTGAATCCCGTTTTTCTTCAGAAGCTCTGCCGTCACACCGTCCCCCGGTATTCTGGTCCCGGTAAATGTACCATCGTAAATGACGCCGCTGCCGCAGGATGGGCTGCGTTCCTTCAGGACGGCGGCCTGACAGCCGAAGAGCCGGGCAAGCTTCAGCGTTTCCTGTGCGCCTTTTTGAAACTGCTCTGTCACTCTTCTGCCATCCTTCGTAAGCACTTCCTGACCAGAACGCTCCGCAGGAGTTCTGGGCGTGACAAGGCCTCCCAGCTGCTCCGGGCAGACAGGGATCACGTGGTATTTTTCTTTCAGCTTCAGTACTTTTTCTGATTCATTGCTGCCGCCGTCATATTTACAACAGACTCCCAGCAGACAGGCGCTGACCAGAATTGCCGGAGTTTCCTCTGCTTTTATTTCCATCATTATTCCTCTTCTCTTTTATCGGTCCAGCACAGAATTTCTGTAATATCATGATTTCTGTGCTCTCATACAAAATCCCTGAAATGAAACTTCTTCTTTCCGGAAGCATAATCTCCCACGATCTGTCCCTGACCGAAAAGTCTGTACTTATAAGTCACAAGTCCTTCCAGACCCACCGGACCTCTGGCATGGATCTTTCCGGTACTGATACCTACCTCAGCTCCAAAACCGTAGCGGAATCCGTCAGCAAAACGGGTGGAACAATTCTGGTAAACCCCTGCCGAATCCACCATCTGCATAAAATACTCCGCATGTTCCTGATGTTCCGTCAGGATACAGTCCGTATGGTGGGAACCATAATAATTGATGTGCTCCACAGCCTCCCGGACATCCTCCACCAGCTTCACTGAAAGGATCAGATCCAGATATTCTGTATGGAATTCTTCTTCCTCCATGATCTCACAGGGGATGATCCCATTCACTTCACGGGTGCCGCGTATCTTCACTCCATGAGCCTGCAGCTGATCAGCCAGCACCGGAAGAAATTCTCCTGCAATCTTCCGGTTTACCAGAAGTGTCTCCACCGTGTTGCAGGCGGCTGTATACTGCGTCTTGGCATCGATGATCACAGGAATGGCTTTTTCCGGATCAAATTTCTCATCGACATAAATGTGACAGATACCGTCCGCATGTCCCATCACCGGAATTTTCGTGTGATTCATAATATACTGCACAAACTGATTGGAACCTCTGGGAATCAGCAGATCCACATCCTTGTGGCAGGACAACAGCTCATCGATCTCATTGTGCTGCTCTGCCTGCAGCATACAGCCCTCCGGCATCCCTGCAGCCAGTGCGCTTTCGTAGATGATACGAAACAGGACACGGTTCGTATGTACGGTCTCTTTCCCGCCTTTTAAAATAGCACAGTTGCCGCTCTTCAGACAAAGCGTGGAAATCTGAACCAGTGCATCCGGGCGCGCTTCAAAGATGATGCCAATAACACCGATCGGACAGCTGATCCGGTAAAGCTTCAGTCCTTCATCCAGTTCCCGTTCCAACTGTACCTTTCCCAAAGGATCAGGAAGGGAGATCAGCTGACGGATGCCTCCCAGCACATCCCGCAGCTTCCCCTCATCAAACTTCAGTCTCTTGCAGACTGCGGCAGCCACCCCGGAAGCTTTTGCCGCCTCCATATCCTGGTGGTTCGCCTCAAAAATCTCAGATGCATGTGACTGCAGCGCATCCGCAATCATCTCCAGCGCACGGTTTCTCTGTTCCGGTGCAGTGGCAGCCAGCTTCGGCGCATCCAGCTTCATTTTCCGGGCTTCTTCTTTTATTTTTATATTCATAATATGTTCTCCTCGTAATCTGCGCAAACGCTTTATGGGAAACAGTATATCTTATTTTTTTCATCTGTACAAGAGACAGATGAAAAGAGACAGGACTGCCGTCTCTTTTTTGCAGTCCTGTCTGGAGCAATTACTTCTGATACTATAATACGTTCTGTAAACATCCTGAAATCACCAGTGCAAAGGGCATCACTAATTCACATATGGAAAGAAAACACCCTGCCAGATCCCCGTTGATCCCGTTAAAGTTTTTCATCGCCATACGATAATACCATCCAAAGGTCAGGAGCGCTCCAAGCAATGCTGCGCCGCCCAGTATCGGCTGCAGCAGCACCATGCAGATCCCGCAGAGAATGAGATAAACGATACAGGTGATCTGGATCACTCTGGATTCTGCATTTTTTGAAAATCCTGCGACTGTACCTTTTGTGGATGCCTTCGGAAAGGTGACTACTGAAATGGCGCTCAGGGAGCGGGACACAATAAACGTAAATCCATAAACCGGAATCATTTCACCCTGTACCATATCAATCACACCATACATCAGGAAAAAATAAACGGCACAGGCAATGATGGCAAATGCCCCCGCATGGGAATCTTTCAATATTTCCAGACGCTTCTCCAGCGGCCGCCAGGAACTCATGGCATCTGCCGTATCCAGCAGGCCGTCCAGATGGATCCCTCCGGAGACTGCGATGGGGATCATTATCAGAATCACGTTGCGAAGCGGCGCATGGATGCCCAGCCACTGAGCCAGCAGATTCCATCCATAGCAAAGTACCCCTATGGCAATGCCGATCCACGGAAAAAAACACATCACATATTTCATATTTTCCTCCGACCAGTCACACTGGGCGGCAGGAAGCCTGGAATACATGGAAAATGCGATATTCAGACTGCTCCAGATACGTTTCATATTTTGTTACTCCTCAAGTCTTTTTTATTCTCAGTGTTAAAACAGCCCAGCGAGGCTTCGGGATACCTCAGGCAAACACTTAGCGGGTGCATTTAGCCGGGGAGGTATCCCAAAGCCTCGCAGGGCGTCACTACATGAGTTTTTTACTTCACTGTAACCGGTATCCCATACACGACTTCTGTCACACGATCTGCCATGGATGCCAGATGCCGGTTCACCTGTCCCAGATACTCCATGTACCGTATAGTATCCGGATCATAGGTAATTCCGTCGGAAAATACTTCATTGGTCACGATGAAAAGATGGCGCGCCTGTTCGGCCAGCTGTCTGATGCCCCGACAGACCACTTCCACCGTCTTCTCTCCGGCTCCCTCTTTTTCATACATTTCGTTGGCCACCAGATTGGACATACACTCCAGCAGGACGATGCTGTCTGCATCCAGAGTCAGTTTTGAAAGATTTGTATAGCATTCCAGCGTTTCAAACTGCTTTTCCCGGCGCAGCTTCCTGTGACGCTCCACCCGCTGCCGGCCTTCCTCCCCATAGGGGATCATGGTGGCAATATAGATCCTCCGGCCTTCTCCGGCAGCCAGTACCTGCCCTTCGGCAAAGGCAGATTTTCCGCTGCCGCTTCCTCCTGTAATAAGATGCAGCATAATCAGTTCTCCATTTTACCTGCGAAAAAACTCCTGCATCACATCCAGCACACCCTGCAGTTCTTCCCGGGTATGCGCTGCAGACAGGAACATGGCTTCAAACTGGGACGGTGCCAGGTAGATACCATGAGACAGCATATGATTGAAATACTTTGCATACAGACCGGTATCGGAAGTCTTTGCCGTTTCATAATTGCACACGGGTGTGGCTGTAAAGAAGATACAGCCAAGAGAACCACAGGAGGTGGTCTGTGCATCCAGACCGGAAGCTTCCACCAGTTTCTTTACTTCTCCGTAGAACCATGCTCCCTTTTCATTCAGCTCTGTATAGACTTCCGGATGCTCCTTCAAAAGAGTAAGCTGGGCAAGTCCGGCCGCCATAGCCACCGGATTGCCGCTCAAAGTACCGGCCTGGTAGACCGGTCCCACAGGAGCTACCTTCTGCATGATCTCCCGTTTTCCGCCGTAGGCGCCGACCGGCATTCCGGCACCGATGATTTTTCCATAAGTAACCAGATCCGCATCCACGCCGAAATATCCCTGGGCTCCGGTAAATCCGAGACGGAATCCGGTAATGACCTCATCGAAGATCAGCACCGCTCCATACCGGTCACACAGCTTCCGCAGCGCTTCCAGAAACCCGGGAGCAGGAGGAACCACCCCCATATTGGCGCCCACCGGCTCCACGATTACAGCGGCGATCTCCTCCGGGAATGCCTCAAACAGACGCTCTACCGAAGAAACATCGTTGTAGACCGCCGACAATGTATCCCTGGTACATCCCCTGGGCACTCCCGCGCTGTCCGGTACTCCTGCCGTCATGACACCTGAGCCTGCCTGTACCAGCAGCGCATCGGAATGTCCATGATAACAGCCCATGAATTTCACGATCTTGTCTCGTCCTGTATATCCTCTGGCAGTACGGATGGCGCTCATGACTGCCTCCGTACCGGAATTCACCATACGCACCATGTCCACATTGGGAACAAAGCTGCAGATCAGTTCTGCCATCTCCACCTCACGGGCAGTGGCCGCGCCGTAGCTCAGACCATCTTCACAGGCCTTCACGACCGCTTCCCGGATCACCGGATGATTGTGTCCCAGGATCATGGGCCCCCAGGAATTCACAAAGTCAAGATAGGTATTTCCGTCCTCATCTGTCATATGCGTTCCGTCAGCCTTCCGGATCATCCGCGGAGTCCCGCCGATGGAGCCAAAAGCCCGCACCGGGCTGTTGACGCCTCCCGGTATTACCTTACAGGCCCGTTCAAATAATGCTTCTGATTTTGTCATCTTTTCTGTCTCCTTCTCCCTCTGTGGACGGCTCAGCCGATCTTTCCTTCTTTGATATATCCGGCAATTTCCTGTGCATAATAAGTCAGATAAATATCACATCCTGCACGAAATGCGGAGGCAGCTGTCTCACAGATGATCTTCTCCTCATCAATATATCCCATGGCCGCACCAGCTTTGATCATAGCATACTCTCCGCTGACACTGTAGGCTGCCACAGGCACGTGGACGGCATCCTTGATCTTAGTTACCATATCCAGATAGGACATGGACGGCTTGACCATGATAATGTCTGCCCCTTCTTCCACATCAAGAAGCGCTTCCTTGATGCCCTCACGACTGTTGTGGTAATCCATCTGGTAGCTCTTCCGGTCCCCAAAGGCCGGTGCCGAGCCTGCCGCATCACGGAAGGGTCCGTAGAATGCTGATGCATATTTTACTGCATAGGACATAATGGGAACATTCACATATCCGTTCCGGTCCAGTTCACTGCGAATCGCAGCCACTCTTCCATCCATCATATCAGAGGGAGCCACCATGTCTGCACCCGCCTGAACGTGAGAAAGAGCTGTCTTTGCCAGAAGCTTCAGAGTCTCATCATTATTGACATCATGACCGCAGAGGACTCCGCAGTGACCATGGGAAGTATACTCACACATGCAGACATCCGTGATCAGATACATCCCCGGGAATTCCGCCTTTGCCTTTCTCAGTGCCTTCTGGACGATTCCATTCTCATCGTAGGCACCGCTTCCCACTTCGTCCTTATGATCCGGAATACCGAAAAACATAACGCCTGAGACACCAGCCTCCTGCAGCGCTGCCAGCTTCTCACCCATGGTATCGATACTGTAACGGAACTGACCCGGCATAGTGGGAATCTCCTCGACGATCCCGGTGCCTTCCTTCACAAACATGGGATAGATCAGGGATGAAGCGTCTACCCGTGTCTCACGCACCATTTTTCTCAACAGTTCTCCGTTTCTCAGCCTTCTCGGTCTGATTTTCATATCCATTTGTCCCTACCTCCATTGCGAATATCCTGTATTCAGACTGATATTTTATTTATTTTCCTCACAGTGCACTTCCACCAGCCGCTGCACCAGACTGTCAATGGTCGCTTTCTCCGCCATCCAGGTGCGCATCCCCAGGGCGTCTGCGGCTGTCTTTGTCTGCTTCCCGATGCAGACGGCCTTAATCCCGGTATAATCCGCCAGGCTGGCTGCCGCTGCAAAGCCGCGCACCGTGGATGCACTGGTAAATACTACATAATCGATCCCGCCTTCTGTACATTCCTTCTGTATATCTACAAGGCCGCTGGTTTCATACTCTGTATCATAAGTCGCAATATCATCAAATGCAAGTTCTTTTGCCTCCAGAGCATCCGTCAGCTCCTTGCTTCCCACAGCAGCCCTGGGGATCAGAATGCGCTCTCCGGGCTTGCAGTGTGCAGCCAGTGCCAGTCCCAGATGCTCCCCATCATAAATATCCGGTATCAGATCCGGATAAATGCCTCTCTTTTCCAGTTCCTGCCCCGTGCCCGGCCCGATCACTGCCATTTTGATATTCGCCAGACGGCGCATATCTATTTTCCCTGCTTCCATTTCCTCAAAGAAAATTCTGGCTCCGGCGGGACTGGTAAATGCGATCCAGCGATAATCCGCCAGAGTATCCAGTGCCTGATACAGTTTCTGATTATGTTCTTTTTTCACTGTACGGATGGCTGGTACTTCCAGTACCTCCGCGCCCAGAGAACGAAGCTTTGACGCAGTGACACCCATCCGTTCCTGCGGTCTGGTAAGCAGTACCTTTACACCGCCAAGAGGCTGCTTCTCATACCAGCCAAACTGTTCTGCCAGACGGCAGACCTCACCTACCACGATGATGGCCGGGGTCCGTGCGCCCTGTCTTTTTACCTCTTCTTCCAGTGTGGCAACCTCTGCCACGATCCTCTGCTGGTGAGCGGTAGTACCCTGGATCAGAAGCGCTGCAGGCATCCCCGGGTCAATTCCTGCATCCAGAAGCCCTCGGCAGATATCACCCAGAGACGACACTCCCATCAGAAATACCAGTGTGCCTCTGATCCGTACCAGCGCCTCAAAATCAATGTCATAAGACTGCCCGGCCCGTTTGTGCCCCGTAATAATGTGTACGGAAGAACAGAAATCACGATGAGTCACCGGAATCCCCTGATAAGCCGGCACAGAAAGGGCCGACGTCACGCCCGGCACGATCTCATAAGGGATCCCGTATCTGGTCAGAAGTTCCAGTTCCTCACCGCCCCGTCCAAACAGAAAGGGATCTCCACCCTTCAGCCTTACGACTCTTTTTCCTTCCAGCGCTTTTTCTGCCAGCAGCTCATTGATCTTCTCCTGCACCATTGTATGATGGCAGGAACGCTTCCCCACATCGATCCGCTCGGCCCGGGGCGGGATCATACTGAGTACCCCCTGACCAGCCAGAGCATCATACACGACTACCTCCGCCTGCTCCAGAACCGCCTTTCCTTTTAACGTAAACAGCCCCGGGTCAGAAGGACCGGCACCCACCAGCCATACCTTTCCTGTTTTCTTTTCCATATCTGTCTCCATCCGTTTCTGATCTATTGTATAAAATCACTATTGTTCAGAGCCCTCCAAAATGCCTCACATTTCATCGGTGAGGCGTAAAATCTCTTCTGCAAGTTCTCTTCCCGGCGCTTCCGGATCCCGGATCGTACCCTTTTTACTGCTGCGATACATGGTACTGCTCTTCTCATCAAAATACATGACGCTCAGTTCCAGCTGTTCTCCGGACACCCGGGCATAGGCTCCTACCGGGGTACTGCAGTCCCCACCCAGATACCGTACAAAAGCACGCTCCGCAAGGGCACAGACTCTGGATGTCTTGTTGGAATATCCTTCCAGATACTCATAATTCTCTCCCCTTCTGCCCTGAACCGCCAGAATTGCCTGTCCGGCAGCCGGAATCATCTCTTCTACAGAAAAATACCGGCTGATCCTCTCTTCCAGACCCAGCCGCTTCAATCCGGCAGCCGCAAGTATCGTGGCACTGTATTCTCCGCTGTCCAGCTTCCGCAGCCGTGTCTGTACATTTCCCCGAATCGTCTTGAAGCATATCCCCGGATATAGCTTTTCCAGCTGCACCATCCTGCGCCTGCTGGAACATCCCACAGGCTTCGAGAGATCAAGCTCAGTCTGTCCCTGAGGCAGCACCAGCACGTCTCTGGGATCCTCCCGCACAGAAAAAGCCACCAGTGGAAGTGAAGCAGGAAGCTCCATGGGAACATCCTTCAGGCTGTGAACAGACAGATCGGTTCTTCGATCCAGCAATGCCTGATCCAGCTCCTTTACAAATAATCCTTTTCCGCCCACTTTCTCCAGAGGCTGGTTTAATATCTTATCACCGGTTGTTTTCATGGTAAGAATCTCTGCTGTCACCCCGGTATCCAGACCATTGATATAATCCCGTACCATCTCCGACTGGATCACAGCCAGCCGGCTGTCACGGCTTCCGATTCTGATCTGACTGCTCATACTTTCCTCCGTTCTGATTCTCTGTCATCTGTATCCGCGCCGCTCACAATCCCGGGCAGCACAGAAAATGACTATCGCTGTTCCGAATCATTCGTATGACCGGACAACTGTATATATCCATCAGGATTCATAAATGCGTTCCAGCTCTTCGATACATTCCCGGAATGAATTTTTACTTACCCCGTCTCTCAATCCAAACAGCATCTTGTTTACCGTCCTGACTGCTGCTGCCTCGATGTCTTTTTTCAGCTGTTCTCTCTGAGTATCCTGCAGCGGAAGCTCACGGAGCTTTTTCGTCAAACGCAGTTCCAGATCTGTCGCCGCTTTCTCTTTGATTTTCTGGATCTTTGGTATCACATCCACACACTCATACCAGGAAAAAAAGTCCTCCATCTGCTCCTGCAGACACTCCTCAGCTCTGCGGATCGCCTGCTTCTGCTCTTCGCTGCGGGCTTCCTCACGGAAACAGTCAATGTCGTACAGCCGGACTCCCGGAATATTTCTCACTTCCGTATCGATATCTCTGGGAACAGCCAGATCGATCAGTGTCACCGGTCCGGAGATACACTGCTCCACCTGTTCTCTCGTCAGTGTGTAATTCGGACTGACTGTGGCGCTCACCACATAATCGCAGCTGCCAAAGAGCTCCATGCGTTTTCCGTAGTCGATCCTCTGACAGTGTTCCGGAATCTCCACCACACCGCTGCGGTACTGCCGCACGGTTACCGTCACATCTGCTCCCTGACTGCGAAGCTGGGTCGCCGCCAGTTTTCCCATGACACCGTTTCCGATCACCATGCACTTCTTTCCGGCAAACTCCATGCCTTCCCGCTTCAGCGTTTCGATCGCCGTATGGACCACCGACTGGTCGGAAGAAGAAAGCACAATGCCGGTCTTCACTTTCTTGGCCGCGGTCACCGCCTGACGAAACAGCGTCTCCAGCACATGATCCGCTGCATAATGTTCCCTTGCAAAAGACAAGGCATCTCCTACCTGTGTCAGGATCTGGTCTTCTCCCAGAATCCGGGATTCCAGACCTCCTGCCAGCCGGAACAGATGATGTACCGCCTCCCACTCTTCCCGATATGTGAAATACTCCCGGTATGCATCCGGCGCAACACCCTTGAGACCGCACAGAATTTCATAAATAGAGCCTTCAAACGTATCATCTGTGCTAAGCCACAGTTCCATCCGGTTGCAGGTTGACAAAATGACACATCCCTCGATACCACTGATTTCTTTCAGTCTCTCGAAGGCTTCCGCCATATTCTTTTTAGTAAATGAAAAAATAGTCCGGATATCGATCCCAGCCATGCTGTGATCGATCCCTGTCATCTGTATTCCCATGAGTCAGACTTCTCCTTATCGTATAAACGTTACTGTTCTCTCAATGAGCAGCAACGTACAGACTGCCGCAGAACCTTCCGATCCTGCGGCAGTTAATTCTTTTCAAATATACTCTATTCCATCCCGCTTGTCAAGAATTCCGAATTCAGCGTTTGTATCCTGTCTTCAGATCGATCACATTCTCCAGCGGCTCTCCCAGGAAATAATGGCCAAGATTTGCCGCAAAGAGATCCACGATCTGCTCCAGTGTCTCCGGCAGGGCAAAACCGCCGGAAATATGAGGTGTGATGACCGCATTCGGAGCATCCCAGAGTCTGTGATCGGAAGGAAGAGGTTCCGGATCTGTGACATCCAGGCCGGCTCCCGCAATTTTTTTCTCATAAAGCGCATCGGTCAAGGCTTCCGTATCAATGGCTGTTCCGCGTCCCACATTCAGTACCACAGCACTGTTTTTCATCAGGGCGATCCGGTTACGGTTCAGAGTGTGACGTGTCGCTGCATTTCCCGGAAGGCTCATGGCTACGATATCTGCCTGGGGAAGAAGCTGTTCCAGTTCCTCCATTCCATACAGACCGTCCAGCCAGTCCGGACATTCTCCTATACGACGTTTGACTCCCAGTACACGGCAGCCCAGTGCCTTCATTTTCTTTCCAAAGGTAGAACCGATATCCCCCAGTCCGATGACCAGCACCGTACTGCCCTCGATCACGCTGACGAAGCCTTCGGAATGCCAGCGATGCTCCAGCTGATTCCTGTAATAAAGATTCAGTTTCTTTTTCAGTTCAAACAGCATTCCGATCATATGCTCGGAAATCGCCAGTCCATAGGCTCCTGTGGCATTTGCCAGCACAGCGCCTTCCGGCAGAACGCCGGGCTCACAGTATCCTTCCGTCCCTGCATTGTTCAGCTGGATCCATTTCAGATTTCTGCATGCGGTCAGCTGTTTCGGATTTTTCAGATTTCCAAGGATAATATCTGCCTCTCCAAGCATTTCTTCTGTAATATCATTCTGACCGCAGAATATCATCTCCTGCCCCGGAGCTGCCTGGATCAGTTTCTCTTTCTGCCGCTCATTCAGCGGCGGTGTTACCAGTATTTTCATAATATGATACATCCTTTCTCTTTTTTGTTTCATAGTATCTGTTCAGAGCCAACCTCCAAAACGCTTCGCATTTCATTGGTGCAACGTATCTGCAAAATAAAATCAGATCTGTCATATCTTCAACATCAGAACTTCATCATATCAGAGAATACTCCAATCTGTATGGAATCGGAATATCTATGATATCCTTCACAGATATGACACGATAGTCTCCAGCACGCTTCCCGCAATACATCTTGCCTTGTCCGATATGGTAAAACAGTTGGCCAGTTCTTCCCTTCGCGGGTCGATATCTGCAATTTTAAATCCTTTTGTAACCGGATACCCGTCCCGGATCAGTCCCCGGAGAATGCCGGAAATAGATGCCGGGACCGCAGTCTCCCCCTGTGCTGTCTCAATAACAGCGATGGTCTCTCCCTGCTCCACCAGATCTCCGATCCGGCAGATATTCTTCAGAATTCCTTCTGCCTGCGCATGTATCACACGTTCTGCCGCGTATCCTCCGATATTGCCCGGGATGCCGGTATTTGGCGCCGCCTGACCGGTGCGTATCACCCGCCCCAGATTGTGACCTCTCTTTGTCTCGATCACCACATCCACATCGGTTCCTGCCGTAAAGCCGGGGCCGAGTCCGATCGTAAGCTCTGCCATCTTCCGGTTTGTTCCCAGATTTTTCTTTGCAAGGATCGCATCCACCACGGCAAAGGGATGCAGCTTTGGAATACAGCTTCCCTGAGGATCCACCAGCACCGGTACATTTCCCTCCGAAATGATCGGTCCCGCTTCTTCGCCGCGTTGGATCCTGACTCCCCACATGCCTTCCACCTCGGCACTTCCGGCATAAACAGCCTCACTGATGGCGACCTGTCTGCGGATTGCCGCCGGATGTTCTGCCTCCAGCACAAGAACCGGGAAACCGGCCCTCCACAGCCGGTGGATCGTACCGGTGGCAAGATCTCCTCCGCCCCGGACGATCATAAGCTGGTCTTTCCTCATATTTCATCTCCTCTTTTTTTCACGTTTTTATGCAAAAAATGGTTATCATATATTATTTAAACATTTTTCTGGATTTTATCTATCTTACTTTACAGCCACAGTTCATACACACCTTCATAACCGGTCTCCATTTGTTCCATACGCCCCTGAAAAGCAGGATATTCTTCGGACCGGATCCGCCATGCCAGACCACAGCCTGCTGTGATCTCTGTCGGCACCGGAATCAGTCTGCCCGGAATCTGCCAAGTCATACAGTATTTTTCCATAGCCATGGCCTGGGCTGTTGTCTGAAATGTGATCACTGCATATTTTTCTTTAATTCTCATGGTATATTCTCCAGTTCCCGCAGCGCATCAATGGCACAGTCTACTTCCTCTTCTGTGTTGTAATGAGAAAAACTGAACCGCACTGTCCCCTGCTTCTGCGTGCCAAGGGCACAGTGCATCAGAGGAGCACAGTGGGCGCCGGCACGGACACAGATTCCATAATCCTCCCAGAGCCAGTCAGCCACACGTCCGGAATCTTCTTCTCCCAGATTCAGAGATACTACCGCCACATTCTGATCAGAATCCGGATCTCCATATACTGTAATACCCGGAATCTTTTGGATCCCTTCCAGGAACTGCCGGGCCAGCTGTGATTCCTTCTTTCGGATCTCATCGATTCCTGTCTGTTCAAGATAATCAAGAGCCGCAGAAAGTCCGGCAATTCCATGCACATTCATCGTACCCGCCTCCAGAAGCTCCGGCATTCTGGATGGATGACTGCGGTCATAGCTGTGAATTCCGCTTCCCCCTACCTTCATGGAAGTGATCGGAACCCCCTCACGGACATAAATACCTCCTGTCCCCTGGGGCCCCATCAGGCCCTTGTGTCCCGTAAAGCAGAGTACGTCGATACCCATTTCCTGCACGTCGATCGGCAGAACACCTGCCGTCTGGGCCGCATCCACCACGAGCAGCAGCCCATGTCGTCTGGTAAACTCCGAGACTGACTGAAGATCCGTAATACTTCCGGTGACATTCGATGCATGACCGATCACCACCGCCCTGGTATTTTTCCGCAGATTCTTTTCCAGATCACAATAATCTATGTTTCCTCTGGTGTCCGCCGGAAGAACCGTCAGTTCCACCCGGTGATCTTCCATCCGATACAGCGGCCGCAGCACAGAATTATGTTCGCGGGCTGTAGTGATCACATGATCTCCGGGAGCAAAAATACCCTGTACAGCCATATTCAGTGCATCCGTGGCATTGCAGGCAAAGGCAATGCGGGACGGGTCTTCTGCGCGAAACAGTCTGGCCAGCTTTTCTCTTGCTCCGTAAACCACCCGGGACGCCTGAAGCGTCGGCTCATGAGCCCCTCTGCCGGCATTTCCAAGGGTCCCCATAGCCTGAAGTACTGCCTGTCCTACCCGGGGCGGTTTCTGCAGCGACGTAGCCGCCTGGTCAAAATATATCATGGCTTTATGATCCGTCCTGCCTGAGTCATTTTTTCCGCAATCACATACATATTGGTGACTCCGCCTACCTGAAGTTTATCCGAAAGGCCGTAGAAATTCAGACAGGTGCCGCAGGTCAGGATCTCCACTCCCTGGGATTCCATCATGCGAAGATCCTCCAAAGATGCGGAACCTTCACAGGTCAGCCTTGCCCCACCGTTGTAGAAAAGGATGCAGGCGGGCAGTTCGTCCTGCTGAGTAAGGGCATAAAGAAACCCTTTCATCAAGGTATGACCAAGCTCCTCATTTCCTTCGCCCATGCGGTCAGAAGAAATCACCACCAGACTGTCCCGGCTGCGGCTGTCCGGTGTACATACCGTTTCCGCTTCTACCTGAGCTTTCTGCTCCTGAGAATCTGCCTGCTCCTGATTCACAGTTCCATCTGCTTTCTCAATCGTAAACAGTACCGAGTATTTTTGCTCCTCCAGTTTTCTGGCCTCGATCCCATATCCTTTCTGCTTAGCCATTTTAGCCAGATTCTGGACAGCGATCTCGTTGTCCACCCATACTTCAACCTGTCCGCTGCCCTGCAGCTCCTTGATCGCATTCTTTGTCTTCACTACCGGTATCGGGCAAGCATCACCGATTGCGTTTACATGTATCATAAAACTCATTTTCCTCACTTTCTGCATTTTACTTCAGTATCATCCTTTTAACCGGACTGCAATTACAATCAGCATCAGCCCTGAACCAGAATTCCCACATCTCTCTTTTCCAGAATCTCTCCCACTGCAGCTGCCGGGAGCCCCGCCCGGTTCATCTCTGCAACAATCGCAGAAGCGTCTTCCTTTCTCACCGCTGCCAGCAGACCACCGGATGTCTGGGGATCAAAAAGCACCTCTTCCATGGCAAAAGAAATGTGGTCAAACACAACGCAGCTGCCCACATGGTTCCTGTTCTTCTGAGCTGCCGCTGTCAGCAGAAATTCATCCGCATACTGCAGCGCTTCCTCAAAAACAGGGACCGCCGATCCATTGATACGGCAGGAAAGACGTTCGTCCATCATCTCATGCAGATGCCCCAGGAATCCGAATCCTGTCACATCTGTACAGGCATGTACTTCATATTTTCTCAGAATCTCTGCCGCATACTTGTTCAGCTGTGTCATAGAAACCACTGCCTGGTCCATGGCCTTCCGGGATGCTTCTCCGACACGGTTCGCTGTACAGATAATACCTACCCCCAGCTTTTTCGTCAGGATCAGTACATCTCCTGGACGGCCCTGATTGTTTGCCAGCACACGGGACGGCTCCACGATTCCGGTCACCGACAGTCCATATTTGACATCACTGTCCGCGATTGAATGTCCTCCGGCCAGTATTCCGCCGGCCTCCAGCACCTTCTCCGAACCGCCCCTCATAATTTCACCCAGAATATTCAGATCCATGGTCTCCGGAAAGCAGACAATATTCAAAGCTGTCTTTACCTCACCGCCCATGGCATAAACATCACTCAAAGCGTTCGTCGCAGCGATCTGACCAAACACATACGGGTCATCCACCATCGGAGGAAAGAAATCCAGAGTCTGAACAATGGCAGTATCCTCTGAAATCTGATATACAGCAGCATCATCCCTGCTGTCATAGCCTACCAGCAGATTCGGATCCATCGGTCCTCTGGACAGTTTTTCCAGAACTCTGCCCAGGGCACCGGCTCCCAGTTTCGCCGTACAGCCGCCGCCGCGGCAGAATACAATTTTATCGTTCATAGTTTCCTCCATACATTTACGAATCTATCGTACCACTTAATATCACCTGCTGAATATTTTTCTCATACAATCGATCTGCCAGCTTTGCTCCCTGTCTCATACGTTCCTGTGTATCACATTGATTCAGCACAACAAGGTATTCCCTGGAACCGACCAGCTTTCTCGTACCACGGTCAGAACACAGTATTTCAGCCAGATCTTTCGTCGTCATCAAATGTTTTCCATCCACCCGCAGCAGTTCCATTGCAAGATCAGCACGAAAGCATACCTCCTGCAGCGGTTTGCCGAGTGCATTCATTCCCATGACTCCAATTACCAGATCTGATTCAGGAAGCAGTACCGGTTCAGACTCTTTCGGAACCTTACAGGGCAGCCGTTTCGCACCGTCCGCCTCAATCAGCACCATATCAGACTTCCGAATCCCCTCTTCCAGTTCTTTCTGCGGAGGCATACAAATCTTCCCATCCGGTGCATCCGCGCCCAATACCGCAATCTTTCCCTGATTCCATAATCGTTCCAGGTCAGATGCCTCATATGCCCTCAGCTCTTCCGGCGGACGATACATATGGGTCGTTGTTGTCACAAGAGTACGATATCCCCGACTGCAGCACCATCCAGCCAGCTCATAGATCAGTGAAGTCTTCCCGCCGGCACCGACAAATGATATTACATGCTTCCTTTCCGGTAAAAACGGAAACGTTTCTTCAATACTGGCTTCCTTTTCAAGTTCATAAGTATTTCTAAATATTCTCTGCTTCATGACTCTCCGATATTCCGTTCACAGTATCGCAAACATTCCAGAGCTGTGAAACAGCATATAAAGGAAGATTCACAAGCTTCTCCTGTTGCCGGAAGTCTGACATAGAGGTACGGATTCCATAAGGAAGCTTGTATGTATTGACAAAACTTT
>JAQXWO010000039.1 GCA_029225485.1 Lachnospiraceae bacterium
GACTGTGAATGCCCGAAAACTGGCCGTCAAAATCTTTACGGTGCTGGCGGAAGCCGAGGCCTCTGTCCATGGAAAAACAATGGATGAAGTTCATTTTCATGAAGTGGGAGCTGTGGATTCGATTGTGGATATTGCAGCAGCAGCGATCTGTATCGATGATCTTCATCCGGATCAGATCATTGTATCTCCTCTTTCTGACGGCACAGGAACCATCCGCTGTCAGCACGGGATCATCCCTGTTCCGGTACCGGCTGTTTCTGCCATTGCTGCCAGATATGGTCTTCCCATGAAGATCGTACCTGTGTCCGGCGAGCTGGTGACTCCTACCGGTGCTGCCATCGCTGCTGCTCTGCGGACCGGCGATAAGCTGCCTGAGGAATTCCGGATCCTCCGCACCGGATTGGGAGCCGGAAAGAGGGATTACCCCACCACAGGTGTTCTTCGGGCCATGCTTCTGGAAGCTTCCCGGCAGCAGGAAGAAAATCAGGTACTGATGCTGGAGACTAATATTGATGACTGCACCGGCGAAGCTCTCTCTTTTACACTGGGTAAATTGATGGATGAAGGAGCGCTGGATGCGTACTACACTCCCGTATATATGAAGAAAAACCGTCCGGCCTGGCTGCTGACGGTGCTGTGTGAAGCGGAAAAGCGATCTGAGATGGAACGGATCATTTTCCGGAACACGACTACCATCGGTATCCGCACCATCCCGGTAGACCGTACCCGTCTGGATCGGAAGATTCTCGCCATAGAGACTCCCTGGGGCATGGCGGATGTAAAGTTCTGCACCTGCGGTGATGAGACCTACTGTTATCCGGAGAGCGACAGTGTCAGTGATCTGGCGCGCCAGGAAAATATGGGTTTTCCCGAAATGTACCATAAAATAAAAGAGTGGGCACAGAAAAATCACTGACACACCACTCTCGCAAAAGGACCGGGATCCGCGGTCCTTTTTTATTTCAGTTCATCCATAATGCAGCTCCAGTCCCGTATCAGCCGTTCCAGCGAATATGCGGCATTGGCCGGACTGGTAGAAGGCAGGCAGATACTCTCCCTGCCGTATGTGTTCTTCTGATATTTGTCAAACAGACGCCCTGCTGTTTTTCCGTTCACATAGATTTTCCTGATCTCACAGGCCTCCAGAATCCGTCTCAGGTCCGTCACCTGCACATTCCGGATGCTGCTGTCACTGGATCCTATGATTTCACAGGAATCAATCACATCCCACAGTGCGATCCCATGTGCCAGCAGAAAACTGCGCCTTCCATCCGTATCTGTCGGAATATCTGTCTCCATAAGTGTGGACAGAATCTTCCAGAACCGGTTCTGAGGATGACCATAATAAAACTGCTGCTCTCTGGATTTCATCGATGGAAAACTCCCCAGTATCAGAATCCTGCTGTTTTTATCAAATACCGGAGGGAACTCATGCTCCAGATGCTGATATTCTCCTGTTTTTTTACTCATGCTCAATACCCTTCACTCCTTCGCACTTTGCGAAGCTGCCTACGTTTCTCTCCGGCCTCCCACTCGATCTGCTGTGTAACTCCTTCCACGATCAGCCCCGGCACTTCCATCGGTTTCTGATTCTCATCCGTTGCCACCATCACAAAGTAGGCACGATTGATCATCTCACGAGTACCATCTCTCTTTTCCGCGTAGGAATCGATCCGTACCTCCATGGAACTTCTCCCCACATGAGTCAGTCTGCCCCGCAGGACAATGACATCATCCCCGCCTGCACCTGCTTTAAAATGCATATTGTCCACGGCCACCGTCACCACATTGCACTCCGCATGCCTGCGGGCCACGATTCCCGCCGTCTCATCGATCCAGGCCAGAAGCTGCCCGCCAAACAGATGTCCTGCCGCATTCAGACAGCGGGGCATCAGCAGATACGACTGCTCCACCATAGAATCCTCCACCCGTTTCATTTTTCGTTCCGCCATTTGTAAAACTCCTCCAGTTTCCTGCCATACTCCATGCGAACTTGCACACAGAATCATATCCAATATATCACAAACATACAAAAAATGAAACGTAAGAATCGAATTAACCGAATATTACTTTTTCGATAAAGTCTGCCGCACCTGCCGCTCCGGAACAATTTCTGAAATCATGCCTCATTTTCATGGCATTGTCTTTATAGGAAGAATCTTCCAGAATTATCCTGAGTGCCTTTTGAATCTCTTCTTTTGATTCTTCTTTCAGGTAAACACCGGCTCCCATCTCAAAGGTTCGCCGGGCCACGGCCTTCTGCTCTCCGGTCTGAGGATACATCACTACCGGCACTCCCATGTACAGACTTTCAGAAATACTGTTCATCCCGCAGTGAGTCAGGAACACATCCGTATTCGCCAGCACTGCCATCTGATCCACA
>JAQXWO010000040.1 GCA_029225485.1 Lachnospiraceae bacterium
GGAAAGCGTCGTCTGGTGTCTCTGGGAGATCTGGGTGAGATTATTTTATAATATAAAACTGATGTTTCATGAATCTGTGTCATATCTGTATGGCAGTGGATGAGTGAACCGTCAAAACAGGAGGCAGAAATGGGGCAAAGCTATCAGAATGACAAATGAAAAAAACAGGAATCAGTACCTGGTTACCCGTATGGACGGAAAAATCTTCTCTTTTCTGCTTCAGGACGGAAAGGCAGCAGAGATCCACTGTGACCGGGAAAATTCGGATTCCACACTTGGAAATATTTATATTGGGAAAATAAAAAATATAGCGAAGAATCTCGGAGCTGCTTTTGTGGAGACAGCTCCGGGGCAGGTGTGCTATCTGCCTTTGCAGGATATGAAACATCCTGTGTATACAAAAAAAGGAGCTTCGAAGCTTCCTCAGGCGGGGGATGAACTGCTGGTGCAGGTGTCCCGGGAGGAAATCAAGACCAAATACCCGTCGGTGACCACCAATCTGACACTTCACGGGAAATATATGCTTCTGACGACGGGCAACTGTCAGCTTTCGGTCTCTTCCAAACTGCCTGAGCCGGACAGAGAACGGCTGAGAGGGCTGATCCGCAGTCTGGAAGCGCATCCGGATGAACAGAACATGTGTCTTTCAGGAGAACCGGACGCTGTCTGTACAGAAGGAAAAAGTTCCGTATCACCAGGGACCTATGGCTGGCTTCTGCGCACCAACGCCGGAACCGCCTCAGAAGAACTCTTGCGGAAGGATTTTCTGCGTCTGCGCAGTCAGTATGAACTTCTGATGCAGCAGGTCATGTACCGTACCTGTTTTTCCTGTCTGAGGGAGACTCCGGCTGCCTGGCTGGGACGGCTGTCGAATCTGTATGACTCTGAAACAGATCGGATTCTGACGGATGATCCACAGTTATATCAGAACTTACAGGATTATTTTTCCGAATACCAGCCAGAGGATCTGGATAAGCTTACTTTATATGAAGATCGCATGGTTCCGATGGCAAAGCTGTATTCTCTGGAGCATCAGCTTTGCCAGGCACTGTCTGAACGTGTCTGGCTGAATTCAGGCGGGTATCTTGTCATTCAGCCCACAGAGGCTCTGACCGTGATCGATGTGAATACCGGCAGGTATGAGGGCGGGAAAAATAAAGAAGCAGCTTTCCTGAAGATCAACCTGGAAGCTGCAGCGGAAACGGCCCGTCAGATCCGCCTTCGAAATATGAGCGGGATTATAATTGTAGATTTTATCAATATGGAAAAGGAAGAATCTGTCAAAACACTGTTATCTGTCTTAAGAGAGCATCTTCAGAAAGATCCGGTGCAGACGGTTCTCGTCGATATGACCAGGCTGTCACTGGTAGAGATCACAAGAAAGAAAGTATCCAAAACGCTTGCGGAGAGCATGCACGAAATAAAATCAAAAAAATAATTGACTCTCATGGAAAGTTATGCTATGATATGCAAGTATGCCGCACAGAGAGGTACAAGTGAAATGATTTTCCACCATATCTGGCGAGTTTTTATCATAGGAGGTGCCATATGTACGCAATTATTGCAACAGGTGGTAAACAGTACAAAGTAGCCGAGGGCGATATTATCAACGTAGAGAAGCTTGGCGCAGAAGCTGGCGAAGTTGTTACCTTTGATCAGGTACTTGCAATCAGCAATGACGGTCTTAAGGTTGGCGCAGACGTAGCAGATGCTACTGTTACAGCTACCGTAGTCAGAAATGCAAAGGCTAAGAAGGTCATTGTATACAAGTACAAGAGAAAGACCGGTTATCACAAGAAAAACGGTCACAGACAGCAGTACACACAGGTTAAGATTGAAAAGATCAATGGTTAATCGTGATGATACGCTTTAAAGTATCAAAATCAGACGGTCATTATACCGGGTTCATCTGTGAGGGACATGCAGGATATGCAGAGGAAGGACAGGATATTATCTGTTCTGCTGTATCTGCATTGACGATCAACACAGTGAATTCCATTGATGCATTGACAGAAGATGCGTTTTCCGTGGAGCAGTCTGAGGACGGTGGATACCTGAAGCTTACGCTGACGGAGATTCCTTCGGACAGGACAGTTCTTCTGATGGACAGCCTGATTTTGGGTATGAAGAATATTTTGGAAGCTTATGGGGAAGATTATTTATCAGTAACGATTCCTCAATAGCCAGAACTGAATTACTTAAACATCTGAGGAGGTGTAACTATGTTGAAAATGAACCTTCAGTTGTTTGCTCATAAAAAGGGAGTTGGTTCTACAAAGAACGGACGTGATTCCGAGTCCAAGAGACTTGGTGCCAAGAGAGCAGACGGCCAGTTTGTAAAAGCCGGCAACATTCTTTACAGACAGCGCGGAACAAAGATTCATCCGGGTCTGAATGTAGGTCGCGGCGGTGACGATACACTGTTTGCTATGACAGATGGCGTTGTCAGATTCGAGAGAAAAGGAAGAGACAAGAAACAGGTTTCCGTTATTCCGGTTGCAGCAGAATAAGTAAGATGCAGGCTTCAAATCTACGTGGTTTGAAGCCTTTTTGTGCAGATAATGAGGTGATACAATGTTTGCAGACAGAGCGAAAATTATCATACGTTCCGGCAAAGGCGGCGACGGGCATGTCAGCTTCCGCAGGGAACTGTTTGTACCGGACGGAGGTCCGGACGGCGGTGACGGCGGAAGAGGCGGAGATGTTATTTTTGAAGTTGACGAGGGATTGAATACGCTGGTCGATTTCCGATACAAAAGAAAATTCAGTGCAAAGGATGGAGAACCAGGCGGTAAGAGACGCTGTCACGGAGCAGATGGTGCAGATATTGTATTAAAGGTTCCGCCGGGGACGGTCATTAAAGAGGCTGAGAGCGGTCAGGTGATCGCTGATATGTCCGGAGACAATAAGCGTCAGATTATCCTGAAGGGCGGCCGGGGCGGCAACGGAAATATGCATTATGCGACTTCCACCATGCAGGCTCCGAAGTATGCCCAGCCGGGACAGGAAGCCAGAGAGCTGGAAGTACAGCTTGAGCTGAAAGTGATCGCGGATGTGGGGCTTGTCGGATTTCCCAATGTGGGCAAATCAACCTTTCTCGCCAGAGTGACAAATGCCCGGCCGAAGATTGCCAACTACCATTTTACCACACTTTCTCCCAATCTGGGAGTGGTTGATCTGGATGGCGCCGGATTTGTGATCGCGGATATCCCGGGACTGATCGAAGGAGCTTCCGAAGGAGTCGGTCTTGGTCATGAATTCTTACGTCATATTGAGCGTACCAAAGTCATGATCCATATTGTTGACGCTTCATCTGTAGAGGGACGTGATCCGGTGGATGATATTCTCAAGATCAATGCAGAACTGGCCGCATACAATGAAGAGCTGGCCCGTCGTCCCCAGGTGATCGCCGCCAACAAAACAGATGCTGTCTACACGGAAGAAGGTGACCAGGATCCTGTTCAGAGATTGAAGGATACCTTTGAACCGCAGGGGATCCGCGTGTTCCCCATGTCGGCTGTCACCGGAAAGGGAGTCAAAGAGCTGCTCTATTATGTGCAGTCCATGTTGAAAGAGCTTCCTGATGAGGTGACTGTATTTGAACAGGAGTATGATCCGGAGCTCCACTTTGTCAATCCTAACCTTCCTTTTACAGTTGAAAAATCAGCAGAAGAAGAGCATACTTATATCGTAGAAGGCCCCAGGATCGAGAAAATGCTCGGGTATACGAATCTGGAATCTGAGAAGGGATTCCGTTTCTTCCAGGAATTTCTGAAGGAAAACGGGATTCTGCAGCAGCTGGAGGATCTGGGAATTCAGGAAGGAGATACTGTCCGGATGTATGGTCTCTCCTTTGACTACTATAAATAGCTGAAAACCTTATATGATGAGAGGAGTACTTTATGACAAGTAAGCAGAGAGCCTATTTAAAGGGTCTTGCCATGAATATGGATCCGATCTTTCAGATTGGAAAGTCCAGTCTGACACCTGAAAATACGGCAGCCATCGCGGAGGCTCTGGAGGCAAGAGAACTGATCAAGATCAGTGTGCTTCAGAACTGTATGGATGATCCCGATGAACTGGCACGGACCGTGGCAGAGCGTACCCGTTCTCAGGTGGTTCAGGTGATTGGAAAGAAGATCGTTCTGTATAAAGAAGGAAAAGATAACAAAAAGAAAATTGAACTGCCGCCTGCAAAGAAACAGAAAGAGCGGTAAACGGGAGGAAATGTGGGAATGAGTGCTGAGACAGGTATGAGACGTGTCGGTATTATGGGAGGCACATTTAATCCGATTCATCACGCACATCTGATACTTGCAGAGCGTGCTTGGCAGCAATTTGATCTGGATACCGTTTTGTTTCTGCCGAACGGCAATCCTCCCCACAAGCAGATTGCTCCGGGTGATGCCTCGAATCATGACAGACTGGAGATGGTTCGTCTGGCGATCCGGAATAATCCTCATTTTCAGCTTGATACAGAAGAAATGATGCGCTATGGATACAGTTATACCAGGGACACACTTTGCAGATTGAAGCAGAACGAGCCGGATACGCATTTTTTCTTTATCATTGGAGCTGATTCTCTGATGTCATTTGATCAGTGGTTTCACCCGGAAGAGATCTGCAGATACTGTACGCTTCTGGCTGGTGTCCGAAATGGCATGACCGCAGAAGAGATGATGCGGCAGAGAGAATATCTTATACAAAAATATCAGGCAGACATAGAGTTTATCAGTATTCCGGATCTTGATATTTCATCCAGCAGTCTGCGGGAAATGCATAAGCGCGGACAGTCGATCCGGTATTTTATTCCTGATTCTGTCTATGAATATATTCAGAAATCCGACTTATATCTAGTATAAGCCACATTTATCGTGGATTATACTTGGCTGAGGGTCAGATGTTTACCAGAGGAGGCAGGGATTTGAGCAGCAATATTTATAAAATCCAGAAAAAACTACGGAAATATATTGATGAGGAACGTTACTGGCATACGCTTGGAGTCATGTATACAGCGGCATCCCTTGCCATGCGTTATGACGTGGATATAGAAAAAGCACAGGTCGCGGGTCTGCTCCATGATTGTGCTAAATGTATTCCGAATTCCAAGAAACTGAAGCTGTGCCGGCAGTATCATCTGACGATTTCCGAGACGGAAGAGCAGGCGCCGTATCTTCTTCATGCTCCTCTGGGGGCTTGTATTGCAAAGGAAAAATACGATGTGACGGATCCGGAAATATTAAGCGCGATTACGTGGCACACCACAGGAAAACCGGAAATGACTGCCCTGGAAAAGATTATTTTCCTGGCAGATTATATAGAACCCATGCGCACGAAAGCATCAAACCTTCCGGAGATCCGCCGAATGGCTTTTGAAGACCTTGATCTGGCGGTTTATACAACGCTCCGGGATACTCTGCTTTATTTAAAAGACAGCACAAGTCTTGATAAACATTCTGTAGAAGCGTATAATTATTACAAACAAATCATTGAATCAAGGGAGGCGTAGCAGATGGCAGATCAGAAATCAAAAGAAATGGTGCGGCTTGCATATGAGGCACTTGCAGATAAGAAGGCACAGGATATCAAGATCATCAATATTGAAGGCGTATCCGTACTTGCAGATTATTTTCTTATTGCATCCGGGACGAACCGCAATCAGGTGCAGGCTATGGCAGACAATGTAGAAGAAGTACTCTACAAAGCCGGTTTTCCGGTAAAACAGACAGAGGGATATAATACGGCAAACTGGGTATTGATGGATTACGGCGATATTATCGTACATGTATTTGATTCCGAGAACCGTCTGTTTTATGATCTTGAACGCATCTGGAGAGACGGTAAGGATGTTTCTATTGATGAATTATAATGATATCATGTGTGCAGACGTTTTGCTCTGCTGCAGGGACAGGAGATAAATATGGCAGTCGATAAGAGTTTTTTAATCAGAAGTATACAGAAAAAAGAAAGTTTCATTGTCGCTTACTGTGCATACACAAACATGCCGTTGGTAGTATGCGATCCGGAAACATACAACGATCAGGTATATATGTTTGACACAGAAGCACTGCTTCAGGAGTTTGCAAAACCGTATATCGAGAAGAAGATTCTGCTCAGAGGCGTAAAATATGAGAACAAAAATTTCCTTACTTTCTTCTCAATGCTCTTCAGTATTGGGATCAACGAGCTTGTATTTGTCAGTGAAAATGGAAGAGAACTGATCGAATTGGAAGAGCTGGTGCGCCGTCCGGATTACTCTTCCCTTCCGAAGGAGAAACAGCCGGTCTCCAATCCGGAGCTTCAGCTGACGGGGCTTTATTTTATGCAGGAAGCTTCCAGACCGGTTCCTAACGAACAGAAAGAGGGTATGGTGGATCTGGAAGAGGAACTGTCCGCCAATCTTCTGAAAGCAAAGTATATCGTGGCGATCGAGCTTCTGGAGGGGCCGGAGAGCGATGTGGAAAAGCTGAAAAACAGAAAGTATCGACTTCCGATTCTGAAAAACAAGAACGAGGAGATTCTTCAGCCGCTGTTTACGGATCCGATTGAATTTTCCAAGTTTAACCGTCAGCAGAAGCTGAAGGCTCTGGCGATGCCTTTCAGTGGTCTGAAAAAAGTGCTGATCAAAGAATCCAAGGGATTTTTGCTGAATCCGGGAGGATTTCATATCGTGATGCCTGCAGGCCTTCTGGATGGACTGACAGAGCGTTTCGGGGTAGAAGAGTCCGTGGCCTCCGGACAGGAATCGCAGGAATAAACAGAACAGTAAAAAACATCCTGATCAGAAAAAAGAGATCCTGATCAGGATGTTTTTATTTTATTTATATTTATTTAGAAGAAACGAAAAACACCAAATACCTTTCCGATGATCTGAAGATCATTCACAATAATGGGTTCCATCGAATCGTTTGCCGGCTGCAGGCGATAATACCCATCTTCTTTGTAGAAGGTCTTGACGGTGGCTGAATCATCGATCAGTGCCACAACGATATCTCCATTTTCTGCTGTAGACTGTCTGCGCACCAGAACCCGGTCTCCGTTTAATATGCCGGCATTGATCATGCTTTCTCCCTTGACTGTCAGTATAAAGCTCTGCTCATTTGGCATGTATTCGGAGGGGATGGGGAAGTAGCTCTCGATATTCTGCTCTGCAAGGATAGGCTGTCCAGCAGCAACAGTACCGACCACCGGTACATTGACCATCTCGCGGCGAAGCATCTGAAAAGAATCATCCAGTATCTCAATCGCTCTGGGTTTGGTAGGATCCCGTCTGATATATCCGTTTTTCTCCAGAGATTCAAGATGAGAGTGGACAGAAGAGGTGGATTTCAGATTTACCGCCTGGCAGATCTCACGGACTGCCGGTGGGAATCCGCGCTCCAGTATTTCATTTTTGATATATTCCAGAATTTCTTCCTGTTTTTTTGTAATTCTTCCTTCTGACATAGAGAGATCCTCCCGTACGTATGTTTTGTTCAGTATACCATAGCGAACAGAAAAAAGCAAACAAATGTTTTTTTGAAAAACCTTAATAAATACCACTTTTTTGTTTTCTTGTAATCCAGATGGCACAGTGTTATAATAACGATACTGTTCAGATTAAAAAATATGAAAGAGAGGAATCCATATGAATATGAAGAAAAAATACATTGCCGTTTTTCTGAGCGCTGCCTGTATTGCTTCGGCAATTCCCTGTACCGCAGTTCTGGCAGACGGTCAGAGAGTTGTCACTCTTGGCGCTGACCTGTCAGAAGAGCAGAAACAGGCAGTTCTCCGCTACTTTGGGATAGAAGGACAGAACATTCTGACCCTTACGATCAACAACCAGGATGAGAGAGACCATCTCGGCGCGTACGTTCCGCTGGAGCAGATCGGTACACATACGTACAGCTGTGCCTATGTCAATCCGACGACTTCCGGCGGGATTCAGGTGAAGACCGCAAATCTTTCCTGGGTCACCAGTAATATGATCGCCACTACCTTGTCCACATCGGGTGTTGTAAACTGTGAGGTGCTGGCGGCTGCACCTTTTGAGGTGTCAGGTACAGGTGCCCTTACGGGTATCCTGATGGCTTATGAATCTGCCTCCGGCGCTTCTCTGGATGAGACCAAGAAAGAGCTTGCCACCCAGGAGCTGATCACCACGACCAATGTGGCCAACAGTATCGGGCAGCAGGAAGCGACCAATATTGTCAATGAAAGCAAGATACAGGTCATTCAGGGAAACGTGATCGATGAAAATGATATTGAGGTCATCGTGGATCAGGTGGCGGAAGAGCAGAATATTGCTCTTTCAGAAGAAGACCGTCAGCTGATCGCAGATCTGATGGAGCAGATCGCACAGCAGGATTACGACTATGAAGAAATGAAAGAGACTCTGGAACGTGTGGAATCCAATGTGCAGGAGCTCTCTGCTGATTCTCAGACGCAGAATACGGAGATCGAGGGTGCTGAGGTCATCGATACCACTCCGGAGGATCCCGACACTTCCACGGATGTGATCGTCGACATCGTTGACACCGATGAGACAGAGACTCCGGAAACGCTGGCGGAAGACAGTATTCTGATGAATACGGATGATTCCGCTCTTGGGGATGCAGTATTGATCGATGCCACAAATCAGGAAGCTGTGGCAGAAGAGACACAGCCGGAGACTGCTGCTGATATGGAAACGGTTCAGGAAGAGCCGGATACAGGATCAGACGTTTCCGGATTGGAAGAAATACCGGTCATTTCTGAGGATATCGTATTTGAAGAAGAGACAGAGCAAGTGTTCCAGACAGAAGCTGCTGTGCCTGATGAGAATACGGAGCTTTCAGAAGAGACCGCAGAAGAAGATGAGACAGAGGTGGCGGAAGAGGTGCTTCAGACAGAAGAGGTTCCGGATCAGACCGTGATACCGGATGCACAGGTGATCGACACTTCAGGAGAACTGATCTCACAGTCTGATCTGTATTTTTCGCCTTTCACTTCAGACAGCAATGGTTATGAAGTACAGCCGGCAGGAATGAATCAGCTGACCATCAGTTTCCAGCGTACAGATCTTATGGCAGGTTCCGGGACACTCACGGTATTTCATGCAGCCGATTCCAGCACTTACGATACGATCCTGATGAATGACGCGTCCAGAGTTGCCATCGAGCCGCTTTCTGAGTCAGAACTGACAGAGCTTGGATGGACCCAGGGAGGCAAGGCAGTGATTACGCTGAATCAGCCGCTGGAGCCGGACACTACATATTTTATTGTATTATCTGAGGATGCACTGACATCGGAGGATGGAGCATCTCATTCAGAAGCGACACAGGACAATCTGAGCTGGATGATCCAGACCGCAGCGAATGGATTTACTCTGACAGGGGAAGATGTATCCTGGAGCGCCGGTATGATGATCAATGGATGCATGATACTGGATGCTGCAGATCAGATCACTTATGCGGTGATTGAAGGTGTTGATACCTCAATCGCAGAATTCAGTCAGTATGAATTTACTGAGTCCGCTGATTTTACAGTTTCCCTGCATCAGTCAGGTTCCACCACATTCCAGGTGACTTACTATAATGCAGAAGGAACCGTGATGAACAGTTTTTCCTGTACACTTTCAGTAAAATAAATTTTGGAATCCGGCTTTCAGGAGAAAGCCGGATTTCGATTTTTTGAATTTATAAGGTTGCAATAAAAGTAATGTTTTGTTATGATATTATAGGTTTGAAGGCTGGGAAATACATCTGACCGAAAAGATGTATAAGATTTGGGAGGATAGTATGAATAAAAAACAGATAATAAAAATAACAGGGATATTGCTGCTTTTATTGCTTTCTGTCACGATACTGACCGGGATTTTAAGCTCAAAATGGAAAAAACCATGCTATGATACAAGAGTGCAGAAAGAGTTCTATGAACTTGAAAAGGATACCATCGAAGTTTGTCTTCTGGGCAGCAGCCAGGTTGTCTATGGTGTATCCTGTATGAATCTGATGGAAGAGTATGGAATATCAGCCTACAGTCTTGGAAGTACAAAGCAGCCTCTGATCGCCAGTCTGGCCTGGCTTCAGGAGTGCAGAAAAACACAGGATATCAGCACGGTGATTCTTGATACAAGTATGCTTTTTGAAGATACGGAAGAGGCGAGATATCATGTTGCGTTCGATAATATGAAGCTTTCCAGAAATAAAATTCAGGCAATTTATGAGCATTGTAAGATGCGTGATAATGCAGATCCGTTTATGAGTTATTTTATTAAGATTATCAAGTATCACAGTCGCTGGTCTGAATTAACAGAAGACGATTTTACATATGACGCACAGGATATGCCTGTATTTCGCGGCAATGTGATATCTTCTTCGACGAAAAAGATGGATCTGTATGATATTGCCTACGATCATGATAAATATAACGAAAATCTCAGGATGCAGGAGTATCAGCAGCTTTATTTTGAGAACCTTGTACAGTATTGTAAAGAAGAAGGACTGAATCTGGTTCTGATCAAAACTCCAAAAAATAACTGGAGTATCACAAAACATATTCTGGTGGAAGAGTACGCGCAGGAGAATGATCTGCCGTTTCTTGATTTTTCATCTGAAACTATGATGAGTGAAATAGGTCTGGATATCAACACGGATTTTCTGGACGGGGAACATTTAAACCTGTTTGGAGCACGCAAACTGACCACATATCTGGGTGAGTATCTGAAAGAGCATTATAATTTGACAGATTATAGAGAAATAGATGGATATGTGAATCCCGGATATGATCGTTATCTGGAGTATGTGAAGGATTGTGAACTTCAGGTTTGTTCAGATATTCCTGATTATTTTCAGGCTTTGAAAGATGATCGTTATGAGATAATACTTCAGATTACCTCTAATCTGTCAGGTAAGTATGACAGTGAGCAGAAAGAGGTGCTGACCGGTCTGGGAATAAGATCTGATTTAAACAATTTAGGAAACCTGCGTTTTACGGCATGTATACACAATGGAGAAAACCTTTATGAAAATGTTGCAGAGAATGATATCACATATCAGGGGTCTTTTTCCGATGGAACACAGTATCTTCTTACGAGTTCTCCGAGCAAAAATGTAAAGGCTTCAGTTCAGGTCGATCATAAGAATTATACGTTTTCGCAGAAGGGACTGAATATTCTTGTTTATGACAGTATTCATGGATGCATCGTTGACCGGGCATCTATTTATGAGGATACAGAAAACGGCCAGCTGAAACTGGCCCATGAGACAAAGTGATATTTTAGTTGGCAAAGGAGAGGATGGAAGAGCATGGATACTGTACATACCGGGCGTATTGCCAAGTGGGATCATACGAAGCTTTTTCTTATTATCTGCGTTGTAATGGGGCATATGCTGAGCAGATATTTAAAGACTTCGGGAACGGCCAAGGCAGTATATTATTTTGTTTATCTGTTTCATATGCCGGCTTTTGTAATGGTTTCCGGTCTGTTTTCTAAACGGGTAATTCAGCAAAAAAAATATGATAAGATATTTGGATACCTTGTCTTATATTTCTTTATTATTTTTGTTAACTTTGTAGCTGTATATGCTTTTAAAGGTAAAATCTCTTTGAAGCTGTTTTCTGATTCGAGTCCGGCATGGTATGCCTTTGCCATGTTTGCGTATTTTCTGATGACAGTGTTTCTTCAGCAGTTTTCAAAGAAATTTGTATTTATGTTTGCGGTTGTAATGGGATGTATGGCAGGATATGATTCAAGTATCGGTAATTTTCTTGCCATTTCCAGAATTATCACATTTTATCCGTTTTTTCTGATGGGATATTATCTGGATTCCAATGAGATACTGCAGTTTGTACAGAAAAAATATATTCAGATCATCGCAGCTGCGGTTCTTGTGTGTACGGCTGTTTTTGTTTATCGGAATGTGGATCAGATATACTGGACGATGAATTTGCTGAAGGGAAAATACACATATGACACTCTGGATGAGTATGTACAGTACGGAGCAGTGCTGCGTTTGTTTTTCTATGTCGTTTCAACAGTACTCAGTTTTTCTGTAATTGCCGTGATGCCGTCCAGAAGATATTTCTTTTCTTATATGGGAGAAAGAACCTTGTCCGTCTATGCGCTTCATATGTTCTTTGTCTATCTTTTTTTCGATGGAATGAAAGGCGGAGCTTTTTTGAGAAGTATATGGCCGGAACATTATCTGGTACTGATCGTACTGGTTTCATTTATGATGGTCGTTCTTTTATCATGGAAACCCTTGAATCATCTTGTTACCAGAATTTGCTTTCCGCAAAAAATAAAACAATAAATCTTTGAAATCAAAATCGCTTTTTACCTGGTTATTATAATCAGAAAGAGCGGTTTTGATTCCACCATACATCTATACGACAAACACATGTTTTTCAAATAGATCTATAGATAAATATACAGAAAGGATCTGATTTTATGGATAAAAACAATCATACGACTACATATCATGATCAGGTGACGATCCAGAATACATTAAAGCTTCGGGAGGTTTTGAAGACGCTTCCTCCCTTTGCCAGGGATTATTTTCGTGCCATGGAACCTGTGACATCTGCCAAAACACGTATTTCCTATGCATATGATATCCGTATTTTTTTTCATTTTCTGTTGACGGAAAATCCTTCTTTAAAGGAAAAAAAAATGACGGATCTTACGGTGGATATCCTGGATCAGATCCAGGCTGTCGATATTGAGGAATATCAGGAATATCTGAAAGTTTATGATTCTGAGTCTGACAAGCTCCAGACCAACGGCGAACGCGGTCTGAAACGGAAAATGTCAGCCCTCAGGAGCTTCTATTCTTATTTTTACAAACGGGAAATGATCCGGACCAATCCGACCCTTCTGGTGGATATGCCAAAGCTTCATGAGAAAGAAATTATCCGGCTGGATCCGGATGAAACGGCTGAGCTTCTGGATTATATTGAGCACTGCGGCGATCAGCTGACCGGCCAGAAAAAAGTTTATTATGAGAAAACGAAATATCGTGATCTGGCCATCGTTACTCTGCTGCTTGGGACCGGAATCCGTGTATCCGAGTGTGTGGGACTGGATGTGGAGGATGTGGATTTTAAAAATAACGGGATCCGCGTGGTGCGCAAAGGCGGATCGGAAATGATGGTTTATTTCGGTGAGGAGGTGGAGGCAGCTCTGAAAAAATACCTGGAATACAGGGAAAATATCACACCTGTGGCAGGTGATGAGCATGCTCTCTTCTATTCTACCCAGAGAAAGCGGATCGGGATACAGGCCGTTGAAAATATGGTAAAAAAATATGCCCGTGAAGTCACTTCCACGAAAAAAATTACTCCGCATAAGCTGCGGAGTACCTATGGCACGACTCTTTACCGTGAAACAGGGGATATTTATCTCGTGGCGGATGTGCTGGGCCATAAGGATGTCAATACAACACGGAAACACTACGCTGCCATGGATGACGACCGCAGAAGGCGGGCTGCAAAGGCAGTGCGCCTGAGAGAAAATCCTTAATCTTCTGCCTGTCTGATCTTTGCATCTGAAGCTGTACTATTCTCTGCTGAGCGTGGACAGCTCAGATGACATCTGAGTCCAGAATGACGGTAAATGGTCCGTCATTGCAGAGCCGCACCTCCATTTTTGCACCGAAGATTCCTTTTTCAACGACAGGTACCTGACGGCGGCAGGAGGCAATGATGTATTCGTACAATTCTTCTGCCTTTACAGGATCTCCGGCTTCTACAAAGGAAGGACGGTTTCCCTTTTTGCAGTTGGCATACAGTGTAAACTGAGAGATCAGAAGCAGACTCCCGCCTACATCTGAAAGAGACAGATTGATTTTTCCGTTTTCGTCCGGGAAAATCCTCAGTCCTATCATTTTTTTGATCAGGCGGTCGGCTTCCTCGCGGCTGTCATTCTGACCGACGCCGATCAGCACCACATAGCCCTTCTGGATCGATCCCACGATCTTCTCTTCTACTGTTACAGATCCTTCCGTAACACGCTGGATAACAAATTTCATATTATTTTTCCTCCTGACTGGATTATTTTTATACACAATGATATAATGTACCGTGGTCAAAAGACCAATTTGTGAGAAAGGGAATAGGGAAAATGAAACTACAAAGACTTTACAGCCTCACCAGAAAAGCAGTAGATGAATTCAGCATGATTCAGGAAGGGGACCGGATCGCAGTGGGAATCTCCGGCGGAAAAGACAGCCTGACACTGCTATATGCCCTGTGCGGCCTCAGACGCTTTTATCCGGCACGTTTTTCAGTTGAAGCTATAACTGTCAGCCTGGGGTTCCAAGCCTTCGATCTGGAGCCGATAAAGGCCCTCTGCCGGGAACTGGATGTCAATTATTCTATCGTTGAGACGGATATCGGCAAAATTGTCTTTGAAGACCGGCAGGAAGACAATCCCTGCTCTCTATGTGCCAAGCTTCGAAAAGGCGCCTTTAATACAAAAGCGGCTGAACTCGGCTGCAATAAAATCGCGTATGCGCATCACAAGGACGATGTCATAGAAACCATGCTGATGTCACTGATACTGGAAGGAAGATTTCATACTTTTTCTCCTGTGACCTACCTGGACCGCACCGGCCTGACGCTGATCCGTCCCATGATCTATGTAAATGAGGCAGATGTAAAGGGATTTGTCAATAAGTATCAGCTGCCTCTGGTCAAAAATCCCTGTCCCGCAGACGGCCATACACAGCGTGAGTATGCGTCTGAATTGCTCTCCCGGCTGAATGCGGAGCATCCGGGCACCAGGGAGCGGATGTTTACAGCGATCCTGAACGGAAATTTCTCCGGGTGGGATCAGAGAACACCCTTTGTCAGAGGCGAGGCAGATCACAGAGACACACTTTCAGAATCATTTCCGTCTCAGCTTTCTTAAAAGCTCTTTAAAATAGTCCGGAAGGGGCGCTTCAAATTCTACGTACTGTTCTGTGGCAGGATGAATAAAGCCCAGTGTCATGGCATGAAGAGTCTGCCCCTGAAGGCCGGAAAACGGGCATCTCGAAGGGCCATAAACGTCATCCCCCAGTATGGGGTGTCCGATACTTTTCATATGCACGCGTATCTGATGCGTTCTTCCTGTTTCAAGGACACATTCCACATAGGTGAACTGATCGAAGGTCTCAAGAACATGATAATGTGTGACGGCATTTTTCCCATTCGGGACATTTACAGCCATCTCCCGTCGTTTGACCGGATGTCTTCCTATCGTAGTATGGATTACTCCGTCTTCTGTCAGGCGGCCGTGGACAATGGCACGGTAGCGCCGGGTGATGGTGTGATTTTTCAGCTGTTCGGCCAGGCTCTTGTGGGCTGTATCGTTTTTGCAGATGACCAGGGAGCCTGTCGTATTCTGATCGATCCGGTGTACAATACCCGGACGCAGGACACCGTTGATTCCGGATAATTCTCCTTTACAGTGATACAAAAGCGCATTTACAACAGTTCCGGTGTAGTGGCCGGCTCCCGGGTGCACCACCATGCCTTTTGGCTTGTTGATGATCACCACATCCTGATCCTCGTACAGGATATCAAGGGGAATGTCTTCCGGGAGGACCTCCAGCTCTGCAGCTTCCGGAATGGACAGACGGATCACATCTCCGGAGGACAGTTTTTCAGAGGCTTTGCAGCTTTTCCCATTCAGAAGGACCATATGATCTTTGATCAGCTTCTGGAGGTAAGAGCGGGTAAAGCCTCTGGCCTGTTCTGACAGAAATTTATCCAGCCGCATTCCGGCATGTTCTGACAGTACTTCAAGTGTCAGGACCGACTCAGTTCTGTCTGGATCCTGAGCGGGGCAGACGGACTCATCCCAGTCTGATAATGGACTGTCAGTTGTTTCATCAGATATTGCTTTCATGTATTCTCCTTTATCTTTTCTCAGAAAAACGGGCGTTTTTAATGTTTCGGAAGAAGAAAATCAAAAGATTCTTCCCTGTAGCAGGTAAACATCAGCAGGATCAGAACAGCGATGCCGATGCAGACATAACAGTCCGCTATATTGAATACAGGAAAGTCGATCAGGGAAAAGTAGAGAAAATCCACGACATATCCGCGGAAAATACGATCCAGCATGTTCCCCACGGCACCGGCGGACAGCAATACAGCCACGCAGCGCAAAGGCATGTATCTGCGCCGGTATGGAATCTTCAGATAGATCCAGCCGATCATGAATGTCATAGCCAGAGCTATCACTATAAAAAACAGCTGACGATCATGCAGGATACCAAAAGCAGCTCCTCTGTTTTCCAGATAATAAAGCTGAAAAACACCGGGGATCAGTTCGAGACCATGGCGGGATTTCAGATATGCACAGGCAAGATATTTTGTCAGCTGGTCGATCAATACAAGTATTACAAAACCGGCAGAGCCTGTCAGAAGAAGTCTCTGACAGGCTGTCGTGAAATGACTGCTCTTCATATTTCAATATCACCCCAAATGGCTGTTTATTTACATCAGATCCGCATTCATGGAATTGACAGCTTCCAGCATCTCTTCGTCAGTAACGGTAAGATCTGTATAGGCATGTCCCATTTTTTTGAGAAGGATAAATCTGATTTTTCCGGCATTCATCTTCTTGTCCTTTTTGGTGGCAGCTACAATATCTTCAGATTTCAGGCCATCGAAAGTGATCGGAAGATCAAAACCTACACTCATATCACGAATCTCATAAAATTCATCGGAATCAAGATATCCGCGTTTCCAGGAAATATATGCTGCTGCGACCATTCCAAGTGCCACGCACTGTCCATGAAGCAGCTGGAAGCCTTTCAGCTTTTCGATTGCGTGACCAATGGTATGGCCGAAATTCAGAATAGCGCGCTCGCCTTTTTCCGTAGGATCCTTTTCCACAACGATCCGTTTGATCTGACAGCATCGTTCCACCATATATTCCAGAACTCTGGTGTCACGTTCTTCAATATCACCCATATGCTCGATGGTCCACTCATAAAAGCCCGCATCCCGGATGAGCCCGTATTTCAGAACCTCGCCCATCCCGTTGGCAAACTGATCATCCGGAAGTGTACGAAGTATGGAGGTGTTGATATATACCAGAGAGGGCTGGTGGAAAGCTCCCACCATGTTTTTATACTGATCAAAATCAACGCCTGTCTTGCCGCCGATACTGCTGTCCACCTGTGCCAGCAATGTAGTAGGAATCTGTACAAAGCGAATACCGCGAAGATAAGTCGCGGCTGCATAACCGGTCAGATCTCCAACCACACCGCCGCCAAGGGCAATCAGAAGGTCATGACGGTCAAATTCATGCTGAATCAGATATTCATACAGGCTGCGGACGATGTCGAGGGTCTTATTCTGTTCACCGCAGGGGAAAATAAATTCTTCCACCTGACGACAGCTTTGCTCCACATATGATTTTACTTCACTGAGATACAGATCAGCAACATGGCTGTCTGTGACGATACAGATTCTTCGATCTTTACAGTCAAGCTCTGCCAGCTGCTCCGTCAGCCGGTCAAAAGAATCCTGCAGTGTAATATAATAAGAAAAAGCCCCGTTTTCTTTTACTTCGATTTTGTTTTCTTTTTGTTTCGCTGCCATTTCTGTTCTCCTTTATTATTCTATACATATTTCTGGATCTCAATCCAGGTGCGTCCTTTTTTAGACTGTCCGACAGTATCTATATAGCGAAATCTTCCGTATCCTCTGACGGATATCAGATCTCCGTTTTTGAGCGCATACGCATTTGTGGTGATCAGACGCCCGTTTACGAAGACACAGCCCCCCTCGATCAGACTGATCAGGCTGCTCCTGGAAGACTGAAAGGCAAGGGCCATCACTGCATCAAGTCTGACTGATGCAACACTTCCGCGTATACTCTCCAGTCTGGGAGTATAGGAAAAATCCTCTATCTGACAGACAGAGCAAATGACGGAGGTGTGGCGTATTCTGGTCAGCTCCTGACAGATCAGATCTGCAAATGATTCACTGCAGAACAGATACGCTTCCTGATCCTGCACAGCGATATCTCCTGTTTTACTGCGCTCGATTCCAAGATTCATAAGTGCTCCGAGGACATCTCTGTGAGAAAGCTTTTCTGCAAATTTTTTCTGCACAGGTGAAATACGGATGCAGGAAATCGGCCATGAGATCTGACGGCATGATTCGGAGCCGCTTTCAGAGTAGTCATATCCCGCTGACGGAAAAAAAGCGGCCATCAGGCGCTCTGCTCCCTCATAACCGCCAAAAGTTTCCCCACGGATCCAGGAAAACTTTTGCATCATTTCATATAAGATATTCTGTTCATTCAGGCTTAAAAAATCAGAATACAGGATGATCTGCCGCCGGTCGGCGAGACCGGCCATATCCTGTATCCGTTTGCGGAAAACAAGCTCCTCTTTTTCCTTGTCCATAACGGCAGAAACTCCTTCAAATGCTAAAATCTTGTACCAAAAGCCGGTACGTCAAAGGCACCTCCGTTTAATGCTTCCTGAAAATCACCTGAAATATCAACTCCAGGAGGCGTGATGATGAAAATGTAATTGCTGATCTTCTGCAGTGCACCATGAAGCGCATAACAGGAACCGGAAGAAAAATCGATCAGTCTCTGTGCCAGATTCAGTTCCAGTCCTTCCATGTTCAGGATCACAGTGCAGCCCTCAAGTAATGTTTCGGTGATCTCGTGTGCGTCCTCCATACTGCGGGGGCGGATCACGCAGACTTCCATACTACCCTGCTTTTTGGAACGGATCGGTGAAACCTTCGGACTCTGGGTTTTCACAGAACTTCTTGGTGTTTTCGGAGCAGATGATTTAACGACCTGTGAATTCCGCTCTTCTCTGATAACAGGTTCCATATTGTCATCTTCGAATCCAAAATCTTCATCCTCGGATCTGCTTCTGCCAAGGATACGTCTCTGAGGACGCTCTTCCTCATAGTCATCTATGGGATCCTCTTCGTCCAGATAATCACCGTCATCCTCAAAACCGTAGTCATCACCCAGCTTCAGTGTATTTAAAAATTTGTCAAAAACTCTCATATTTATTCTCCTGTCTGATGTCATGCTTTCACTGTATAATCACGGGCTCCGAAAATACCTGTGCCTACGCGAACCATAGTAGCACCCTCTTCGATCGCTACTTCATAATCTCCGGTCATTCCCATACTCAGATTGCACATATTCACATTATCAATGTTTTTCTCTTTAATGTCAACACATAATTTTTTTAATCTGCGAAAATACTCTCTGTTATCCTCAGGATTATCTGTAAAAGGTGCGATAGTCATCAAACCCTCTACACGAATATGGGGCAAATGGCTTATTTTTCTGATAAATTCTTCTGCTTCATCCGGGGCAATTCCGAACTTACTCTCCTCGCCTGCGACGTTGACCTCTACAAGAACCGGCATGATGATTCCATGTTTGGCTGCTTCTTCGTCAATCGTATCAGCCAGACGGAAAGAATCCAGGGAATGGATCATACAGGCTTTGTCAATGATATATTTGACTTTATTTCTCTGAAGGTGTCCGATCATATGCCAGCTGGAATCCGCAGGAAGCTGCGGTACTTTTTCTTTTAATTCCTGCGGCTTATTTTCTCCAAAGACATGGATCCCCGCATCGTAGACCTCCTGGATCATGGATACAGGTTTGGTCTTGCTCACAGCGATCAGTGTCACCTCTTCGGGGTTCCGGCCGGAGCGGACACAGGCCGCTTTTATATTCTGCAAAACTGTTTCAAGATTTTCCTTTATCATGACTGAATTTCCTCCTGATGTTATTTCTGCTCTCAGTTGATGATCTGATCCACATCTACTTCAGAAGCATTTTTTACAATATAATCATAAGCAGCAAGACCATAGGTATTGTTGCTTTCCACAATACAGTATTCTTCATTCTGATCGATCACGGTAATCTCACGGAATACAGCATATCCTTTATTGATATTGTATACTCCGTAAAGCTTTTTCACATCATTTTCGGAGATCTTTTTTCTTTTGGCTGTATTTTCTTTCAGAATACAGGAGTCCTCCGTCAGAAGGTTTTTATTGATCAGATAGTAACCGTTTTTCTCATCATGACTGTATACGTTTGCCAAAACATAGGATACTTCGGAAGAACCGTCTGACCGGAACTCTTCGACTTTTAATGTGATCTCTTTTTCCGAGTCCGGATTTACAATCGCATATTCTTCGGGAATCTGGTAGAACTCCTTTTCTACAATGGAAGAAGTCGGAATCTTCAGGCCGGTTTTTTTGTTCATGACCAGTTCGATTTCCAGAAAGCGATCGGTAGCGTACCGCACCAGAGAATTATCAAGAGAAATCTCTCCAAAAAAACCGGAACCATTCTGAATGATCGTAAAAGGAGCGGAAAATGTCTGATTGTCCTTGAGGAAACGGAAAGTGATGCTTGTCTGTCCGTTTAATTCTGTCACAAGCTCTCTGTCCATAGGAAAATACAGCTTCCATTCTTCTGCTGTGATCAGTTTGTAGATCGTATCGCCGGCATTTACTTTTTCTTTACCTCTGAGGTTCTCAAATTTGTAGCTGTTCTGATCAAACATCTCTGTGGTCAATTCCGCCGGGGAAGTAGTTTCAAAGCCGTCTGTCCCGTAAATGACAAAACCGGAATCCGGAGCTGTGCAGCGGTTTCGAATACTTACGTAATCGTCATCCAGTTCTCGGGTCATCTCTGAGAGAAGGCCCTCTATACTTGCCCTGATATCGTATGTTTTCTGAAAATTCTGATCAGAATAATTGATCGAGAATCCGGATAAGGTATTTCGAAGTCGTTCCACATCCTTTGAATCCGGTGAAAAGTCATCGTAAGACACGGATATCGTAGACCCGGACTCGTTAATTGCGCATACAGTGCTTCCGGAAGATACCTTGGAACCCTCTCTGGCATAATACTTGATGCTGCCGGACTGTGTGGTCTGTACAGTCTCCTCCGTACGCAGAGATAATGCCTGATATCTGTAATTTCCGCTGATGGTGCCTCTGACTACCTCATAGGGGGTCACGTGGGTTTCCGTAAGATAAAGGAAAATACAGACGATAAGATAGATAAAAATGATACCAAATAAAAGTGTCCCTATATTAAAAAAAGAGTGACGTCTATATTTTGTAATCTTCTGATTTTTCTGATCAAATGTCAAACAACTGCCTCCTAACATATTCTTTCTTCTGGCACGACAAGTCCACAGATATTTTATCATGTCAGAAGAAAGGATACAACCTGTGTTTTGTATAAAACAGGAGTTTCAGGAAAGAATATCATTAGTCAGAAAAGGAGGAAGCAATATGAGTAAAGGTTTGGATTACACCGCACTTACACTTGTCATCATTGGAGCGATAAACTGGGGACTGATCGGTATCTTTAAACTGGATCTGGTTAGTCTGTTATTTGGTAATATGACCTGGATATCCAGAATCATTTATATCCTGGTCGGCCTTTCCGGCCTGTATCTGCTCAGTCTCTACGGACGCGTCCGCGCTCTGGATGAAAACTAAAAGGACAGCATAGTATTTCCATTATTCAAAACGCCTGTCTTTCTGTGGAAACAGCCACAGAAAGACAGGCAGATTTTCTGACTATGAAAAGTATATATGTATTTTATAAATCCGCAATAATGCATTCCTTAAACTCATCTTCAATCACAGTGCCGGGAATTGATGCGCTGACAACAAATGTGATCTGATAATTCTCACCGATCTTTGCAAGCCTGGACAGCAGACCATTTACTGACTCGGAATCAATGGAAGCGATCGTCAGGAAGCTGTCAAGGTACATCTGCTCCAGATCGTGATCCTGAGAAATAATGCCGTAAATAAAACCGATGAATTCATCGCTGTTGGAAAGCTCAAAACCGGATACATCAATGAGACGCACCTTGTTGTTTAATTCAAACATGTGCTTTGTACTCTTGTCAAGGTATACGATGTTTCCGTGTGCTGTCTTGATCTCTGAGTTTACTTTGTCAAGCAGAATCTTTGTCTTTCCTTTTCCTTTTTCACCTAAAATTAACTGTATCATGGTTATCTCCTCCTTATGTAGCGGATATAATATTCATATCTCGATTATAGACTATTCAGGCGCAAATTACAACACCTAATTCTCAATTAACGACAACAACTCATTCATTTCTTCATAAAGAGAGTTCTTATCCCCCGCATGCAGGATCACAGATATGAAAGGATTGCCGTAAAGGTCTTTGGTCATCAGGGCAAGACATGCACCGGCATCTTCCGTCGTACCTGTTTTTCCTCCGAATATACTTACATTTTCCGGGATATCCGCCTCATTTGTAAAATAATGATTCGTGGATTCCCAGGTGACAGCCACATCAGATCCGTCCTGATGTTTATATTCCGCGTAGTAATTCTTCCGGTTGATGATATCCTGAAAAATATCGTATTTCAATGCTTCCTGAAAGATCAGATAGATATCATATACTGTCGTATAATGCTCAGGGTCTGTCAGACCATGAGGATTCGAAAAGTGTGTGGAGGTCGCTCCGATGGACATGGCTTCTTCATTCATTAGGTCGACAAAATTGCTCACGGATCCTCCAATATGCTCGGCGATCATCATGGAAGCGTCATTTCCGGATGCCACCATCATGCCGTACAGCAGCTGCTTCAGGGAAAGGACATCTCCCTCCTTGATATCACATACAGAAGAGCCTTCTTCAATGTTTTTCACAGTCGAAGTCACAGTCACCATTTCGTCCAGATTTCCATATTTCAATGTGACTAAAGCAGTCATGATTTTGGTGATACTGGCAGGAGAACGTTTTGCAAAGATATCCTTTGCGTACAGTACCTCTTCATGATTTACATCAAACAAACCGGCCGAATAGGAGTTCAGGGTGATAGCTGTGCTGTATTCTGTCCCGTCACTGACACACAGTCCGTCAGAAAACGGGACGGCCTTTGTACCTGATTGAAGTGAACTCTGGAATCCATACACAGGATCTGTATTTTGATAAGGCTGATATAAATCATAATCATGAGGGCGAAATACGAAGTAATAGACAGAAAACAAAAGAATCCCGCATACCAGCAGCAGAGCTGCCAGGATCAGACCCAGTTTCCGGAGCTTTTTCTTCTCTTCCGCTTCTTTCATCTGTATCCTTGCCCATTCACGTTCCGTATAAAAAGAACGCTCAGGATGATTATTTGTACATTTCACGCCACTCCAGATCTCCTCTTTCCAATGATTTCAGCAGAAGCTCCGCAGAAGCAATATTGGTTGCCAGCGGTACATTATGAATATCACACAGACGAATTACTTTATTGATATCCGGCTCATGAGAACGCGGGTTCAGAGGATCACGGAAAAAGATGACCAGGTCAATCTGGTTCTGTTCGATCATGGCGCCCATCTGCTCTTCTCCGCCAATGGGACCTGCAAGAAATTTGCGAATACTAAGTCCCGTCACTTCCTCAATCAGACGCCCTGTAGTCCCCGTGGCATACAGTTCATGATGACACAGAATACTCCGGTAGGCAATACAGAGATTCTGCATAAGCTTTTTCTTTGAGTCATGTGCAATAAACGCTAAATTCATAATCACTACCTCCTCAATATTTTTTTGTCTGCAGACCTACATTCAGTACAAAACCGATTCCAATATAAAAACTTACCAGCGAAGTCAGACCATAACTGACAAAGGGAAGCGTAATGCCTGTGTTGGGCAAGAGCCCCGTTGCAACGGATATATTGAGAAAGGTCTGAAAGAATATCAGTGATGCCATTCCGCAGCAGATCAGTGTACCCGACAGCTCCTTAGCACGTCTGCCGATCAGCAGACACTCCAGAGCGATCAGAAACTCCAGAAGTACGATCATACAGCATCCGATGAATCCCAGCTCTTCCCCTGCCACAGCGAAGATAAAATCTGTCTGAGGCTCGGCGATGAAATTTCCGTTTTTGACAGAAGAAACCTCGTCGTTGTTCAGTCCCTTGCCGTAAAGCTGACCAGATCCGATGGCGATAATGGAATTGGTCTGCTGCATGGCCTCCTGGGGATATTCTTCCGGTTTGAGCCAGGCATAGATTCTGGTCAGCTGATAATTCTGCAAAAGCTCGGTATCCGGCTGCATCAGAATACTGATGCCGATGACGGCAACCGGAATGCATACTACAAGAATACCGCCAACGATTTTATAAGTCAAGCCTCCGCAAAAAATCAAAGCACAGAAAACAGCTGCCACTACAATGGAGGTAGACAGATCCGGTTCTTTGAAGATCAGCAGAAGTTGTATTCCAATTAAGGCAAGCGACATAAAAATGGTCTTTACATGATTGATATCATCCTGATGCTGATCAAAAAACTTCGCAAAAAACAGAATCAGCATGATTTTTACAATATCCGAAGGCTGAAACCTGAATCCGCCGAATTCCACCCATCTCGTAGCTCCGTTTACATTTACTCCAACGAAAAGTACCGCGATCAGAAGGAATGCTCCCACCAGATAGATCAGCCAGTAGAAGTTGAGAATCCATGCATAATCAAACAGTGAAATGATGATCATTGCGGTGATTCCCAGAATCAGACCATAGATCTGCTTTTGCTGAGAGGATTCTCTGGCACTTCCGATGATCAGTATTCCGAGTATGGAGAGCGCCAGAACCCAGAGTATTAATCGAAAATTGTAGTCACTTAATTTGTACTGTCTTAACATATGAAACCCCTTGCTTTATCTCGTGTACGATCTCAACACGTATTTCTGAAACTGTATCATCAAGATCCAGATATCTGAAAAGGATATTCGCAATCTCTTTTTTCATTTGCAGAAACTCCTCCGGTGTACAGGAAAGCCGGTCAGAGGAGACAGTCTGTCTGGTCCGCAGCTTTGCGATCTGTCCGGAAGTCAGCAGCGCCTTTTTTCTGCAAAATATCATTACCTGCAGCCCTCCCTATTTTCTGTGGAACCAGGATGCTACTTTTTGAAATACAGATTCACCGGTGGTAAAATCCATGAGAGGAACTGATTCGCCCGTAATTCTCCGGCAGATATTGAGATATGCCACTGCAGCTTTGGAATCATTTCCCACCACAGGTTCACCATGATTGGCGGCAATGACGACGCTTTCTTCATCCGGAACAGCCCCGATCAGATTCACCGCCAGAATATCCAGCACGTCTTCTACGGACATCATCTCACCCCGGCGGATCATATCCATCCGCATCCGGTTGATCAGAAGGTCAATTTTCTTAAACCCTTCTGTCTCCAGCAGTCCTATGATCCGATCCGCGTCACGAATCGCAGCGACTTCCGGTGTGGTGACCACAATGGCTCTGTCCGCTGCCGCGATGGCATTCTTGAATCCCTGCTCGATTCCGGCCGGGCAGTCCATAATGATGTAATCGAACATCGGCCTGAGGCTCTCCGCAAGCTTGCGCATCTGCTCCGGGGAGACAGCGCTTTTGTCTCTGGTCTGAGCGGAAGGAAGAAGATAAAGATTCGGATCGTGCCTGTCTTTGATCAGTGCCTGCTTCAGACGGCAGTTTCCTTCGATCACATCTACCAGATTGTATATGATCCTGTTTTCCAGTCCCATGACAACATCCAGATTTCTCAGACCGATATCGGTATCCACCAGTACGGTTTTTTTATTCAGACGTGCCAGTCCGGCTCCGATATTCGCAGTAGATGTGTTCTTTCCAACCCCGCCTTTTCCTGAGGTAACAACAAGAACTTCACTCATATGATTCTCCTCCATCCTTTTCTGTCCGGTCACGGATCGTTTCACTGACTCTGCGGCAGATGAGCCGCATTCTCTTCTGTATCCTATCCCAGATAATCGGAAAGTGTATCGCCTGATATTTCCTGAATCTGAATATGGCCTTCTCTGATAAAGGCGATTTTGGGATCTACCGGGTATTCTCCGGTATCTCTGCGTTTTACGATGGCACTTCGGACGATCTTATCTGCGATTCTGATCTGTATGGGTTTCATAATCAGCGCAGCGGCGAAACAGGAAGTATCACCCCCTGCTCCTGCGTAAAGATATCCCATACAGCAGCCCAGCACTACGATATTGCCTCTGGAGATCACCTGAGCTCCCGGATTTACATCTCCGACAACGACGATGCTTGTTTCTGTTTCCAGCACCTGACCGGATCGGAGTGTTCCGCGATAAAATCGACCTTCTTCTGTGGCGGGCCGGTCCAGAGCTTCTGTCACAGCCCGCCTGTAATGCTCTTCTGTCTCTTTTCTCTCATCGACCATACAGACGATCCGGAGACTGGAATTCTCCACGATCGTATCGATCAGCTGCCGTTCCTCCGAAGAGGTCAGAACACGTCCGCGGAAAGTGAGAGCTACATTTGCATTCTTGAAAAATCCGGCAGCCTGAGAAAATTTATCCTCTACAGCCTGTCTCAGTTCTTCGAACGGAATATCCGGATCCAGCATGAGAATCAGCCCATAAGGATTGCTTTTGATGATTACTGCATTTTTTCCCATTTTTATTTTCCCTTTCTGCCGTCTGCCGGTTAATCTGTACGGGTATAATCAGCAGACACTTCTGATGCATGACCTGTGATCAGATCTGATTCATCCACCAGTCCATAATAATACGAAATAACATCTCTTGCAAGCATTGCCGCATTGGTAGAATTGTATCCGTTTGTGATCCTGACTGCAATTGCTATCTCAGGATCTTCATAGGGAGCATATCCGATAAACAGACCATGGTTGGGTACCTTGGTCGTCTGCTGCGCAGTACCTGTTTTTCCGGCCACTGCTATTTCATTAAAACCGGTGAAAGCTTTGCTGTTCTTAACCACGTCGCGCATACCGGTATGGATGGCATTCCACAGTTCTGTCGGAAGCTCCACGTTGTTGTGCACTTCGGCCTCATTTTCTTCCAGTACGCTTCCGGAAGAGTCTTTGATCCACTTGATCAGAGTCAGATCATAACAGGTACCACCGTTCGCGATGGTGCTCACATATCTGGCCAGCTGTGTCGTGGTAAATGCGTTGTCACTTTGTCCCATGGCTCCGCGGACAGAGTCTGTCGTAAACAGATGAGGACTGGCCTCCGGCACTTCAATTCCCGATTTTGCATCGAAACCGAACATGGAGGCATATTTCGTCAGTCTTTCGGTACCTGTTTCGTCATCATATTCGCCATTTACAAGACCGAGACGCCAGCCGATCGTATTGAAGAAGTAGTTGCAGGAATCACGGATCGCCGTGATCAGAGTCTCAGTACCATGACCGTAGACATTCCAGCAGTTGATCTTCTGAGGCAGTTCATCAAAGGAGCCGCTGCAGAAGATGCCTTCACCGTAATTCACTACGCCTTCCATAATACCTGCGACCGCGGAGATCAGTTTGAAGGTGGATCCTGGTGCAATCGTCTCCATAGTGGCTCTGCTGTAAAACGGACTGGATTTATCACTGTTCAGCTTTCTGTAATAGGCGGTATCCATATCATTGGCCAGGCGGTTGTTATCATAGCCTGGATAGGTGACGCAGGCAAGTACCTCTCCTGTGTTCGGATCGGTCACCACAACAGATCCGGAACAGGGATTCAGGGCAAGCTGAGAAGGTCTGATCTCCAGATTGTAGATCTTCTGGCGCATAAATTCATAACCGCCAATGGTTCCGTTCGACAGACCTTCATACGTTTCCGGGTCCATCTCCAGTACCCCCTGATCGTACAGAAGCAGACAGATCTGGGAACCGGAAATACTCTCCTGCTGGAGCATATAGCGATATACCTGTTTGCAGAAATCATCATCGTCATACAGATAATCTGCAATATAATCTGCAAGCAGGGTGTAGACCTCGGAAGAATCGAGATAAGAGGAATCCTCCGTGATCTTTGTAATATCGATCCAGTCTTTTGAGATCGCATAGGTGAGATACTCTTTCAGACTGATGGTCTCCTCTTTTGTCCAGGCAAGATACGTCTCGTCTGTCTTATCGATGGCTTCCTCATTCAGAATCCCCGTCTGGTCGATCAGCATGTCGTTTACGATATAGGACATATATACCTGATACTCTTCCTCCAGATCCTGATACGCAGTCGGATGATCCGAGAGAAGCTGATCTTTGATGTAGGCAAAGATCTGAGAAGCCTTGACCAGAAATTCGTTATATACTGTCTTCTCGTTTTCTGTGGCGGATTCGGATTTCAGATGACTGACGTCAAGCACGTTATTTTCAAACAATGCATAGTAAACGTCATAGATCGGAATACGAACCTGATCGGCAGAGGTATACCAGTCTGCATTGATTTCTTTTTCTGGTACCATATTTGCCCATACAATACCGGCGATGTACTGTTCCAGCATCTGATAAATTGCATTCTGCAGATCACTGTCGATGGTCAGATACAGGTCGTCTCCGGCTACCGGCTCTTCCCGTGACTCTACGGCAAGGGTACGTCCGAGGTTGTCGACAGAGATCAGTTCACTGCCCTTGGTGCCCTGCAGCACAGTCTCCATTTCTTTTTCAAGACCTGTTTTTCCCACAATATCTGTAGCTGTATAGGATGGATTTTCCTCCTGAAGCTCAGCAAGCTCTTCCTCGGAAATCTGACCGGTATACCCGATCAGAGGTGCCATGGATTCTGCATTGACATAGACTCTCAGATACTCCTCTGAAATATCGATACCGGGATATTTTGATTTGCATTCTGTAATCTGAGCCATAGTAGCCTGTCCCACGTTTCGTGCTATGGTCACAGACTGATATCTCTGAAAACTGAAAGCAGCAATGTTGGCACGAAGACCGACGATCTGGAGCACTTCTTTATCCGTATAGGACTCCGGAAGCTGATACTCCTCACGCTCCTGTGCTGTGATTTCCGGATCAAAAATACCGTAATGCTCCTCATCACAGAGTTCCTTCATCAGTGCATCCGCGGAAATATTTTTCTGTTCGTCTGTCAGATCATCGGTGTAAGCCTGCCCGTACAAATCGGCTTTAAATCGCAGCAGTGAAAAACCGGATACGTTATATACATAGCTGCCGTCAGCCGCCATTTCGATCTTAAAATCATCTACGATGGAATCTCCGTGGCTCTCGACGATCTTGATCACATTATAAAGGATGCTGTTAAGGGTCAGATTTTTTTCATGAGTGGTTGAATAGGTCCCGCTGTCCTCAAGGACCACACAGTAAGAGAGCTCATTGTAGGCAATCGGCTCTCCATTGCGGTCATAAATATTACCGCGGGCGCTGTCCAGCTGCCGCTCTTTTTTTATGGAAAGTGAAAAATCGTTCTGGTAGGATTCTCCGTCTATGATCTGCAGCTGAAACAGCCGCTGCAGAAGCAGCGCGGCCAGAACAGCCAGTACCACTGTCAGTACCAGGATCCTGGATCTGACAGCCCTGGAAAGTGTATGTTTCATATGATCAAACAAATTTGTCAACACTCCTCTTATCTGTCAAACTGAGATGTTTATTAATTTTATACAGGATCTGATAACAGAATATGGTCAAAAGCAGCGTATAGATCACTTCCGGAAGAATGATCCTCCTGAGATAAAAGAAGAAATGAATACGCCCCCGCAGCAGGAACATAAATCCATACTGAAGGATTCCATATACGAGATCACAGATCGAAATCAGGAAAATCGGTGTCTTAATATCATCATCATAAAAGATACGGTA
>JAQXWO010000041.1 GCA_029225485.1 Lachnospiraceae bacterium
TAGGTACATTTTAAAAAGAATCCTGATGATGATTCCGGTTCTGCTTGGAGTAACACTTTTAATTTTTACCTTGCTCTTTTTTGCAGACGGAGATCCTGCGAGGAATCTGATGGGCGCAGATGCGACAGAAGAAGAGATTCAGGAACTGCGCGATGAATGGGGACTGGATGATCCTTATCTGGTGCGCTATGGGCGGTATCTGAAACAATTAATTGTTGACAGAGATTTAGGACAATCTTATGTGACAAAACAAACAGCAGATTCTAAAGACTCAAACAACAAATAATAAACAATAATTCGTAACTATGAAACCAGGGTGTATAGTTTCTGTTTAATGATAGAGGCTTTACACCTTTTTGATTGGAAGTTTTTTTGAACATGGTTTGTGCACTATGATATAATACCGCTTGGTATCTCAACAGAAGAATTAGAGATTAAATAATAGACGAAGGTGCAGATTTTCTGCTATACTGATAAATATCTTATAATTACAGGACAGGAGAAGACAGATATGAAGTTATTTATTGCATCAGATATACACGGTTCGGCATATTACTGCAGGAAGATGCTGGAGGCATACGAAAAAGAACAGGCAGAAAGGATGATATTGCTGGGGGATATTCTTTACCACGGTCCGAGAAACGACCTGCCCAGAGAATATGCGCCGAAAGAAGTGATACGTATGCTCAATGAGCGTAAGCATGAGATTTATGCAGTGCGGGGAAACTGTGAGGCGGAGGTGGATCAGATGGTACTGGAATTTCCGGTGCTGGCTGACTATATGGTATTTTTTGAAGGGAAGACTGCGGTCTATGCGACTCATGGTCATATCTGGAATGAGAAAAACCTTCCGCCCATGAAGCCGGGGGATGTACTGCTGCACGGACATACGCATGTGCTGCGGGCTGACCAGGTGGGAGAACACCTGATTCTGAATCCCGGTTCCGTGTCCATTCCGAAGGAGGGCAATCCGCCTACCTATGCGGTATTGGAGGATGGTGTATTCTCTGTTCGGGATTTCGATGGGGCAGAAGTGAAAACAGCGGCGCTGTAATATGTGGCGGGCTGATTTTGAGTGGCACAGAGAGAGGCGCTGTATCCGGCAGGGATGGCTGGCGGAATCAGTTGTGTCTGAGAAACTCTCAGAAAAAAAGGATCATGGGAGGAAAACATGGAGATGATGGAACTGATTGCCCCCTGCCATTTCGGGCTGGAGGCAGTTTTGAAACGGGAGATTACAGATCTGGGGTATGAGATCAGCAGCGTAGAGGACGGCAGAGTGACTTTTTATGGAGATGCGCAGGCCATCTGTCTGGCAAATGTATTTCTGCGGTCTGCGGAACGGATCTTATTGAAAGCAGGGGAATTCCATGCGGAGACTTTTGATGAGCTGTTTGAGCAGACGAAAGCACTGCCCTGGGAGCGGTATATTCCCAGAGACGGTAAATTCTGGGTGACGAAAGCGGCATCCATAAAGAGCAGGTTGTTCAGCCCTTCGGATATTCAGTCGATCATGAAAAAAGCGATCGTGGAGCGTCTGAAGGCAAAGTATGGTATCACCTGGTTTGAGGAGACCGGGGCACAGTATCCCATCCGTGTATTTTTGCGGAAGGACGAAGTAGTGATCGGTCTGGATACCTCCGGGGAATCTCTGCACAAGCGAGGCTATCGGAAGCTCACGGCAAAAGCACCTATTTCTGAGACACTGGCATCTGCCCTGATCCTGCTGACACCCTGGAAAAAGGATCGGATTCTGGTGGATCCCTTCTGCGGAAGCGGTACTTTTCCCATCGAAGCGGCAATGATGGCAGCGAATATTGCGCCCGGTATGAGCCGTTCCTTTACGGCAGAGACCTGGACCAACCTGATACCGAAAAAATACTGGTATGGGGCGGTGGAAGAAGCTCAGGATCTGGTGGATGACCAGATCGAAGTGGATATTCAGGGTTATGATATTGATGGAGAAGTGATTAAGGCTGCCCGGGAGAATGCCCGGCTGGCCGGGGTGGATCATCTGATCCATTTCCAGAAGAGACCGGTCAGCGAGCTGAATCATCCGAAAAAATATGGATTTGTCATCACGAATCCGCCTTATGGAGAGCGCATTGAGGATAAAGAAAATCTGCCCGGGCTGTACCGGGAGATCGGTGCTGCCTTTTCCAGGCTGGATTCCTGGTCTGAGTATATCATTACTTCTTATGATCAGGCAGAGACCTATATCGGGAAAAAAGCGGATAAGAACCGTAAAATCTACAACGGTATGATCAAGACGTATTATTATCAGTTTCTGGGGCCGAGACCTCCGAGACGGAATGACTGATTGTTTTTCAGGTGCAGTGTCAGGGAGAAAATGGCTTTGGGCATATCTTATATATAAGGAAGGAAGGCAGGTTGGTCAATGCGGAACAACAGATGGGCAGAGAGCGCAGCCATGGAAGCAGTGGGCAAACTGAAAACAAGGACAGCTGCAGGCTGTCTTATATCTGTATGTATTGCTGCAGTATGTACTGCTGTGGTTTCTGGTGGCTGTGACGCTGCTTCGGATACGGTTGAGATTTCAGCAGTACAGCTGCAGTCCTCGGAGGAGTCGGAAGAGAGCTTTGTATTTCCTCCTGCAGTTTCCCTCCTGCCCTCACGCTGGGATCCGGTGGAGCATGGCCGCAAACCGACTGTCAGAAGTCAGGGCAGCTACGGTACCTGCTGGGCTCTTGCCTCGGCAGCAGCCATGGAGAGCAGTCTGCTGCCGGAGACGCAGATCGAGTTTTCTGCGGATCACATGGCTCTGAACAACCGGTTTGACACTGCTCTTTCTGACGGCGGGGATTATGTCATGATCATGGCCTATCTCAGCGGCTGGCAGGGACCGGTAATTGAGGCAGAGGATCCTTACGGGGACGGCATTTCACCGGATGATCTGGAGCCTGCAGTTCATATACAGGAGATACGGATGCTGCCTGAGAACAACAGGGAAAAAGTGAAAGAGGCAGTCAGCCTCTACGGGGCAGTGCAGACTTCACTCTATATGAGCCGGGCGGAGACTGCAGAAGATCAGGACTATTATCAGTCATCAAATGCCGCTTATTATTACCCGGAAGAAAAGGTACAGAATCACGATATCATTATTCTGGGGTGGGATGATCACTATTCCCGTTTTCTCTTTAAGCAGACACCACCCATAGACGGAGCATTCATCTGTCAGAATTCCTGGGGAGAAGATTTTGGCGAGGATGGACTGTTTTATGTGTCCTATGCGGATGCCAATATTGCCCGGACGGGCCTGATCTACAGCAGGATCGAGGATACGGACAATTATCAGCACATTTATCAGACCGATGACTGTGGCTGGCAGGGCCAGCAGGGGTATGCAGATGAGACATGCTGGTTTGCGAATGTTTATACCGCAGGAGAAATGGAAAACAGTGTATATGAACCGGAAACACCGGAATCAGGGTCAGCGGCAGGAGCTGCAGACGACGGAACTGCCAATGGTGATCCGGAGAGTCAGGCAGCTGATGAAAAAACAGAAGCATCGGAGTATCTTGCAGCATACGGTTTTTACGCCGCAGGAGCAGACACCTCCTACGAACTGTATCTGGTACATGATTTTGAAAATACAGACTCCTTTTCCAGCCTGACGTATCTACAGTCCGGTACCCTGGAGGATCCCGGTTACTATACTATCGACCTGGAAACTCCAATCCCTCTGAAACAAGGAGAGCGTTTCGCAGCAGCAGTGAAGATCACCACTCCCGGAGCCGGACATCCCGTGGCCGTCGAATACCGCTCCGGTCCTTATACACAGAATATCATAACCGAAGGCAAAGAGGGCTATTTGAGTCAGAATGGCAATTTCTGGGAGAATACAGAACAAAAATTTGGTAGCAATGTCTGCCTGAAAATATATACGATACAAAAATAAAGATGAACTTCATTTGAGTATTGGCCCATCATATTTTTGATGATTGAGTAACAAGTGATGGATAAAGATACTATGGTATGAATCATATCGCCCGTGATGCGGGCTGTTAAACAACGGCTCCGCGTCCCTGACCGGCGTGGGGCGTCCCATAGTTGCACAAGAATATCATTGCAAAAATCCCGCAAATAAGCTATAGTATGTAAGAAAAACAGTTGCACAATGGATGATTTTGAACAAAGGTGGGAGTATAGATGGAACGAATGATTTTTGCGACCGGAAATGAAGGAAAAATGAGGGAGATCCGGATGATTCTGGCGGATCTGGAGGTACCGGTGGTTTCTATGAAGGAGGCCGGCATTTCAGCAGAGATCAATGAGAATGGGAAGAGCTTTGAGGACAATGCCATTATCAAAGCACGGACGATCATGGAGCTGACAGGAGAGCCGGTGCTGGCCGATGATTCCGGGCTGGAGATCGACTATCTGGACGGGGCCCCCGGTATTTACTCTGCCCGGTATATGGGGGAGGATACTTCTTACGATATTAAGAATCAGGCGATTCTGGATCAGTTGGAGGGAGTGCCGGATGAGAAGCGCACCGCCCGGTTTGTCTGTGTGATCGCATGTGCGATGCCGGACGGGACTATACTTACCAGCCGCGGTACGATGGAGGGAATCATCGGCCATGAGATCCGGGGCAAAAACGGATTTGGCTATGATCCTGTTTTCTATCTTCCGGATTGCTGCTGTACATCGGCGGAGCTGTCACCGGATCAGAAAAATGATCTGAGTCATCGCGGGAAGGCATTGCGCCTGATGAGAGAGCTTCTGAAGGAAAGAATGGAAGAGAGTAAAGAAGAGAGTCAGGAAGAAAATAAAGCAGAGTGAAAGTTTTGAGAAACAGCGAAAAATGTGGGGAAATGTATGAGGATCTTGATAATAAGTGATACACATGGATATGAGGATAATCTGAAAAAGGTGATCCGGATCGAGGGAAAGCCGGATCATCTGCTTCATATGGGAGATATTGAGGGCGGTGACCGAAAGATTCAGGAGCTGGCAGGATGTCCGATAGACGTTGTGGCCGGCAATTGTGACTTTTTTTCTGACATGCCGAAGGTGCGGTTTCTGGAGCTTGGCGGATGCAGGATCATGATGACGCACGGACATTATTATTATGTGACAGTTGGTACACGGGATCTGGTGGAAGAGGCAAAGACCAATGGATGTGATGTGGTGATGTTTGGCCATACGCACAAGCCTTTTTTGAATCAGGATGACCCGGAGTTGACGGTGCTCAATCCCGGAAGTCTGTCCTTTCCGCGTCAGGAAGGCCGCAGGCCCAGCTATATTATGATGGAAATCGATGAGAAAGGCAGTGTGCATTATAGTCTGCACTTTCTATAGATCCATATGACAGAAAGACCGGAGGGAATCCTACATGGCGCAGAGGACCAGGAAAGCATTGAGCGTGGTAATTGACGGCAATGTAATGTCTGCTTTGCAGAAAATGTCAGAGCAGCAGAGTTGAGACAATAGAAAAAGAGAGGAACAGAAAATGTTATTTGTAGAATATCCAAAATGCAGTACCTGCCAGAAAGCAAAAAAATGGCTGGACAGCCATGAGATCACATACACAGACCGCCATATCAAAGAACAGAATCCCACAGTCGGGGAGCTGCAGGAGTGGCATCAGAAGAGCGGTCTGCCTCTGAAGAAATTTTTTAATACCAGCGGGATGCTTTACAAGGAAATAGGGCTGAAAGACAAGCTGCCATCCATGAGCGAGGAAGAGCAGTATGCACTCCTGGCAACGGACGGGATGCTGGTGAAACGGCCGATCCTGGTGTCTGAAGACTGGGTTCTGGTGGGATTTAAAGAAACAGAATGGGCAGAAAAGGTCGGAATTTAGATTTTAATTAAGAAGATTGAATAAAATACCCTCCTGTGAGGAATGCTGATCTATAGTGATCGGAAGGTGCCTGATGTCATCTGTGGTGCACCGGACAGACACGATTTGGCAGGACAGACAGGAGGGTTTTTATGTCAGTGATTGAATTAACCGGTGAAAATTTTGAACAGGAAGTGCTGCATGCAGAGGGAACCGTGCTGGTGGAATTTCAGGCCTCCTGGTGCGGCCCCTGCAGGGCAATGGCACCCGTGGTGGAGGCCGTTTCAGAGGAAATACCCGGTGTAAAATTTGGAAAAGTGGATATCGATCAGGAAGCGGAACTGGCAGGAGAGTTTCACGTCATGAGTGTACCGACTTTACTGGTCTTCCGGGAAGGCAGACCGGAAAAACGCATTGTGGGACTTCAGAAAAAAGAAGACATCCTGAAGATGATCCATTGACAGGCCATCTGGGGCAGGAGCCGGGTGCGGCTCTGTATAATTACACTTTACGATAAGAAAAAAGAGACCGTCCTGTGTCATAGGATACGAACGGTCTCTTCATTTGCCTGAATGAATGGTGTAAAACTCAGGAAGGATCCTGATCTTTTTCCGCAGAAGCAGCCTTCATTCGCCGTTTATTCTCATACATATGGAGATCTGCACGTTTCAAAGTCTCTTCAATGGACAGATCTGTCGAACGATAGATGGCCATTCCGGTGGCTACCATACAGTGGGGAGAAAGATTCTGGCACTTCTTATGGACCAGTTCGATCAGGCGCTGCTCCATATCTGCCAGTTCTGTCTCGGAAATGTGGCTGCCCCAGAATAAGAATTCATCACCGCCCATCCGATAGCAGTTTCCTTTTTTGTGGAATATTTCCTTCATGGCAGCGGCACAGGCAATGATATAATCATCTCCGGCGTGATGTCCCAGGCTGTCATTGACCAGTTTCAGGTCGTTTAGATCAACCATAAGTAAAGCGTCACTCTCCCCGGGCATCCATACAGCTTCACGCTCCATGCAGGCGCGGCGGTTCAGGCAGCCGGTCATCTGATCAGTGTAGGACAGCTGTTTATAGTAGGCGGAATTCACTCCTGCAGTATAGATCTGCAGTGCATTGCGGAGAATGAAAATGCTCATGATCACAAAGAAGGACAGAACTCCGATCCGCATGTAATTCCCAAGAAACGAAATAGAATTTACTGCATTACTGAGTATCTCACCGATAGAGAAAATACAGAGTACGCCGACGGATATGGCAGTCGGCAGCACCTTTTTATTCTTATTGTGAAAGAAATCCCAGTAAATGAGTGCCAGAAATATCATGCACAGAATAAACAGAAGTACCTGTGACAGGCTCAGCATTTCCATCATATCCCGGATACCCGTTGTCTGAAGAAAAAGCAGCAGAGATACATATACAATGATCACAGTTCTGGCATATCTGCAGATTCTCTGATAAGGAAAGTCAGGCAGATTTTCAACCAGAATCAGGAGCGGCATTGGCAGCAGGTGCATGGTGATCAGTGTGATATAGAGCCATGCAGTGAGATGACCTGTAAAAAACTGGAGCATGTGACTTTCTCCGATCATCCAGATACTGGACAGCAGGCCAAACAGGCCGATGCAGAAAATATTTTTACTTCTGACATTTCGGGCGAGAAACAGCACATAAATAAACAGTATCAGGATACTGAGGGTCAGCAGCATTGCTGAGATCAGCAGTCCCGGGCCGAACTGTCGGAAAATATAATTCAGAATACTTCCCTCTGAGCCAAGGTACACGGTGTTCAGCTTTCCCTGATAATCTTTATAAGGGGAATTTAATTCAATCTCGATTTCTTTTCCGGCAAATCCTTCCGGCAGACGGATCAGAATCCAGCTGCTTCCGGGGCTTTTTCCAAGATAACGGGGCAGAGTCTCTGTGCCATGTTCCATCAGAAGCTCTCCCTCCAGCCATATCCGGACACTTTGCTGGGAGGCCCGAAAGCAGAGTGTATTGTCGGTTGAAGGACAGTCTTCAGGCAATGTGGCGGAAATAAGAGCAGTGCCGTCATCATTACAGGGGAAGGCGGCGGGCAGCTGTTCGGTCTGGAAAGTTCCGGAATCACTGTACCAGATAATATCTGACAGTTCCAGCTCCTGGTTCCCGGACATAAAAGTATCAAATACCGGACTTGCTTTCCAGCATAATAAAAGAAAACAGGAAAGCAGAAGAAAAAATAACAGGCAGAGGATGTATTTTGCTGTTTTATTACGTATGGTTGGAATCATGTGTACTCCTGAGGATAAAATATAGTGACATTTTTGTTTCTTTAAGTATACCGTATAAGGTGAAAAAAGGAAATCGCAAAATGTGATAATTTGATGAATTATTTGTCACGGGATTACTGTTGCGGGACAGTAACGAAGATATGATCAGAAGTATAAATTTTTAGGAAAAGAGATTTCCCTGGAAGTGGATTAGTGTTATAATATTGGCAGTGCTGTGAATCTGATTTTTACATAATTATGAAGGAGAAGGTACTATGAAGATTGCACGTAAATATGGAGAAAGTATTTCTCCGGAAATGATCGGTCTTTTCTTTGAAGACATCAACTTTGCTGCGGATGGCGGCCTTTACGCAGAAATGATCGAGAACCGTTCTTTTGAAGCCAGGGAAGGTTTTGGAACGCCGGGTAAATTCTATGCAGTAGATGATTACGGTTATGCATGGAAACCGGTCTGCGGGGAAGGAGAGCAGGCGCCGCGGATGCAGTATGTGACCGGGACTCCGCTTTCCACGGTAAATCCCCATTATCTGAGACTGACTGCATATGCATCCGGACAGGGCTTTGCCAATCAGGCGTATGATGGGATCTATCTGAAACAGGGCATGAAATACCATGTTTCTTTCTACGCAAGATGCGTTGAGTTTGGGGGAGAAGCTTTTACCGTTGAGGTGAAAAAAGACGGAAAGGTCTATGCAGAGGGATCAGTTCAGGCTGTGAAACCTGTACCCTATGGACCCTTTACAGATCTGACGGTAGAATTCCCGATGGCGGACGGACCCTTTGCAGAAATTATGAATGAGGCAAAGAATGCGGACGCAGAAAAATGCTGCAGAGAACATGAATGGATCAAATATGAGCTGGTGCTGACTGCTTCTGAGACAGTTGCCGGCGCAGAGTTTATTCTGAGCCTGGATGCAGCAGGTGTCGTGGAATTTGACCTGATCTCCATGATTCCGGAGGATGCAGTTGCCGGTGTGTTCCGGAAAGATCTTTTTGAAGCGTTGAAGGACATCAAGCCTGGATTTATCCGTTTCCCCGGCGGATGTATTGTGGAAGGTATCAGCCTTGAGAACCGCTATCAGTGGAAAAACACCGTTGGAGACTTAAAGGACAGAAAATATATTCCGAACCTCTGGGCTTTCCAGGATGACAGAAGTTTACGTAAGGATCTGGATGTGAAACGTCCGGATGCCCATTATGGACAGTCCTACGGCATTGGTTTCTATGAGTATTTCCTGCTCTGTGAGCTTCTCGGCGCAAAGCCCCTTCCGGTGCTTGGAATGGGAGCCGCGTGCCAGTTCCGTACTACAGAGATGGTTCCGATCGACAGCGAGGAGTTTAAGGAATTTGTGCAGGATGCACTGGATCTGATCGAGTTTGCCAATGGTCCGGCAGACAGCAGATGGGGCGGACTCCGTGCCAAGATGGGACATCCGGAGCCCTTTGGTCTTGAAATGCTTGCTATTGGAAACGAGCAGTGGGAGACAAAGTATCTGGATATCTTTGCACGCCATGTACGTTTTGAACAGGCAGTTCATGAAGTATATCCGGAGATCAGACTTCTCGGCACGGCAGGCCCGAGTGTGGAGAACGGTCTTTATGATCTGGCATGGGATTTTTACCGCAAGGGACAGAAGGAGAATCCGGGATTTGTCTATGCAGTGGATGAACATTATTATGTATCTCCGAAGTGGATGTACGATCATATTGAATTCTATGACAGCTATCCGAGAGAAGTTGGCGTGTTTGCCGGTGAGTACGCAGCTCATACCGAAGATAAGGAAAACACAATGGAAAGCGCTCTGGCAGAGGCGGCATTTATGACCGGTCTGGAGAAAAATGCAGGCGTGATCAAGCTGGCGTCCTATGCGCCCCTCTTTAACCGTATCGGGCACAGCCAGTGGAAACCGGATATGATCTGGTTTGACGACCATCAGGTATATCTGACACCGAACTATTATGTACAGAAGCTTTATGGAAATCATGTGGGTGACCACACTCTTCAGCTGGACGGACAGGATGTGGAACTGAGAAAATCAGGTATCTATGTGACTGTGTCCGAGACAAAGGACGGGGAACTGATTCTGAAAGCGGTGAATACCAATGATTCCGCCTTTGAGCTTCCGATGGAAGGTGAGGATGGCCAGCCGATGACCGGTGAAGCCAGAGTGTGGGTACTGGAAACAGCAGGTGAGAAACCGGCAGACAAACCGGAGCCTTCCAGAGTTACTGAGCAGACTCTGGAGCTGAAGGGGAGCATCTCCCTGGCTCCGAAGAGTTTTACCGTTGTGAGAATATAATGATGCCAGGGTCAAAAGCCATAAACCACGATGTGCTTGCACAAGAGTGGTTTTATGGCTTAGTGACCCGCCCGATATGAGGATAAAAGTGGAGCGTAAGCTCCGCGATATCCGAATATCGGGCAGGAGTGTGGGAGTACGCAGCACGGAACACTCCGTCAGGCATCTTTTGACCTTAACATCATATAATAAGAAAGTAAGGGAGCTTCCGTCTCCCTTATTTTTCTTGCCCCTTCGCTTGTTTCATTATATAATAGCATCGTTCTTATCAGGAATATCGAAGTAACTTAGGAGGAGAGAAAATGAAAGACTCTAAGACAAGCAGAGCGGAATATGATTTTTACGGAAAGCTTCCGCTCTCAAAAGCTATTCCCCTGGGATTGCAGCATGTGCTGGCCATGTTTGTGGGGAATCTGACACCGCTTCTGATCATTACCAGCGCATGCGGACTGGGCGCAGGAAGTGAGTATGCTTCTCTGCAGGTGTCTCTTCTGCAGAACGCCATGTGGATCGCCGGAATCGTGACGCTGGTACAGCTGTATGCCATCGGTCCCGCGGGCGGCAAGGTGCCGATCATCATGGGCACCAGTTCCGGTTTTATCGGTGTGTGCAGCAGTGTGGCCTCTGCCATGGGCGGCGGGATCCTGGCTTACGGTGCTGTGATGTGTGCATCCGTCATCGGCGGACTTTTCGAAGGTGTGCTCGGTTTTATGCTGAAGCCGCTCCGCAGATTTTTCCCGCCGGTAGTGACGGGATCAGTGGTACTTTCCATCGGACTTTCTCTGATCGCGGTGGGAGTCAATTCCTTTGGCGGCGGCAGCTCTGCAAATGATTTTGGTTCGATGGAAAATCTGCTGCTGGGGGCGATCGTGCTGCTGGTTATCGTGGCCCTGAAGCATGGCACAAAGGGGATCACCAGCGCATCTTCCATCCTGATCGGTATTATTGTCGGTTATATCGTGGCTGCCATCATGGGTGTAGTGCTGCCGACCACAGCAGTCAATGCAGAGGGTGTGGAATATACCAAAGCATGGGTGCTGAACTGGGACAAGGTAAAAGAGGCCAGCTGGTTTGCCCTTCCGAAGCCGCTTCCGGTGAAGCTGGTATTCGATCTGCGGGCAGTGCTTCCGATCCTGATCATGTTTGTCGTCACTGCGGTAGAAACCATCGGTGATATTTCCGGTGTCATGGAAGGCGGTATGGGACGGGAAGCTACAGACAGGGAACTCTCCGGAGGCGTGATCTGCGATGGTATCGGTTCCAGCTTTGCCGCTCTGTTCGGTGTCCTTCCGAATACCTCTTTCAGCCAGAACGTAGGACTTGTGACCATGACGAAGATCGTCAATCGTTTTGCACTGGCCACTGGCGCTGTTTTCCTGATCCTCTGCGGTCTTTTCCCGAAGCTGGCGGCTCTGATCTCCATCATGCCCCAGAGCGTTCTGGGAGGCGCTGCTGTCATGATGTTCTCATCCATCGTGGTCAGCGGTATTCAGCTGGTGACGAAGAACCCGATCACCTCCAGAAATATCACGATCCTTTCCGTAGCACTTGGCCTGGGATACGGACTTGGCTCCAACAGCAGCATTCTGGCGCATCTTCCACAGGCAGTCCAGCTGATCTTCGGCGGTTCCGGAATCGTGCCGGCGGCACTTGTGGCGATCGTGCTGAATATTGTGCTTCCAGAATCGAAAGAGGATGCCTGATCGCAAAGAATGGCAGGCAGGTGTTCTGAGACAGTTAAAAAAATAATCCAGATGCAAAAGACGCAGTGCTGAATGAACGAACCATTCAGCTGCTGCGTCTTTTTTGTCAGCAGGGCGGCTCAGCTGTGAACTGACAGGCAGGAATGCAGGGGTCTCTAAAATTGACACATCTGTATGAAAAAAAGCACTATCAGAAAAGCACTTTCAGATGTACAATACAGATAACATTGGGAGAAGGAGGAATTCCCTGTGCTGCGGACGGGAGTCGGGACTTTCTTACACGGAAAATCAAGAGGGCGGAGTGACGGCGCATATCCTGCTTCCGCTGGAGGAGGAATGAGTATGAAAAAGCTGCGTGTACTGCTGGTGGATGACGAGATCATGATACGGGAGGGGTTCAAGAAGCTGTTTGACTGGGAAGCCCATGACTGTGAAGTGGTGGGGGAAGCGGCAGACGGTATGGAGGCATTGGCCAGGATCGATTCTCTGATGCCGGACATTGCTATTATGGATATCAATATTCCGATTATGAACGGGCTGAAGGTGATCCAGCTCAGCCGTATGAAGCACCCGGACACGGCATTTGTCATCGTGTCAGGTTATGATGATTTTTCCTATTGTCGGGAGGCGCTGCGTCTGCAGATCACTGATTATATCCTGAAGCCTGTGAATTATGAGGAGTTCGGGACCTGCATTGATAATCTGAAGATCGCGCTGTTTCAGCGGCAGTCTGCCCGGAGCAGGGAGCGAAAGGAAGAGAGGCAGGAGGAGCGCACCATAAGCGGCATTACCCGTTATATGCAGGAGCATCTGGCAGAGGAGATCAGCCTTTCTGTGCTGGCAGAGGAATTCCACCTCAACGGCCAGTATATCAGCCAGCTGTTTAAAAATGAGATCGGGGTAAATTTCCTCGCCTATCTGACAAATATCCGGATGGAGAAGGCAAAGAAACTGTTGTTGACGACATCCTTATCTATTGCGGAGGTATCAGAACAGTCCGGGTATGGAGATTATCGAGTCTTTACCAAGGTATTTAAAAAGAATGAAGGAATCACGCCGTCACAGTACAGACGGGATTTCCTGGAGGGAGAAACATGCTGAGAATTGAAAATCTGACGAAAGTTTACGGAGAGAAAAAAGCAGTGGATCATCTGACACTGCACATTCAGCCCGGCGAGATCTATGGATTTATCGGTCATAATGGCGCCGGTAAGACCACGACCATCCGGTCCTGCTGCGGGATCCTGCAGTTTGATGAGGGAGAGATCTATATTGACGGGGTCTCCATAAAAAAGGATCCCATTGCCTGCAAGAGAAAGCTGGCCTATATTCCGGATAATCCGGATCTTTATGAGTTTATGACAGGGATTCAGTTTCTGAATTTTGTGGCGGATATTTTCGGGGTCAGCGCCGGAGACAGACAGGAACGGATCCGCCGGTATGCGGATATGTTTGAACTGACGGATGACCTGGCTCAGCCGATCTCTGCCTATTCCCACGGTATGAAGCAGAAGCTGGCAGTCATCTCTGCTCTGCTTCACGATCCCAGGCTCATCATTATGGATGAACCCTTTGTGGGACTGGACCCGAAGGCCACGCACCTGCTGAAAACAGTGATGCGGGAGCTCTGCAGCAGCGGTACGGCGATCTTTTTCTCCACCCATGTGCTGGAGGTAGCGGAAAAGCTTTGTGACAAAGTGGCTATCATAAAGGGCGGCAAACTGATCAAATCGGGAACCATGGAGGAGGTTAAGGGTGACACATCACTGGAGGACGTGTTCCTGGAACTGGAGGATGCGCAATGACAAAGGCATTATTCAAAAAACAGATGATGGAGTCCTTCTCATGGCTCTATTTTAACAGCAAAAACGGAAAAAGGCGCAGCGGGAAGGGCATCCTTCTTTATGGTCTGATGTATCTTCTGATCTTTGGCGTGCTTGGTTATGTGTTTTATATGATGGCCTCCGGGCTCTGCGAGCCTCTGCACGGAATCGGGCTGGACTGGCTGTATTTTGCGATCACAGGGCTGGTGGGTATCGTGCTGGGCGTATTCGGCAGTGTGTTTAACACTTATGCATCCCTCTATCAGGCGAAGGACAATGATCTCCTTCTGTCCATGCCGGTGCCCACCTCACGGATCCTGATGGCGCGGCTCTCAGGGGTCTATGCTGTGGGGCTGATGTACGAGATGATCGTCATGATTCCGGTATTGAGCGTGTGGTTTTTCTCTGTGAAGGTGGGCGCGGCAGGAATCGTGTTCAGTCTTCTGATTCCTTTTGTGATGTCCTTTTTTGTACTCACACTGTCCTGTATCCTGGGCTGGGTGGTTGCCCAGATCAGTGCGCGGGTGAAAAACAAGAGTATGGTGACCGTCCTGCTGTCCCTTGCCTTTCTGGGAGGATATTATTACGTCTATTTCAAAGCCTCTCAGATGCTGATGGATCTGATCGCCAATGCACAGAATATTGCGAAAAATGTGAAAAATATCCTGTATCCTCTGTACCATATGGGGCTGGCTGCAGAGGGCAATCCGGTGTCCATGCTGATATTTACGGCAATCGTTCTGGTTTTCTTCGGTATTGTATACGGTGTACTGGAGCACAGCTTCCTGAAGCTTGCCACCGCGAACCGGGGCTCGGCCAGAACCAGATATAAGGAGAGACCGGTGAAGGCCGGAAGCGCTGACAGCGCATTGTTAAAGAAGGAACTGAAGCGTTTTACCGGCAGCGCCAACTATATGATGAACTGCGGACTGGGCATCCTTTTCATGCTGGCTGCCTCCGCGGCGCTGGTGATCAAAGGAAGGTTTCTGGCTGAAATACTGGACATGCTTATGCTTTATGCGGGCGGAGAAAACATCATTCCTTTGCTGCTGACCGCTGCCCTCTGCATGCTTGCTTCCATGAACGATATATCCGCCCCTTCCGTATCACTGGAAGGAAAAAATATCTGGCTCGCGCAGGTACTGCCGGTATCCTCCTGGAAGGTGCTGAAAGCCAAGCTGAAGCTGCATCTGCTTCTTACACTGCCTCCGGTACTCCTTCTGACCGTGTGTGTCCTGGTTGTATTCAGGCCGGAGGCGTCCTTTTTGGTGCTGATTCCGCTCACGGCAGTCCTCTTCGTCTTTCTGATGGCCATGTGGGGACTGTTCCTGAACCTGAAAGCGCCCAATCTGAACTGGACCAGTGAGGTCGTCCCCATCAAGCAGTCCTTAAGCGTGACACTGACACTGTTCGGAGGCTGGGGAATCGTCATGATTCTGGGAGGAGTGTATTTCCTGGTGATGAAGTGGCTTATCCCTGCGGTATTTCTGATGTGCACAGATGTACTTATGCTGGCTGCAAATGCGGTTCTGTTCCGCTGGTTAAAGACAGGGGGCAGCAGGAGATTTGAACAATTATAAAGGAATGATGCACGATGCACCCGGCGGCAGAGACCGCCGGGTTTTTCCAGATTGGCCCGTGATTCTCAGCGTCGGTTCATCACCCGGAATGCCAGCGGCGTGATCCCGGTCATCTTTTTAAACATGGCGATAAAATGGCTGGCATCCTCAAAACCCACCTGACCGGCGATCATCTGGATATCCAGATGAGGACTGGCCAACAGTATTTCCTTTGCTTTGCTGATGCGGTAGCCGGTCAGATATTCATAGGTGGAGCAGCCGAGAAAGCGGCAGAACAGCCGTGACAGATACTGGGGTGTGACAAATACCTGCCGGCTCAGCTCCCGGACAGTCAGCCGGGAGGCATAGCTGGTTTCGATTTCTTTTATTACCGGGGCAACATAGCGCTGATAGAGGGGCTCATCCGTCAGAGCTGCGGCAGCCACACCGTCCACGAAGCACATTAGAAAATGGTAACAGTGGACAGAGAGCTGCCGGGCATCTATTGGTGAATGCTCAAACAGCCGGACACTGTCAGCGATGATCCGGGCGATCTCTGTGCCCTGTTCCCTGTCGGTAAACAGGATCTGCCTGTTTCCGAGAATCGTTCCGATGCTGCTTTCCATGCAGCCGGTAACCGTCACAAAAGAGGTAAACCATTCTTTTTCATTGCGGGTGTCTGCATTCTGGTAGGAATGGCTGACATAAGGAGCCAGCAGGATCCCTTCCCCTTTCTCCAGCAGACAGCTCTTTCCGTTTATTTCGATTTTTCCCACCCCTGTCTCCGTCTGAAGATAGTGATAATGAATATGTCCGTCAGGCCGGAAGACCGGCTCCTGAAGCCAGTGATTCCCGGCAGAATCAAAGGTGAAGGGTTCATGGAGAGGGGTATTTCTGAAGTAGATCGGCATTAAAATCACCTGTTTCGAAATCTTATATTTTTCAGCTTAACATATTGTACACGGGTTTGTAAAGAGGCTGTATAATATAGGGCAGGTGCTTCGGATACAGGACGCCGTCTGTCTGAAACATATCCACCTGTGCTGCCTCCGTCCCGGACAGTCATGAAATCGGTCTGTCGGTGGACGGGTGCGTCCTTTCCTGACAGACAGATTCCATGGCAGTCCGTTCCGAGGTCAGACATGTCGGATATGTTTCAGGCAGACGGCTGTTCTTCAGATGCATGCCAGGCAGTACATGGTGGATGTTCAGGAAGCAATGATATATAACAGTAGGAGGAAATAAAAGATGAGCGGTAAATTCAAAAGAATTCTGTATGGAGGAGATTATAATCCGAATCAGTGGGGAAAGGAGGTATGGAAGGAGGATATGCAGATCTTCCGTGATGCCAGGATCAACAGTGCGACGATCAATGTATTTTCCTGGGCAAAGCTGCAGCCGTCGGAGGACGAGTATTATTTTGACGAGCTGGATGAGGTCGTGGAGATGCTGAGCAATGAAAATTATGATATTGTGCTGGCGACTTCTACAGCGGCGCTTCCGGCCTGGATGTTCAAAAAGTACCCGGAAGTGGCGAGGACGGATTATCAGGGCAGACGTCATAAGTTCGGACAGCGCCATAATGCATGTCCGAATTCCGTGGTTTATCAGAAGTACGCATCAGCACTGGTAGAAAAGCTGGCGCAGCGTTATGCGAAGAATCCTCATGTGACCTGCTGGCACATTAATAATGAGTACGGCGGTGAATGCTACTGTGAAAACTGTGAGAAAGCATTCCGTGTGTGGCTGAAGAAGAAATACGGAACCATCGAGGCTCTGAACAAGGCAGGGAATCTGGAATTCTGGGGTCATACGGTGTATGAGTGGGATGAGATCGTGCTCCCCAATGCATTGGGTGACGGTATGGAGGACGGTGTGAACACTGCCTTTGCCGGTCTTTCTGTGGACTATCGCAGGTTCAATTCTGACGGACTGCTGACTAATTTCAAGATGGAGCGTGACGTGATCCGCCGCTACAATCCGGATGCTGTGATCACCACGAATCTGATGGGTACCTACAAAGGTCTGGATTACTTCAAATGGGCCAAAGAGATGGACATTGTATCCTGGGATAATTATCCGAGCTTTGATACTCCCTGGAGTTATATCGCTATGTGCCACGACCTGATGCGGGGACTGAAGGGCGAGTCCTTTATGCTGATGGAGCAGACTCCCAGCCAGCAGAACTGGCAGGCGTACAATTCCCTGAAGCGTCCGGGGCAGATGCGGGCTCAGAGCTATCAGACGATTGCCCATGGTGCAGATACCATCCAGTTTTTCCAGCTCCGCCGCAGTGTGGGCGGATGTGAGAAGTTCCACGGTGCGGTGATCGCCCATGCAGGGACGGAGAACACCCGCGTGTTCCGGGAGGTAAAGCAGCTGGGTGAGGAGCTGGAGCGCCTGGGCACTTCCACTCTGGGCTTTGTGAACGAGTCTGAAGTGGGTGTGATCTTCGACTGGGAGAATTACTGGGCGCTGGAGTATACCAGCGGACCTACGGTTGATCTGACTTATGTGGATCAGATCCACAGATATTATAAGTATTTCTATGAGAAGAATATCGCAGTGGACATGATTCCCTTTGATGCTGATTTCAGCAGATACAAGGTGATCGTGGCGCCGGTGCTGTACATGGTCAAAGAAGGCATGCAGGAAGCGCTGGAAGCTTTTGTAAAGAAGGGCGGCGTACTGATCACCACCTATATGAGCGGAATCGTGGGAGAATCTGACAATGTATACCTGGGAGGATATCCGGGACCGCTTCGTGACATGGCCGGTATCTGGGCGGAAGAAATCGATGCACTGGCACCGGAACAGTCCAACGAAGTCGTCTTTGCAGACGGCAGCAGAAGCCGCTGCAGGATGGTCTGTGACCTCATGCATCTGGAGCAGGCAGAGGAGATCGCTTCCTACGGCACAGATTTCTATGCAGGCACACCGGCAGTGACCAGGAACCGGTACGGCAGCGGAACCACCTATTATATCGGCACCTGTATGGAAGAGGACGGCATCGCGCATGTTCTGGATCTGGCTGTCGCAGATGCAGGAGTGACGCCGGTGATCGCAGATGATATCGGACTTGAGGTGACCTGCAGAAAGACAGAGGACAGCAGCTATTACTTCCTGATGAACTTCCGCGATCAGGCCCAGGAAGTGCCGGCAGAACTGGCAGGCCATACAGATATGCTGACCGGCGAGACGGTGAAGGCCGGAGAGCAGATGGCAAAATTTGATGTGAAGATCGTGAAAGTAAATGCATAAATAAAGCATACGCCCGCAGCGGCAGGAAAAGGCAGCTGCGGGCGTGTATCATATCCGTCGGATAAAATTTCAGGAACAGGGGCGCTGTATAGTAAAGGGCTGTTCCTGTAACGTAATGTTCTGTGTAGTTCCCTTTTCATGAAGAACCACCCGTTTGCCTGAGGGACCATGGATGGTGAGAAAGGTGATCCTGCCGTTTTCCCAGTCCATGTCAATGGTAAGGCTTCCTTTTCCCCGGAGCCCCCGGATGGATCCGCAGAAAAGTGACTGAGGCAAAGCCGGAAGCAGGTACAGATGGGTCACCATAGTATGATCTTCCAGAAATTCCACATCATCATCCAGCAGCATCAGCAGAATGATCGCAGCGTTTCCCTGATTTCCGTCGATCTGGAACGGATACCGGCAATGGTTTAGATCCAGTCCTGGAGGATCGGTCAGGGTTTCGTCGCAGTGATAGGCCAGATTCATCAGGTTGTAGGCTGTGGCATATTTTAGAGCATACCGGAAACAGGTCAGTGCCTGGTCTCCGTTTCGGAGCCTTGCCTGCAGGCATCCGCGATAGGCGATGGCCCAGCCAGCGGTGGTCATGCTGCGGGCTGCCAGAGATTTTTCTGCTGCTTTTCCATAGTCAGGCGTTTTTTCTCTGGACAGCAGGTTGCCGGGATAGACGCCCCAGAGGTGTGACAGATGGCGGTGGTAAGGGAAGGGTTCCTGATATTCTTTACTCCATTCCATGATGCGGCCGTCGCTGCCGATACGGATGGGCGCCAGCTTTTGCCTGGTCTGCCGCAGCTCTTCTGTAAATTCCATGTCTGTACCCAGAATCATACCTGCCTGAATGCAGGCTTCCGTCAGGGAGAGGATCAGAGCTCTGTCGTAGGTCGGTCCTTCGCAGAGGGCACACTGGTCGCCGTTTTCGTCCAGAAACCAGTTTTCCGGAGAGGAGGATGGAGAGGTAATGAGATATCCGTCTTCATCTTCCACCATATTATCCAGATAGAACAGCATGGCTCCTTTCATAACAGGATAGGCCCACGCCAGATATTGAGGATCCGGGTCGTACAGATAATGCTCCCACAGGTGGTGGCACTGCCATGCCGGGCTTCCGGTAGTAGACCCCCAGGAAGCATCCTCACAGGGAGAAGTGAACCCCCAGGGATTGGTACAGGTGTGGGCCAGCCAGCCTCTTGCGCCATAGTAAGTCTGTGCTGTCTTTTCTCCGGGTTTTACCAGTTCACCGGTCAGCTTCAGATAGGGAATATGGCAGGAAGACAGGTTTGCCTTTTCCACCAGCCAGTAGATCATCTGCTGGGCATTCAGATGCCAGTCGCCGTTCCAGGGCGTCAGGATCTCATCAGACCAGATGCCCTGAAGATTTGCAGGAAGACCATCCGGTACGGAACTGCAGATCATCAGATAGCGTGCATACTGCACATACAGAGAAATCAGAGCCGGGTCGGGCTCACCTTCCGCAGAAGAAATCAGCAGCTCCTTTGTGGTCACTGTTTCTGCCGGGCAGTTGTTTTTCGTTCCGAATGAAAGCTCCATTTTTTTATATTGGGGGACGTACCAGTCCAGATGTTTCTGCAAAATAGTATCCCAGCCTGCTTCACAGGCAGCTTTCAGGTCAGACAGAGCAAGACTGCGGGGATCACAGGATTCCCGGCCCATAAAGCCGGAGAGGTCTGTACGGGCAGTCAGGATGATCCAGGCCTCGTCGGCGCCCGTGACCCGCACCCGCAGCGGTTCCTGCATGATCTGTCCGCCGGTGGCTGTCACAGCCAGGGCACAGCCATAGTGGATGCCCTGATGGGTACCGTGGCCATCGGCCAGCTGGCCATGCATGAACAATCCGCAGGGTACTTCCTCTGAAGATGTCCGGGAGAGCGGTTCCACAGCAAAGCATTCATCCCGGTCCAATCCGCAGGTAAAATCAATCTGTCCTTTTTCTGTGCAGGTCAGATGTACACAGATTGCCTGATAATCCGCGGAGACAAGGTATTCCCGTGTGTATTTGCGGCCTCCCAGGGAGAAAGAGACGGATGCAGCTGCATGCTCCAGGTTCAGTGTGCGCCGGTAATCTTCCAGACAGCAGGTATCCTGTCTGCCGGAGGATACGGCCTGAAAATAAGAAATCATGAGGCGGCCTAACATCTGATAGCAGCCGAATGGAACATCGGTGCCGTGCGCGTAATTGGTTCCGGGACCCTTGCAGGTAAAATGTTCTCCGAACAGCTTCTGGGCTTCGGCATGCTTTCCCTCCCGCAGCAGACGGCGGATCTCGGGCAGGTGGGCGGCTGCTCCCGGACGGTCGGATTCCTCCAGACTGCCGGACCACATGGAGCTTTCATTTAAAATCAGCTGTTCCCGCAGCACTTCTCCGTACACGCAGGCTCCCAGCCTTCCGTTCCCGATCAGCAGAGATTCCGTAAAATCTCTGGCAGGTGTATCAAAAAGAATCTGATTGACCTGTGTCATAGTCAGTCTCCCTTCTATTTGTATTTGAAGATCTTCTGATAATCTCCATGCTAAAAGTGCAGGGTAGTTTTTGGGAGTAGGATGTTTTTTCATCCCCCCTTTTCTTGCATTCCGATGGTACAATATAATCTGTTCAGAGCCAAGCAAAATTTCATAAAACAGACGTAAAATGCTTGCATTTTTAAGTCTGTTTTTGAAATTTTATTTGGCGGATACGCCATACCGACGAAATGCGCAGCATTTTGGAGGCTGGCTCTGAACAGATATAGATATAGAACAGATATAGAAATATATGACAGAGGGAAGTAACAAATGATTCGTGTTTTAGTGGTAGATGATATGCAGCCGATCTGCAGAAGATATGAAAGACTGATCAATCAGGAAGAGGATATGGAAGTGGCAGGACTCGCTTTCTCCGGAACGGAGGCTCTGGCTCAGGTCAGCCGGCTGCGGCCGGACGTGGTTCTGATGGATATTGAGATGGAGACAAAGACCTCCGGGCTGGATGCCGCCAGAGATATCCTGCAGATGTATCCGGAGATTAAGATTATCATTTTGACTGTTTACGAGGAGGATGAATTTGTATTTCAGGCTTTTCAGCTGGGAGTCACAGATTATCTCATCAAGAATTCAGAAAAAGAAGAGATCATCACCTGTATCAAGGATGCCTATTCCGGGAATTCTCCGATCCGCCCGGTGATCGCGGAAAAAATCCGCCGGGAGTTTCAGCGTGTCAAGACGAGCGAACAGAGTTTTCTGTATTGTCTGCACATCATTGCGGAGATGACTCAGACTGAGATCGATATTCTCAGCCTGCTGAGCCAGGGCTATACGAGAACAGAAATATGCAAGATCCGGTGTGTGGAGCTGTCCACGGTGAAGACACAGATCAAGAGCATTCTGAAGAAGTTCAACAAAAGCACAACGGCTGAGGTGATTCAGCAGATGAATGACCTGCAGATCTTTGATTATATACGAAATATCAGCAAAAATATGCCGCTGGACGGCAAAAAATAAAAACAGGCGGGGTTGAGGATGAAAAAGTACTTTGTCAAAGCAGAACAGACAGAATTTACAAAAGCCGGGGAGCCGGTCCTGTTCCGGGGGCTGGGAATCGGAAGCTGGCTGAATCTGGAGCATTTCATGGTGGGTATTCCCACACCGGACAATCAGATCCGGAAGACTGTGCAGAAAATATTTGGTCAAAATACGGCGGAACAGTTTTTTGACACCTTTATCAGAAGTTTTATCACAGAACAGGATTTTGCGTTTATGAAGGAATGCGGGGTCAATGTCGTGAGGGTACCCTTTAATTACCGCCTGTTCATTGATGACCAGAATCCATATGAATATAAAAAGGAAGGTCTGATCTATTTCGATTATCTGCTGGAGCTTTGCCAGCGGTATCAGATCTATCTGCTTTTGGATCTGCACACGGCTCCGGGCGGGCAGAATCCGGACTGGCATTCAGATAATAATACGGGAATTCCCCAGTTCTGGCACTATAAGGTATTTCGGGATCAGATCGTGGGATTGTGGAGGCATATCGCAGAGCATTGCAGAGAGCAGGAGTATCTGCTGGGATATGATGTTCTGAATGAACCCTATTTGATCGATGCGCCGGATGTACTGACCGGTTTTTATCAGGATGTGACCAGGGCTATCCGGGAGGTGGATCAGAATCATATTATTTTTCTGGAGGGGGATCATTTTGCGATGCAGTTCGACTGCATTCATGAGATTCATGATGAAAATACGGCCCTGACGTTTCATTATTATCCCACTGTGTGGGAACCTGAGCTGTTTGAGAGCAGTTATGACAAAGTAGCCCGCTGTGCAAAATTCCGGGAGATACTGAATCAGATTGCATCCATCCGGGAGCAGTTCGGCCGTCCGGTCCTGTGCGGGGAAGCCGGTTATGATATTGACAAAAATAATGTGGATCATACGCTGGAGCTTCTGGATGAGACCCTTACGATGTTCAATGAGGCCGGGATATCCTGGACATTATGGTGCTATAAGGACGCGCAGTTTATGGGACTCGTATATCCCGGGACAGAATCGCCCTGGATGCAGTTTGTGGAGAAGGTACACAGAAGCTGGACCCACTATAAGGAAATGAGTCAGGCGAATGAATTGATGGAGACCATCCGCAGGATACCGGAATTTGCGTCTGCTTCCGATGAGCTGTGTTACTTTATGCAGTTCCGGCAGAGAGGGATCCTGTACCGCTTCCAGACAGCATGTATTCTGGAGCCGCTGCTGCAGGAATATACGGCAGAAGAGCTGCTTGATCTGCCCAGGTCTTTCCTCTTTGAAAACTGTGAGTATTATCCTGGATATGCGGATCTGCTGAAAGAGAAAACACGATAAAAAGGACGGAAAATGCTGCCTCAGGGCAGCATTTTTTTCAGATTCGGCAGAAGGATACGGAAGGTGGTGCCTTTGCCTTCTTTGCTTTCCGCCGTGATTTTTCCATTGTGTGCTTTGATGATCTGATAAGTCATGGTCATGCCGATTCCCCAGTGGGCAGCTATGGGCTGTGAACTGAAGAAAGGTTCGAAAATATGAGGCAGATTTTCCTCCGGAATGCCGGGACCGGTGTCTGTCACGGAAAGAGCGATCCAGTTGTCGATGGAGCGGAGTGTAAAATGCAGTGTTTTGCGTTCCGGCGGCATGTCCCTCATGGCGTCCAGAGCATTGGTCACAATATTGTGGAGAGCCTGTTCGAAATGGTTGGGGTCCACCAGTGCCTGAGGAATCTGGCCGACTGCTTTTACAGAGACCTGATAATCCTTCAGTTCAGGAGACATGCGTCCCAGCATCTCGTGGATCAGCTGTTCCAGACCGGTCTGTTCCATGGTGAGCTGGGCCAGCTTGGTGCTCCGGTGAAGCTTGTCCAGCCTGTTGTAGAGATTCCGGCAGCGCTCAATGATGTGATTCAGATCTTCCTGATTTTCCCCGGGGACTTCTAAAAGCTGCGCTTCCGCTTCGATGGCCAGCAGTTCATTTTTCATATAGTGACAGAAGGCTTTGGAAGAGGTATTTACCGCATCGATCTGTCCGGAGATGGTGAAATCTTTCTGATTCATCTTCTGATTCATTCTGGCCAGGGCGATGGAACAGATGCACATCAGAATAGAAGAAAGAAACAGATAATATGGGAAGATGGTATAAATGATCGTCTGGTCATACAGTGTCAGAGAAGCATAGCTGGTATATCCGGAAACGATGGAGAAACGGATCATATGAGCCGGCAGCTGCCCGAACAGAGCCAGGTAGGAGACCATAATAAGAGTATAACTGATGGTTTCACCGTATGCAAAGTATTTAAAATGAGGAAAGGCATAGATCTGCCGGTTGCTCCGGAACAGATTCAGGATGCTCAGTATGACCAGAAGATTGTTGATGCTCATGGTGAGTATGTGCAGGATCTGGAGAAACAGGGAGAACTGCCCGCTGTTCATGATATGGGGATACAGAAACAGGTATCCGAGTTTCTGTACAAGAGGATCGTAGAGCAGATACTCAGCGAGGATATAAATTACCACCGCCTTCTGCACTTTTTTCATGATCTCTTTGTTGGTGATATTCATATAGCTGACGGAAAAAAAACAGCCAAGCAGAATCGTCAGCAGACTGAACAGATTCATAAAACGGATGATGGTGTCTCTGGTGATCGGGAAAAACATAAAGGTCTGCCATACGGTCTTCGGAAGGAGAAAATAATTCTCGATGATATTGTAGTAGCGGACATCCCTGGACAGATACAGGATCATGAAAAGAATGGCAAGCGCATAGATCAGCACAGTGCCCAGCAGATATTTTACGGATGTGCGCTGGTCATGCTGAAAAATCAGGAAGGATATAAAAATAATAAACACAGTAAAGAAATATAGCATGGCTTACCTCGTTGTATTTCATGACAGAATGGGTTAAAATGGAAACATCATAAAAAGTATAACACAGAAAGCAAAAAGGGTAAAGGCGATATGGAAAAACGGTATCTGATACGGATTTTTTATGGGATCCTTCTGCTGATGATTCTGGGATGTACTGGCTGCAGTGCTTCAAAAGAGACTCTGCAGCAGAGTGGAGCGGAGATACAGAGGGATGACGATGAGCCTCTGAAGTTCAGCATATGGAGCGATGAGGAAAGCTATGTGCGGGAGGTCGTAGATGCCTACAATGCGCTGAAAGGAAAAGAAGAGATCCTTCTGGAGGTCATCCCGAACAGCGAGCATGAGGAATGGATCAATCATTATTCTGATGAATACGGGACAGATATCATCGACATAAGAGGAAATACACAGCTTCTGTTTTTTCAGAAGCAGGACAAGCTGCTGGGGCTGTCGAAATTTATCAGGGAAAGCGGGCTGGATATCAGAAATTACGGGACCATGGTAAATGAGATCACCTGGGAGGGAGAATACTATGCGCTGCCCACCCGAAGTACCTGCTGGGTACTTTATTATAACAAAGAACTGTTTGCCCAAATGGGGGTTCCGGAGCCGGGGCAGATGACCTGGGAAGAGTATCTGGAGCTTGCGATTTCCATGTCCTCCCGGGAAAATGAGATATGGGGAGGCTATTATCCGCCATGGATCTATCATATCCCGGCGATCCAGAAGGGCTATTACCTGCTGGATGATGATCTGGAGCCGGTGCGGGACAGCATGGATCTGATGCAGCGGATCTATTCGTCCGGGAGCCATTTGCCCTTCGATGAGGTGAAGGACAGAGGAGATTACTGCCGTGATGATTTTGAAAAAGGGAATATCGCCATGATCATATGTGGAGAGTGGCTGGCGAATATGTTTCTGGAGGATGAAGCAGATGGTAAAGAGGTGCCGGAATGGGGGATCGCGCCGCTGCCGGTGCCGGAGGGAGTAGAGCCGGACACGTCCATCGGGATGTATCAGTTTGCCGGCATCACATCCGTCTGTAAAGACCCGGAGAGGGCGTATGAATTTCTGGAGTTTCTGTGCGGTCCCCAGGGGGCTCAGATCTATGCCAGAAATGCGATCATTCCGGGATATTCCAATCAGGAGATCCAGGAGATCTATATGGAAGCAGTGGGGACAGAGCAGGCAAGAGTGTTTTTTGACGTCAGACGGATCCAGGAGCAGCCCATGTGGGACGGGTATGATCAGCTGACGGATCTGTTTAAAGCGGACGCCAGAGAGTTTCTGGAAGGAAAATATGATCTGGATCATCTGATGGAGCTGTTTGAAGAACAGAGAAAAGAAGTGTTCCGTTAAAATGCACAACAAATCAGCTGCTGAATCTGAAAATGCATGCAGGATGATAAAAAATACCCCTATGAAAAGAGATTGTTATACGATATGATCTTACCTATAGAGTCGTGACCGGAGCGCCTGAGAGGAGCTTCGGAACTATCATTTTTTCAGGAGGTAGAAATATGAACAAAAAACTTATGGCGCTGGGCCTTGGCGCAGCAATGATGATGGGTATGGCAGTCAGTGCGAGTGCAGAAGAGAAAACGGTGATCAATTTCTATGAGCATTCTGACAGTGAGAAGATCGCTACGGATCTGGTGGAAGCATACAATGCAAGCCAGGACGAGGTAGAGGTAAAGCTGTCGATCATCGCAAATGATGACTATGATGACAAGATCAAGGTAATGCTTTCCGGCGGCGCTGATATCGACTGCTTCTGGGTAAGAGGCGGCGACCAGCTCAGACAGATGGCAAACGGCGGAGCAGTACTGGCACTTGATGATATGATCACAGATGCAGGTGTGGATTTCTCTGTATACGGACAGATGGGAGAGGCATATCAGACAGGCGGAAAGACCTACGGTCTGTGTACTTCCAAGTCCTGCTGGCTGCTGTGGTACAACAAGGATCTGTTTGATGCAGCAGGCGTTGACTATCCGATAGATATCACCTGGGATGAGTACGCAGATCTCTGTGCACAGCTGAATCAGGACGGTCTTCGCGGAGGACTCTGTGTAAACTGGATCATGAATACAGGCTCTGCAGCAGCAGGCGAGTATCTGACCGATGAGGATCTGACCAGAACGAGAGAGTACGTAGAATTCCTGAACAGGATCTACAACGAGGATAATTCCAACATGAGTCTGGAAGAGATGTCCGGATCCTTCGATGTAAACGGTGTGTTTGCAGAGGGTGAGACCTACATGATGCTGAACGGCGACTGGAACTTCCTTCTGTTCCCGGATTCCAACCCGGATTTCGAATGGTGTGCAGCTCCGCTTCCTCACTTTGAAGATCTGGAAGTGAATTCCACAGTTGGTTCTACATCAGCTCTTTGTGTAAGCGCAGCCAGCGAGAAGGCACAGGCAGCGTTTGATTTCATCAAGTTCTGCTGTTACAGCGACGAAGGTGCAAAGATTTACGCAAAGAACGCAAACGTACCGGCATATCCGAGCGACGAGGCTCTGGAAATTTACAAAGAGAGCGTGACCACACCGGGTACAGAGTATGTATTTGCCGCAAAGGTAAACAGTGAAGACGGCAACGAGGATTACTACAACGAGCTGAAGGATGCTTACAAGGCTGAGATTACAGAATATCTGATCGGAAGCTGCACGATTGATGAGGCATTCGACAATTACAAGGCAAGAAGAGAAGAGATCATCAATAAGTAAGCGTAGGAAATAAGGTGCGCTGGCCCGGCATTTCAGGCGGCTGAGATGCCGGGCTTTTTATGAATGCGACAGGGTTTTGACGGCATCGGAGGAACCTTGCTTTTCAGACTGAGGCTTGGGAGGTAATATTTATGGCTGCACAGGTAAAAAAGAAAAAAGCAAGCCGCATGAATCGAAGAGAGTGGCTTGCAGGGTATCTGTTCCTTTTGCCGAATTTTATCGGATTTGTAGTTTTTACCGGTATTCCGGTCATTATAGGCTTTGTTATCAGCCTTACAGATTATACAGGATTCGGTACGCCGAATTTTGTGGGATTTTCCAATTATGCAAAGATGTTTACAGATACGGATTTTAAAGTCGCACTGCAGAACAATATCTTTTATTCTCTGACCAGCGTTCCGCTGACAGTTATGTTTGCGCTGCTGCTGGCGTTGATGCTGAACCGGAAAATGTATGGTGGAAGTATTTTCCAGACGATCTACTTCTTCCCGAATCTGACTTCCATGGTAGCAGTGGGCTGCGTATGGCTGCAGATCTTCGACAGTAAGAAAGGACCTGTAAACCAGTTCCTGATGGCGCTGGGGATGGAGCATCCGCCTAAATGGTTCTGGGGTGTGGGAACGGCTCTGATCACGGTGGTTATTGTGGTCGTCTGGAAGCAGGCGGGCTACTATATGGTCATGTTTATGGGAGGCCTGAAAAACATACCGGCCAATCTGTATGAGGCGGCCAAGATCGACGGGGCGAACGCATGGCAGGCGTTCTGGCATGTGACATGGCCCATGCTTTCACCGACTACGTTTATGGTGACGATTCTGACATTTATCGCGTCCTTCCAGGTGTTTGATATTATCAATGTCACGACGGAAGGAGGACCGGGACGGGCGACAGAGGTTCTGGTCATGCGTATTTATAAAGAGGCATTCAAATACGGCAGAATGGGATACGGTTCTGCGATCGGATATTTCCTGTTCCTGATTATTTTCATTATCACACTGATCCAGTGGCGCGGACAGAAAAAGTGGGTAGTTGAGTAAGGAAAGGAGAGAGGAAAATGAAAAACACAAAAACCAGAGTAACGAATGGAGTACTCTTTGTGGTGGCGCTGGTTGTCGCCTTTACGATGATCGTACCTTTTGTCTGGATGCTCAGTGCTTCGTTCAAACTGAAAAATGAGATTTTCAGTGTGCCGATCCGCTGGATCCCTGAAGTCTTTCATATGGATAACTATGAGACGATCATGCAGGAGATTCCTTTCCCGCGCTATTTCTTCAATACATTCAAGGTCACGGTCAGCATCACGGCCCTGCAGGTGGTGACTTGCTCCATGGCGGCCTTTGCATTTTCAAAGCTGCGTTTTCCCGGCAGGGATAAGCTGTTTCTGGCATATCTTGGCACAATGATGGTGCCCTGGCATGCAATAATGATTCCTCAGTTCATCGTGATCCAGAAGCTTGGGCTGTATGACAATCATCTTGCTCTGATCCTGACCGGTGCCTTTAATGTATTCGGAGTATTTATCCTGAGACAGAATATGCTCAGCATTCCGGACAGCCTCTGTGAGGCGGCCAAGATCGACGGCTGTGGTCCGGTGGGGATCTTTGTGAAGATCGTTCTGCCCCTGACCAAAAGCGGACTGGCAACGCTGGTGATCCTGACTTTCAATAATGTGTGGAATGATTATATGGGACCGATGATCTATCTGGACAGCGATGTGAACCGCACGATCCAGCTGGGGCTGGCCACCTTCAAGCGGGAGTTTGATACAAACTATGGAGCAATTATGGCGGGTACCGTTATTTCATTGATTCCGATCGTCATTGTATATGTACTCGCACAGAAGAATATTGTCGAGGGTATTGCTTATTCAGGAGTAAAAGGCTGATAAAGATAAAAAACAACGGACGGAGGCAGGAAAGCCTGACCTGTCCGTTGTTTTTGTTTCTGAGAAAGGAGAACATGAAGTTATGGGATTTACATTTTTTAAGGATGAAAAGGGAAGGGATTTTTTCCCTGTCGGTCTGCAGGCACATAATTCCTCCACAGGAACGGACATGATCCAGAAGGCTGTCCGTGCAGTTCGTGCATATGGTGGAAACTGTCTGGAAGCGCCGGTGTACTGGTATCGTCTGGAGCCGGAGATGAATACATATGAGATGGATCTGGTAAAAAACGTGATCGATCAGGCAAGGGAAGCAGATCTGAAGCTGATTCTGCTCTGGTTCGGCATGAGCAAAAACGGTCATCCGAACTACGTGCCGGAATATATCAAGCTGGATCCGGATACGTATCATCTGGTAATTGGCGCGGATGGCGCCCCGGTGCCCGCTTTGTCCCCTCACTGCCGGGCGACACTGGAAAGGGACAAAAATGCCTTTGTGAAGCTGATGGAATTCCTGAGAGCCTATGATGAAAAAGAGCGGACGGTTCTGGCAGTACAGATCGAAAATGAAATGGGATGTGCAGGAACAGACCGGGATTATTCCAGGGAGGCAGAGGAAGATTACAGAAAACCGGTTCCGGAGGCTCTGCAGTCTGTACGTCTGGAGGACGACGGGACAGAGCAGATGGAGCAGGGCAGGGAAATGTCACCGTGGAAAAGACAGTTTGGCCGCCATGCCCATGAAGCATTTCTGGCATGGCATCATGCGAAGTATGTGGGGGAACTGGCAGAAGCGGGCAAGGCTGTTTATCCCATTCCTCTTTATACCAATGTGATGGTAGGGGAAAACGGATACGAAGAGCCGGGGCTTTGCTATAATGCCGGTGCGGCCGTTGGCCGTGTGCTGGATATCTGGAAACCCGGTGCGCCGCAGCTGGATCTGATCTGCCCGGATATTTATAATGAAAACCGCAGAGAATTTACCCGTATCTGCCAGCGGTATGACCGGGAAGATAATCCGCTCTTTATCCCGGAATCTCCGATCTCCGGAGAGGCAAACGCCATGAATGCGATCCTGGCGGCAGGAGACTATGGCGCTGTGGGCTACTGCTGCTTCGGTGCGGAGAGTGCACTGGATGAAGCAGGCATGCTGAATGAAGGATGCCGGGATGTGGCATTGTCCATAAAAACGATCGCTGCCATGGCGCCGCTGCTGATTCAGTACAGAAAGACGGGAAGGATCCATGCGATTGCTGAGGATGAGTTTGAGACCAGTCATTATCTGAAGCTGGAGCGGTATCATGTAGTTGCTCATTATCTGCATTCTCATCCGATGAATCTTGGCTATACACAGGATGTACATTCGGAGCAGGGAATGCAGAAACGCATGGTGAGAGGACGGGCACTGCTTGTGCAGACCGGAGAACATGAATTTTATCTGGGAGGCGCCGGCGTGGCTCTGGACTTTATCAAACGGCCATACCCGGAGAACGAGCACAGCTACCGGCAGCTGACTTCCCGCTGTAACGGTCAGCTGAACTTTCTGTCTGTGGAGGAAGGTCATTTTGAAGGAGATGCCTGGGTCATTGACCGGTACAGAAACGGAGACGAGACGAACTTTTCACAGTATGTGCTGGAGGGGCAGGTGATTCGTATCCGGCTGAATCCGGTTACGGGGATTTAGAGACACGGGGGACAGGTTTTTTGACTCAATTTTTTGAGACAGGGAATCTGTCTCTTTGTCCGCTCTTGACAATAAAAAGCAGCATATACATAATGGAAACAGATGCACATTTTCTATGTCGTTTTATGTGAAGGTGAGATAGAATATTATTACATCAATGAAATGATAAAACGGAAAGATAAATTGCGTAAAGTGAACCAAACACAAGAGGAAAGGATTTAACTACTATGAAAATCAGACAAGCAGCTAAGCAGGATTTCGACCGGATCATGGAAATCTATGAATACGCGAGAGCGTTTATGGCATCCCACGGAAATCCCAACCAGTGGGGACGGACCAACTGGCCTCCGGTGGAATTGATACGTGAGGATATGGAAGCCGGGAAGAGTTATGTATGTGTCCATGAGGACAGGATCGTGGGGACATTTTTCTTTGATCTGGGTGAAGATGTTGAGCCGGACTACCGCCGGATTGAGGGTGGAAAATGGCTGGACGACAGTGCCTACGGAGTCGTACACCGGATCGCCGGGGACGGTTCTGTGAAGGGGATCGGAGCCTTCTGCCTGGACTGGGCGTTTCGGCAGTGCGGCCATCTCCGTATTGATACTCATGAAGACAATGTTGTCATGCAGAATCTGCTTCACAAGCTGGGATTCACACACTGCGGGACGATTTATGTGGAAAAAGACCGCGATCCGCGGCTGGCATATGAGAAGTGTATGGTATGAAAGGCAAATTCAGAATCGATCCAGAATTGATATGCAGGTATTTTGATTTTGGACGGGACAAATCACCGAAACTGTGATACTATGAATCGAGCTATGGAAAAGACAGGAGGAATTGAACATGAAAATTGCAGTAACCTATGACAATGGGGAAGTATTTCAGCACTTTGGAAGAACAGAGAATTTTAAAGTATACGAAGTAGAAGACAATCAGGCGGTTTCCAGTGAGATCATCAGCTCCAATGGTACCGGCCACGGAGCTCTGGCAGGTCTTCTTGCAGAGCAGGGCATCGATGTACTGATCTGCGGCGGTATCGGCGGCGGCGCTCAGACTGCGCTTGAGGAAGCCGGCATCGAATTAGTAGCAGGAGCAGAAGGCAATACAGATGAAGTAGTTGAGACCTATCTGAGAGGAGAACTGATCTCTACCGGTTCCAACTGTCATCATCATGACAATGAAGAGGGCCATTCCTGCGGCGCACACGGATGTGGTGAACATGGATGCGGCGGACATGAGGAAGGTCATTCCTGCGGCGGATGCGGCAGCCATATCACACTGGAAGGGAAAAATGCAGGAAAAACATGCCGGGTACATTACAAGGGCACCTTTAATGACGGCAGCCAGTTTGACTCTTCCTATGACCGGGGCGAACCGCTGGAATTCATCTGCGGTGCAGGTATGATGATCCAGGGATTTGATGCCGCTGTTGCTGACATGGAAGTAGGCCAGATTGTGGATATCCATCTTATGCCGGAAGAGGCATACGGTATGCCGGATCCGAATGCGATTATGACCTTCCAGATCGCCCAGCTGCCTGGTTCCGAAGACCTGACTGTGGGGCAGCAGGTCTATCTGACCAACCAGATGGGACAGCCTTTCCCGGTAAAAGTCACAGCCAAGGATGATGTTACCATCACACTGGATGCAAACCATGAGATGGCCGGAAAAGAACTGAACTTCAGGATCGAACTGGTGGACGTAAAATAGATTGGATTTTTCGGTATGCAGGAGGCGGTGTTTTCACTGCGCATATCGATCAGGCAGGCGGAGAAGGAACCGCGGAATTTGCAGACAGGGCGATTCGGATCTATTGCGGGAAATAGAAGTATACGTGTATGAATGCGTGTGAACAGTAAAAAATGTACGGAAGTATCCAGTCAGCTGAACCAGAGGTGAGGGTGGCTGGATTTTTTGTGGTGAAATAAAAAAGAAATCTTCGCCTGTCCGGTCAGGACAGGATTTGTTCTTGAATGCCGGAATCACACATGATATGCTATCGGTAAAATATATGGAAAAGTATTTATCCGGATTATTCATTATTGAATCCATTGATATAATCATGCAAATGAAGTACTGTTAAATATTGGAGGGTATAAGTACGACAGGAAAACGAAAACATTTCCTGTATTTATCAATTATGACAAGTCAGAGGATATTAGTGATACGACCAAATACGAAGACCATTTTACAGGCAGTAACAGTCTGATTGCAATATCAAAATTATTATTTGGGCTATATGCATGCAAGCGGCAATGTGAAAGAATTCATTATGCCGAATACAGACAAGACCGCTGTTGAAATTGAGTGGCTCTTAGATGTTCCGGTTCGCGAAGATTTATTTGAATATATTGTAAATGAGTAGAGGTGTGATATGAAAACAATAAGGGTAGTGGCAGGAATTATCAAAGCAGCAAATAAAGAAGGTAAATCAATGATCTTTGCCACCCAGAGAGGTTATGGAGACCTAAAAGGTGGCTGGGAGTTCCCGGGTGGAAAGATTGAAGCAGGAGAAACACCACAGGAAGCTCTTGTGCGGGAGATCATGGAAGAGCTTGAAACAGAAATCAGAGTAGGAGAACTGTTAGATACGATAGAATATGATTACCCTTCATTTCATCTTTCTATGGATTGCTTCTGGGCAGAGATTATTTCCGGTAATTTGGTACTTAAGGAACATGAAGCAGCAAAATGGCTCACAAAAAATGAATTAGATTCCGTGGAGTGGCTTCCGGCGGATGTTACATTAATCGATAAAATACGAAGAGCCATGTAATGTGATATATAAATAACAAAAACTGGAGAACAATGATGAATCGAAACAGAATAAAATCAGAATTTAAGAATTATGTGAGCGCTTACGACTCGCAGGATCCCAAGATAAGGCTGAAGATTCAGCATACATACAAAGTGGCGGATCTGTGTGAACGAATTGCCAGAAGCCTTTTATTGTCCGGGAAAGATATTGAGATTGCCTGGGTATGCGGCATGCTTCATGATATTGGAAGGTTTGAGCAGATCCGCAGATTCCATACTTTTAACGATGCAGAATCTGTGGATCATGCGAAGTTTGGAACAGAGCTTCTTTTTGGAGAAGAGCAGCTGATCCGGAAATTTGTGGAAGAAACAAACCGGGATCGTGTAATCAGAAATGCCATCTGCTGGCATAGTGCTTATCGTCTGCCAGAGGATTTAAGTGAAGAAGAAAAGGTGTTTTGTCAGATCTTACGGGATGCGGACAAGCTGGATATCCTGCGTGTAAATCTGGAGACTCCATTAGAAGACATTTATAATGTGACCAGGGAAGAACTGCGGAAAAGTCAGATAACACCTGAAGTGATGGAAGCTGTGATGGAGCATCATGCAGTGATTCGAAGTGTGAAGAAGGCACCTGTAGATCATGTGGTGGGACATATTTGTCTTACCTTTGAACTGGTGTATCCCGTGAGCCGTGAAATTCTGAAAGAACAGGGATATCTGGATCGTCTGATGTATTTTGAAAGCACGAATCCGGAGACACAAAGGCAGTTTGATGTCATCAGGCGGGAGATGGAGAAGTATTTGTTGCAGTAAATAAAGGAAGAGTGACATGATAGTATATTCTGGACTCAAAAGTGACTTTTTATCTGCAGTAGAGCAGGATTCGATTGCTGCAGAAATAGAAGAAGCAATCTATAGTAAAATGCATAGAAGAACGGCTCAAAATGAGTTTCGGTCATGGGAAAATTCTTTGGAATATATGTATAAAGTTTTGAATGATCATGCAATTCCCGAGAACGCTGGAGTTGCTATCGAATATAATATTCCACAGACTTCAAAGAGAATCGATTTTATTATTTCTGGTTACGGGGAGAAGAAAGATCCCAATGTTGTCATTATCGAATTGAAGCAGTGGGATAAGGTAGAAGCGGTAGAAGGGCAGGATGCACTGGTTGAAACCTTTACTGGCGGGGGAATGCGCAAGGTTGTGCATCCGTCATATCAGGCATGGTCATATGCAGCTATGATTTACGACTACAATCAGAATGTGCAGATGGGAAATATTATTCTTCATCCATGCGCATACATGCACAATTACAGAAAAAGTGATCCCGAGAAATTAGAACAGAATCAATATAAAGAATATGTGGAGGATGCACCGATTTTCGCAAGAGGGGAAGTATCAAAGCTTCGCGATTTTATTAAAAAGTCAGTGAAATCCGGTGATAATAAACAGCTTTTATATGACATTGATAATGGAAAAATCAAACCATCCAAAAGCTTACAGGATTCTATTAAAAGCATGCTTGAAGGAAATCAGGAATTCATCATGCTGGATGAACAAAAGGTTGTCTATGAGGAAATTCTGCAGAAATCTTTGCTGTGCATGACAGACCAAAAAAAGAGAACTGTCATCGTAAAAGGCGGGCCGGGAACGGGAAAAACAGTAGTTGCGATCAACCTCCTTGCGAAACTCACAAATGAAGGTTTATTTGCACAATATACTTCGAAAAACAGTGCCCCCAGAAATGTTTATGCCAAAAAGCTGACGGGTCACAAAAAGAGCAGTATCAATAATATGTTTAAGAGTTCGGGCTCTTATGTAGATGCCGAATCGAATATCGTCGATGTGATAATCTGTGATGAGGCACACAGATTAAATGATAAATCCGGAATGTTTCATAACCTGGGAGAGAATCAGATAAAGGAAATTATTCATGCAGGTCTGTGCAGTATATTCTTTATTGATGAGAGCCAGAGAGTAACTCTAAGCGATATAGGAACTGTTGTGGAAATACAGAAGTGGGCAGAGGAACTTGATTCAGAAGTGTCTGAAATGGAACTGGTTTCTCAATTCAGGTGTAATGGCTCGGATGGATATTTAGCATGGCTTGATGATGTTCTTGAAATCCGTGAAACTGCTAATTTCGATTTGAAAGATGTGGATTATGATATAAGAATTGTAGATTCACCGAATGAGGTAAGAAACCTTATTGTGGAACGTAATAAAGCGCATAATCAGTCACGGATCCTGGCTGGATATTGTTGGGCATGGCTGAAAGAAGGGCAAAATAATACGGATGTTCATGATATCAAAATCGGAGATTTTGAAATGAGCTGGAATCTTGGCAATACTACGACCTTTGCGATAGACGAAAATTCGGTGAATGAAGTTGGATGTATCCACACTTCTCAAGGTCTGGAATTCGATTATGCAGGTGTTATTATTGGTGACGACATGCGGTATGAAAATGGTCATATAGTTACTGATTTTACAAAACGAGCGAAAACGGACCAATCCTTAAAGGGAATTAAGAAGTTATATAAAGAGAATCCTGAACTGGCTTTGAAAAAAGCAGATGAAATAATAAAGAATACATATCGCACACTGATGACAAGGGGTATGAAGGGCTGCTATGTGTATTGCACTGACAAAAAACTGGCAGATTATTTACGAAAATGCATGGAATAAAGGAGACACTTATGAAACCAGAAACAATAGAACGAATCAGAAAATTTACAGAAGACCGTGACTGGGATCAGTTCCATTCACCGGCGAATCTTGCAAAATCAATTGTAATCGAGGCGGCAGAATTATTGGAATGTTTTCAGTGGTCAGATGAAAATTTTGACCTGCAGCATGTCAAAGAAGAGCTTGCCGATGTCATGGTGTACACCCAGAATTTACTGGATAAGCTCGGGCTTGATGCAGATGATATCATTCATATGAAAATGTCTCAGAACGAAGCAAAATATCCTGTGGATAAGGCAAAAGGGAAAGCTGATAAATACGACAGACTTTGATGAGCAGATTATATCTGTTCCAGGTGTTGGGCAGTCAAGCAAGTATGAAATCTTATGAAGCTCTGGCTTCCGGATCCTTGACAATAGCAACTGTCGTTTCCCCATAGGTTTTATCCGGATTCAGATATACTGCTTCGATGTCACTCCAGTCCCGTGTCTGGCGGCCGTTCCAGCGTTCTGGATGAGAAGCTTATGCGGCTTCATAGACCTCATGACGTTTCCGGAGGATCTCATTGCTCTTTCCGTCATGACGTTGTGCCGGTGTGACAAATTTGATCCCGCTGTGATGGTGTTCAAAGCGGTACCACTCGACGAAATGCCTGCACCAGATGCGCGCTTCTGTTACACTGTCAAATCCCTTCGGCTGATAGTTGGGACGATATTTCAATGTCTTGAATATCGATTCCGAATACGGATTGTCATTGCTCACACGAGGACGGCTGTTTGATGGTGTTATGCCCGGTGCATACAGTGTTTCCAGCATGGTCGCTCCTTTCATGGGCGAACTATTATCGGAATGCAGCACCAGCGGCATGGTTGTCAGCCGCTTCTGTGCAATGCAGGCGCGTTTGATCAGTTCGCTTGCATGGTCTGCGGATTCCTCTTCCCCAGAGCCGCTGCTTCCGCAAGGGCTTTTTCCTTTCGCTGCAGTTCTTTTTCAAGCTTTTTGCGTTCCTTCTGGGAGTCTTTGAGTTCTCGGTTGAGTCGGGCAGCCTCCTTTGCGATCCCGCCATTTGCATTCATGCAGGCATCCTTCCAGGCTTTGATCTGCTCGACATACAGCCCCTTTTTGCGGGCATATTCAGCCAGCTCAGCCTCATTAAGGCTGGCGGTTTCTACAACGATCAAAAATTTATCCTGTGTGCTCCAGTCATCCGGAGATGCATCCGTGCCAGGAGCGGCGTATCCTTCCTCGCTTTATCGCGCCAGTTGCGAAGGGTCTGTTCAGAGAGACCTTCTTCTTTAGCGATCTTTGTGATGGATTCGTTGTTTGGCGGAAGCATGGCTTCCTTGAATTCTGGACTGTAGTTCATGTGTAAAGCTCCTTCCTGTGGTAGTTCTATTCTACCACAAAAACTATTTCGCTTCACTGACAACTATCCTAACACACAGGGGCAGTGAGAATAGTTTATAGATTGTGTGTAAAAAATAGTTCTCTCATATTGACAAAGGTCTATGCATCTGATAAACTACACATAGATATAAATCTATGTGAGGTGAAAAGCATGACAAGAGAAGAGGTATCCCAGATCTGT
>JAQXWO010000042.1 GCA_029225485.1 Lachnospiraceae bacterium
CAGTGTCGCACCCTTTATGGGTGCGTGGATTGAAATTCCGGAAGTCTATGGCGGCGTCACGAAGCAGGTGTGTCGCACCCTTTATGGGTGCGTGGATTGAAATAGTATGTTTTCTTCCGGCCAGATCACTTAACAGCAGTCGCACCCTTTATGGGTGCGTGGATTGAAATTCCTGGAAGAGCGTTGATACAGAAATTCGTTGCGTCGCACCCTTTATGGGTGCGTGGATTGAAATTTTTGCCGCATCGTTGGCGTCGTTTGCCGCATCAGGTCGCACCCTTTACGGGTGCGTGGGTTGAAATTACAGAAGTTGACAAAAAGAGAGAGATAGTTCATAATCAAAAACGATAGAAATAGGATTAGTTAGTTCGTTTGGCTGATTTTTTGAGATGGTACTGAACGATCAGGCTTGTGATATGAAAGACAGCAGACAGTGATTTATAAGGGGGACAGATATATTGAAGAAAAGGATGATATTTGTACTTTCGTTAGGACTTATGTTTTCCTGTACAATGATGGGTATGGAAAAGGGAATGGGAAGTATATCAAATGTACAGGCTGTCGAAGGTACGGATCAGGATGCGCTAATAGAAGAAATATCTCCGGATGATTTATACTCTGCTGTTCAGGATGAGCCAGACAGTGCTAAGGTGCTTGACGGACTGGAATTTATTCCAGAGTCAGAGGATGCTGATGCGGAAAATAGGGTTCCGGATATTGATCTGTATATAAATGATAAGGTGGTTTCCGTCACAAAAGAGAAAATTGCTTTGATTCGTGAGAGTGAAGTTGTATTTCCTCAGATATACCAGGGGATGTATGTTGCCTATTTCGAATCAGGATCAAAGAAAAAGTATTCTTTGTACCTTAGTTCGATGGTAGATTCCGCAGATTTGCATATCTATGATTATGACGCGGAGAATACGGCTGCAAAAAAACAAATGGATGATGATAAAATAAGTATGGATCAGGATGGTTCTCTCAGTATTTTGATGGAACAGGACTCAGCCTGTGTCATTGTACTGGAGCGAGCAGAGATTTATCCTGAAATAGGTTTTGGGGTATCACCGGCAGAGGAAGCTTTAGATGGGGGTTCAGATTTGGATGATCAGGATGAGCTTGTGATTGATCAGATAGAGGAGATTGTCCTGGAGTCATCGGGTGCGAGCGGGTCAGAGGCTGGGAGTGAACCGGAGACTGAAAGTGAATCCGAGCCAGTGACTGAATTTGAGTCAGATACTGGGTTGGAGAGTGAGACAGAACTGAATTTAGAAAGCGAAACGGAGTTGGAAAGTGAATCTGGGTCAGATACCGGGTTGGAGAGTGAGACAGAGCTGAACTTAGAGAGTGAACCAGAGACAGAAAGTGAATTCGAGTTAGACACTGAAGTGGAAAGTGAATCAGAACTGGAGTCGGCTTCAGAGCAGATGAGTGAATCTGAGATTGAAACAGAGGTGGCATCGGATGAATTTATGTCAGAGATGGATACAGAGTTTTTGGAAGAAACTTTGACGGAGTCAGAGAGTGATGGGGCAGTTGAATCTGAAAATGATTCAGAAGCTGCGGATGAATCGGAAACAGAATCGGAATCCGAAAGTGTTTTTTTTGACGAAACAGAGAGTGATTCTGAAATTCAAACAGAGAGTGAAGCCGAAACTGAAACAGAAATTCAAACAGAGGTTCAAACAGAAAGTGAAACAGAAACGGAAAGTCTTGTCAGACTGGTGGATATAGAACTCCGGTTTGTGGAGGGAAGTGAATCGATTCCGGTTCTTATGCTTCCGTATGTTACAACTCAGGATATTCTTCGGGTTGAACTGTATTATTCGGACGGTTCTGAACAGCTTCTGACGGAGGATACTGACAGTATGGGTAATACCTGCGTGATTGCATATGAAGATACTGTGGTGGATGACGGATCAGTGAGCCGCGTTTATACAGCAAAAGTAATTCCGGCAGAGACAGAGACACTGGAAAACGAGAAGCCGGTTGAAAAGTCCGGGACGATCATATTCCGTTCGGGCAGTGGAACTGAAATTGAAGAGATCGAGGCAAATGGAAAGACAAGTGTCAGAATTCCGGGAAAAAAGAACTGGGTTCTTGTGCAGTCTGTACCCGAAGTGACAGGAACTTATTCTATGCAGAGCTTTGGACGAAGTGTGAAGGATATGTATTATTTTGCTGATGGTGATACGCAGGCATTGAAGGCAGAAGATGTGTTTCAGTTAAACAGGGATATCCTGTATACTTTTTTTCTGAGATTGGAGTAAAAACATCCTGTACCGTAGAAATGGTACAGGATATTTTTCTGTGAATACTCTATTGCAAAAGAAGTCTGTATTTGTTATTCTTATAATTATGGGAGTTTTTACCTTTTTCTGAGGACATATTTTTGTCTGGAAAGGATGATTTTGAATACTTCGAAAAAACTGAAAAGACGATTTGTTTTAGCTGTTCTGGTGCTGGCACTGGCATTCCTGGCTGTAGTGACAGCTACCTTTGCCTGGTATATTTATAGTACCAGTACGCATACGACAAATGTACATATGGCAGCCGGAGCTGGTGTTTCACTACAGATCTGTAATAAATATGATGGCACCTACGGTTCAGCAGCGGTGCTGGATGAGTTTGCAGGGACGCTCAATCCTGTTTCCACGAACCGGATTTCCGGCGGATTTCAGAAGGTGTTCGGGTTTACCAATGGAAGTGAAAACCAGACCAATCTGGTAGCCAGTCTGTTTGGCCCGGGGGAGACCAGTGATTATTACCGGACCAGTCTTTTTATCAGAACCAATGGAGAAACATGTACCGTTTATCTGTCAGATATCGGGTATGAAGACAGTGATGAAAATAATCCGATTTCTACTGCTATTCGTGTAGGCCTGTCGGTGCACAGCCCCGGACAGAACAAAGCAGTGAGCAATGAATATATTTTTCAGATCAATGAGAAAAAAAATCCCCAGGCAGAGTATAATACGGCTACCGGCCGTCAGGGATATGTACTGGATGCATCGAAGAAAGACGGCACTACAGTTGCTTTTGCCCCATACACCAGCAGGAACTTCTGTTCTTATGACAAGGATGAGGGTGTGGTGAGCCTGAAGGAGGATTCTGTCCCGCTGTTTACGATTCAGGGAAGCGGGGACGGTGCATATGGGGAAGCTGTTCAGGTGGATGTTTATATCTGGCTGGAGGGCTGCGACGAGGACTGCACGAATAATCTCTGTTCCATGACACTGCGTAATCTGGCTCTTTCTTTTGCCGGGCTGGCAGAAGCACAGTAGACTGGATGGGCAAAAGGCATCGGATAAGATCATTCAGTGAGGAGAGAAGTTCGGATGAGTAAGAAAAAATTGCAGTGGTCGGCATTTTTTGCCGTATGCTGGATCCTGATCCTGGCAGTGACTCTGACAACGGCGACATATGCCTGGTTTACGATCAGTGCTGTGACGAATGTGGAACCGATGGATGGAGCGGTCAGCCGTGGAGATGCCAATCTGTTGATCTCGGTGGATCGGGAGGGACCTTTTGATAAAGAGTGCCGGCTCAGGCTGAGTGGAAATCCTCAGGAGCTTCAGCCTGTCTCGACCGCAGATCTTGGTCATTTTTACAGTGCATCGGCTCAGAGCGGCGGGATTGTGAGTCAGTATCGGGATGTCTCGGAGCGGATGGATGAAAAGGTGCTGCACGGTACTTTGTATCTGCGCAGTCAGTATCGGGATTGTGATGTGTATCTCAAGGGAACGGGACTCGATTTTGGGGTGGATGGTCAGATGCTGGCTGCCATGCGTCTTGGTATGAAGATTGCGACGCAGAATGGCATTTCTGTGAAGATATTCCGGCTGGATGAACTGGGCAGTACGCAGGGCGCAGTATCTGAAGTGACGATCCCGTCGGAAGGAATGGTAGTTTCTTCCGTGGATCAGAGCGGGACTGCCGCCTATACGGCAGACCCTTCTGAGGGGATCGGAGAATACCTGGCAGTGGAAAACGGGGTGGATGATACGGAGCCGGAGCCCGGCAGACAGAAGCTCTGCAGCCTGCGCACGGATGAGGTGGCGGAGGTGGAATTCTGGCTTTATCTGGAAGGCTGTGATGAAAACTGTATCAATGAAGTACAGCAGAGGGACGCAGGACTGCAGTTCGATTTTGCAGGAGTTCCTGTGGAGGAATCCGGGGCGGAAGGGTAGTCAGGAATGGGTTTTAAGGAAAAGATGATCGTGGATGGATACAGACAGGAGGCGCTGATTATGAAAAAACTCAGACAGAGAATCAGAATCTGGAGTGTTCTGGTGACTATGCTGCTGCTCCTTGTTTCTCTGACGGCGGCTACCTATGCCTGGTTTTCTTCCAACCGCGTGGTAAATACGGATAAAGTAAGAACCAGATCCGGTTCGGAAAAGCTGGAGCTGCAGGTAAGCCGGGCAGGCGGCAGCAGTTTCCAGGGAGCAGAGGAGGCACCGATCACACAGGTGAACCGGACGGAGCTTACACGGCTCATGCCGGTATCTACGGCTGATCTGCAGACGTTTGTTTATAATCAGAATACCACCGATGGAGATGCTTCCGGTTTTCAGACTGTGCAGGATGAAAGTTATTATTATCATGGCCGTGTATATCTGAGAGCTTTAGGAGAAGGACAGCCAGAAGGCAGCCGTATGGCGCTGTATCTTGATCAGGGACAGGAATCCGGCGGAGCTCTTGCATCGGCAGATTCCGGACTTTTATTGAATGCAGCCAGGCTGGGGCTGGTTCCAGAGGATGGGACACCGGTGATTTTTTATCTCAGTGACCGGCAGAATTCCGGTTCCGACCGGGTAAGCAATACGGTGCTGAACGGGCACAGGCTTGCAGAGGGAAAGGTACTGAATGGTACGGGCGGGACGATCCGGGAGGCCAATGATCCGGCAGTACCGCTTTCGGGTTATACGATAGAGAAAAACGGTCAGAATATTACGCTCCCAAAGCAGCCGCTGGCATACCTGGAATGGAATCGAATCTATTCTATGGATATTTATTTTTATCTGGAGGGCTGTGATCCGGATTGTTCGGATGCAGTCAGCTTTGACGGTGCTGATATCCATCTTGCATTTTATGGAGTTCTGGCGGAGTAAGGAGGTGCGCTGATTGCAGCATGAAAAAAGGAAGCGGGAGGAACGGGCATATCTGACGTGGGTACTGCTTCTTCTGGCAATTGTCAGTGTTACGTCAGCCACAGCAGCCTGGTTTACGATTGCAGATCATACAAAGGTAAACAGTATGAGTCTTCAGATTTTTTCGGGTGTTTCACTCAAGTTTGATCTGGAACCCCATGATACGCTGGAAGAATATGTAAAAACATTGACATTTGATGAGATCTGCAGCCGGGTGCTGCAGGAACAGGGGGCAGACTGGAAAGAAACAGCTCTTGAACCGGTGACTACAGAGGATTATACCGTTTTTACACTTGAAAATGGAAAAAAGGTGGAGAGCAGTACCGGAAAATATCTGGAGTTTACGCTTCATTTTATGGCAGCAGAAGATATGGTGGTTCATCTGACCAGTGCTGACAGTGAAGGAAAAGAGGACGGTACGAGAGTACTTTCGGAGACTCCTGGTATGACGGATGCACTGCGGATCAGTTTTACGGATACAGAGCGTACGGTTGTGTATGATCCGGGCAGCGCGGAAGGAAATGCTCCACCGGGAAAGCCTGTTTTTACATTGCCGCCCTCTGAGGATATGGTATATAATGAGGACAATGCATTGTTTTCTCTGAAAGCATATCAGAATTATCCGGTCCTGGTACATATCTGGCTGGAGGGTACGGATGAATCCTGTACCGATGCGCTTCGCGGCGCTGAGTATTCCATACGACTCAGATTTGAAGGTACGGACGAGGAAAACAATCTTCTGGATGACACCGACAGGCGGAGAGAACCTGAATCATAAGAAACAGAGATCTGAAAGGAAAAAAGAAAAATATGAAAGTAATCAAAAAAGGATTTTCTATTATGTTCAGCATCCTGCTGTGGGGTATTATTTTGCTGGCAGCACTGTTTGCGTTTACCACTCTGGCGACGAAGGATCAGTCCCAGGTGGCCAGCCTTGGGGGATACACACCGATGGTCGTTAAGTCAGATTCCATGGCTCCTACATTTCTGTCAGGTGATTTGATTCTCATCAAAAAGTGTGATACTTCCAGGCTGGAGGAGGGAGATATTATCTGCTTCCATACGATTATCAACAATGAGTACGCGCTGAATACCCACCGTATTTTTGAGATCAATGAGGTGAATGGTGTTAGAAGTTATAAGACAAAGGGTGATAATAATGAGATTTCGGACTCTCATATTATTTCAGACGGAGACATCGTGGGTCAGTATATCGGAAAAGTAAGCCGTCTGGGGACAGTGATGGATTTTCTCTCCAGCAGTACGGGATTTTTAATCGTGATTGTTCTGCCGATGCTTCTTTTCTTTATTTATCAGGTATATCATCTGGTGATGGTGACGATCAGCCTGAAAAAGGCGGTCGCTGCGGAGGAGGCGGCAAAGGCTGCGGAAGCAGAAGAAGCAGCAAAGGAACAGCAGAAAAGCATACAGCCGACAGTAAAGCCTGCAGAAGAATGTCAGACACCGGGACAGAATGTTTCAGCTGCTGCGGTAAATGATACGGCAGAGGAGGAAGCAGCAGCCCGGGCCAGGGAGGAAACAGAGGCGATTCTGGCTGAGGCACAGAAGATCCGTGCGGAAGCCGAGGCTGCAAAGGCCAGGGCAGAAGCGGAAAAAGCACTGGCAGAAGCAAAGAGGATGAAGGCAGAGGCAGAGGCTGCGCTTGCAAAAGTGAGGGCTGAAAAAGAGGATAGATCCGTATGAGCGAATTTTTAAAACTGGCATATGAACTGATCTCACAGGTGATTTACAATATAGCAGAGTGGATCGCAGACATCGTGATGGGGTTTGTGAAGGTATTTATTACCGGATGGATTCAGTATACCGACATTTTTCTTTCCTATTTTACGAACTTCGGTTTTCCCATGAAGATATTGGCTGTGCTTCTGGCACTGATCCTGATCGCGATTCCTGTGGTGCTGGTGATTCTGATGGTGCGCCGCATCATTCTTCATATTCAGCTGCGGGCAGATAAAGAAGACAATACGGTTCTGTATAAGGAGATCGGAAGACTGAACCGTCAGGTGCTGAACCTTATGGACGAAAAAAATAAGATCCTGGCACTGAAGGTCAATACCATGGGCGGCGTGGAGAGAATTCCTTACATGGGGGCTTCGGCGCTGACGGATGAGGTATTGCCTACGGTGGCAAATGTGACAGATCCTGAGAGAGCAGTCCAGGCTCTGTCTGAGAAGACGGCAGTTTCCGGATCCGGAGTGGTGATTTCCGGGGATGGCACGGCAGCGGAAGAAAGTATTGCTATGGCAGAAGCGGCAGCCTCCTCTGAGAGAGCAATATCCAACGCTGTGTCAGGAGGCAATATACAGATCAATGCCAGAGCGACCATTGGACAGGATGCGATTTCTACGGCGGCTGCAGCAGCCGTGACTGCGGCAGCTCAGGCCCAGGAAAATGCCCGCAATGTGGCATCGCGTTTCCCGAAGCTGAACCTTGTGGATATCAAGTACCATGATTACACGGCTCCAGAGTTTGACAATGAGATCACACTTCAGCAGTTTGTGGAGCAGTATCGTCTGTTTGCGGCCAGTGAGCTCCATCTGTACTATACACAGGAGATTATCCGGCGTTTTGTAGCCGGTATGGCGGCCAGCAGACTGCTGATCCTGGAGGGTATTTCCGGTACCGGTAAGACGAGTCTTCCTTATTCCATGAGCCGTTTCCTGGACAATCCTGCCACCCTGGTATCCGTCCAGCCCTCCTATCGTGACAGGACAGAATTGCTTGGCTATTTTAATGAGTTTTCCAAACGTTTTAATGAGACAGAATTTCTGCGTGCTCTGTATGAGGCGAATTACCGGCAGGATCCCAGTTTTATTGTACTGGATGAGATGAACCTTGCACGTATCGAGTATTATTTTGCCGAGATGCTTTCTGTATTGGAAATGCCCAGCAGGGAGGAGTGGGTGCTGGATCTTGTGCCGACGGCATGGCCGGGAGATCCGGAGAAGCTGGAGGGTGGCAAGATCTATGTGCCGGATACGCTGTGGTTTGTGGGTACGGCCAACAATGATGATTCCACTTTCACGATCACAGATAAGGTATATGACCGTGCGATTCCAATCGAACTGAATGAGCGTGCGGCAGCTTTTGAGTGTGAACCGCAGCCCCGCATCCATGTCACAAGTTCCCATCTGGAGGCATTGTTCCGGAAGGCGAAAGAGGAGCACCCCATCAGTGAGGATTCACTTGAGAAAATGAAGAAGCTGGATCAGTATCTGCTGACACGATTTAAGCTTTCATTCGGGAACCGTATTATCAGGCAGATGTATGATTTTATTCCTGTCTATGTAGCCTGTGGCGGAACGGAACTTGGCGGAATGGATTATATCATTGCACGTAAGGTACTGAAAAAATTTGAGAGTATGAATGTCAGCTTTGTCCGTGACGAGATCAAGGGTCTGATCGTGTATATTGAGAAGACTTTCGGACGTACGGAAATGCCGGACAGCAGGGAGTATCTGCAGAAAATTCAGAATCTTTACTGATGTATCATCTGTTTTATGAGAGAGGGAAAACGAAGGAGAAAAGATGGCCAATACGATTGAGGATCTGTATCTGAATTATGTTGAGAACGTCGGCAGTGCGCTGGAAAATGACAGGTATTTTCAGTATCTGTTTAAGATGGTGCAAAGTGGTACTAATACGCTGTATCAGACCAGTCAGGTACTGCATAAGGTGGTGGATGAACGCTGGCTGTCGACGATTGAGGAAAGTCTGGATGCGATCAACAATATTATCGAAAAGCCCAGGCGGTTTGTAACGACGAGTGAGCAGCTGGTGCCGGTGGCACTCGCAAGGAAAATTTCTTCGGAAAGTGTACGGCATCTCAGTATGAATACCCAGTTTATTGCCAGCGACGAAAACGGGGAAGTACATCCGACGAAGATCCTGAATGTGTCTACGGAGGAATCCTATGACCTGTACGAGAATCGTTTCATCTATCATCTGATTCAGCGTCTGGTGACCTTCATTGATAAGCGTACGGATGTGATCTTCTGGTCCACCGGCGATGAAAAAAGGAATAAGCTTTCCATGGAAAGCAAGGTGGAGGATGCTTATGAGGAGATTGAGTATAAGATTGAAATGACCATCAAGGACCGCCAGAGCTTTGCGGAAAATGACAGTGATAATATGCAGGTCTTCATGCGGATCGACCGGGTGAGACGTCTGGTGATGGCACTCAGAAACAGTGCTTTCTGCAGCCTGATGGCAGGCTGCACCAGGGTGCGCAGTCCGATCCAGAGAACCAACCTGATGATGAAAGATCCCGATTACCGCACCTGCTACAAGCTCTGGCAGTTTTTGGAGAGCTATGATGAAGTCGGATATACGATCGAAGAACAGGATACGGCTCTGGCATTTGACGAGGAATATCTGTTCCAGATGTATACCAATATGATCACAAATTATACGGTCTTTAAGAGCCTGACAGAAGCTGACGGGCGGCAGCTGAGTGAGACACTGGAGCAGCGCTGCAAGGTCATGAAACCGAAATTCATCAAAAAGATCGAGGAACAGGTGGTGGATGACTACAATCTGCCAGATGTGGAGATCCGAAAGGTGATTGTTGAGGAAGTGACCCAGAGGCAGCTGGAACTGGAACGGGAGCTGGCTGAGAAAACAGAGAAGCTGAAAGCGGAGACCGAAGCGAGAGAGGATGCGGAGATCCGTGCTCAGAAAGCCCAGTGGGATCTGATTGCCCAGCAGCAGGCTCAGGCGGAAGCGGAAGAGCGGGCGCGTCAGGAGCTGGAGAAGACAAAGGCAGACGCGGCAAAGGAGCTGGAAGAAGCAAAGGAGGACGTCGAAAAGGAACTGGAGGAGACGAAAGAGAATGCTGCTGAGGAACTGAGTGCAGCAAAAGAGAATGCTGCGAGACTGTTGGAGGAGACAAAGTCAGATTTTGCAAGAGAGATAGAGGAAGTCCGGAGAAATGCGGCCCGGGAGCTGGAGAAGGCGAAAGCACAGGCAGCCCTGGAGCTGGAAGAGGCGAGAGCACAGGCAGCCCGGGAACTGGAAGAAGTCCGCACAAGTGCAGACCGTAAACTTCAGCAGGCACATACCCGGGAACAGCAGGCTTTGCAGCAGGCAAAGGAAGAGGCTGCGATCCGCCGCAGACTGGAGGAGAAGGAGCTTGCCAGACAGGAAGCCGCAGAGAAAGCACGTATTGTCAGGGAACAGGCCGAGGAGGCAGAACGGGAGAAGAAGCGTCAGGCAGAAGAACAGGCACAGAAACGGCGGCAGGAGTGGGAGCGCGTCCGTCAGGAAAAGTTGCGTGAGAGTGCCGGTGATCCGGATGAGAATCTAAGTCGTGTGATTGAGAATCTTTCCCGCAGAAACCGTTCCGCTGTAAATGGACGCCGGAGTCCCAGAAAGACTCCTCAGAAATAAGGAAAGGTGCAGCAGAATGAGGAAGCTGTTTAGTACTATTTTAAATTTGCTCTCGATGATAATGATTGCAGCAGCCATATTTGTGCTGCTTACGGTGCTGCTGACCAGGCAGGGCAGTGTCCCGGATATTTTCGGATATTCTGCACTGCGGGTGATGACAGGCAGTATGGAGCCTGGGATCCGGACGGATTCCCTGATCGTGGTGAAGCAGACAGAGCCGTCCATGATCCGGGAAAATGATATAATTTCCTATTATTCTACTGACCCGGAGCTGAAGGGTGCAGTCAATACTCATCGTGTGGTGTCTATAGAGCAGGAGGGGAATCAATATCAGTTCACCACAAAGGGAGATGCCAATGCTCTGCCGGATCGGTATCCGGCTCTGGGACAGAATCTTGTGGGCAAGGTGATTTTTACATCATATCCTCTTGGGATGGCAGTCAATTGTCTGTCCAGTCCTGTGGGATTCGTTTTACTGGTCATTCTGCCCCTGCTTTGGATTTTTGCCAGTAATCTGATCCGCATGTTTGCCTCCGCCCGGAAGCTGATGAAGGGAGAGCAGGAAGCGGCTGTCCGGGAGGCGGTAGAAGAGGTCCGCAGAAAAAAACAGCAGGAACGGGAAACGGTCAGCGGTAAAAGTACGGAGCAGGAATGAGCAGAAACAGAAAAAAATGAGAAACAGTAAGCCGGTACTTCAGAGAATCGTCTGGAGGTACCGGCTTTTTCACCTGCCTTTTACATGACTTTTACGAGTACCCGGTTTTGCATTTTACATAGTTCCGATAAAATACCCATCGTAATCAAGAAGAAAGTGATTGCAGAAAAGAATATTTCTGGAGGAGACAGTATTATGAAAGCAAGAAAAGTGGCAGCAGTTCTGCTTGCAGCCGTGACTGCAATGTCTTTTGGGACTGCAGGTGTTCAGGCAGAAGAAGCAGTATCAGCGGAAGCACCGAAATATGTATTCCTGTTTATTGGTGACGGTATGAGCTATCCGCAGATTCAGCTTACCAATTATTTTAAGAGCGCAAATGCATGTGCAGAGAATCCGGAAACAGTGACGGTAGATGGAGAAGAGAAGGAAGTCCTGAACAGTCAGAACAATCTGACGATGATGAATTTCCCGGTGGCAGGATCCGCACAGACTTATGACAGTACTTCCTTTGCACCGGACTCTGCTTCCACAGCTACATCCATTGCGACAGGAAACAAGACCTGGAGCGGAAGCATCAATGTGAGCACAGACTTTACTCAGGAATATGAGACTATCGCAGAAAAACTGAAAGCACAGAAGGATTACAAGATCGGAGTGATTTCCAGTGTCAATCTGAATCATGCCACACCGGCTGCGTTCTATGCACATCAGGCATCCAGAAACAGCTATTATGAGATCGGACAGGAGCTGATCGACAGCGGTTTTGATTATTTTGCAGGCGGCGGTCTGAAAAAGACGACTGGCAATGAGGGAGATCAGCCGGATCTGTATGAGCTGGCCGGAGAAGCAGGCTATAAGGTAGTCAAGACTCAGGCGGAAGCAGAAGCTCTCACACCGGAAGATGGAAAAGTGATCGTGATTGACGAGCATCTGGCAGACAGTGACGCCATGGCTTATGAGCTGGATCGTCAGGAAGGCGAATGGTCACTGGCTGATTATGTGGACAAAGGCATTGAGATGCTGGATAACGACAATGGATTCTTTATGATGGTAGAGGGCGGCAAGATCGACTGGGCCTGCCATGCGAACGATGCAGCGTCTACTCTGATGGATACGATCGCACTGGACGATGCAGTGGCAAAGGCAGTGGAATTCTACAATGAGCATCCGGATGAAACCCTGATCCTTGTTACCGGCGATCATGAGACCGGCGGTCTGACCATTGGATATGCAGGTACTGATTACGATCTGTTCCTGACTAATATTAACAATCAGAAGATCTCCTACGCAAAATTTGATTCCGATTATGTATCTGCTTATAAGGAAAATGGAACAGATTTTGACACAGTGATGCAGGATGTGACAGCTCTGTTTGGTCTTCAGGCGCCGGCAGGAGAGGAAGAAGCAGCAAATCAGAAGGACAATGCGGATCAGCATCCGGAATCAGAAGAAAATGGCAGTCTGGTGATGACTCAGTACGAGTATGATCTTCTGAAAGCCGCATATGATACTACCATGACAAGAACCGGCGAGGAAGAATCCTTCGGTCAGGATGAGTATATCAAATATGGCAGCTATGAGCCGCTGACCGTGACTATCACACATATTCTCAACAATAAGAGCGGTGTGAACTTCGGTTCCTATGCACATACCGGTCTTCCGGTGGAAGTCCTGGCACAGGGTGCAGGTCAGGAAGTTTTTGATGGATATTATGATAATACGGAAATCTACAGCAAGCTGGCAGCACTGACAGGTGTAGAGTAAACAAGGCAAGCCGCAGACCGTCTGCTGACGCAGGCGGTTGCGGTTCATAAAGGAGTAATCAGAGCAGATGAAAAGTGTGTTTTTTGGAAAAAAGAAATCAACGCTTCTTCTGATACTTACAGGTCTCCTGTTGACAGGCATCCTCATGGCCATTCCTACGGGCTATGAGGATGCTTTGATTTATCGGGGATCAGTGAGGGCGGTCGGAAGGGTAACGGAAACCGACAACAGTACGATCATCACCTCGGGACTGATACAGTCCGGAGAGCAGTACTGCAAAATGATCATCGAAAATGGAAAATTCAAGGGACAGGAGATTCAGGGTGTCAATTTTCTCAGCGGTTCCCTGGAACAAGATAAAATCTATCAGCCGGGAGACCGGGCTTTTGTGAGGATCAGCTGCAATGGAGATGAAATCTCATCCTGCGTCATGTCGGATCACTTCCGGCTGGATAAGGAACTGATTCTTGTGGCTGCCTTTGCCGTATTTTTGATCGTGCTGGCAGGGAAAAACGGTGTGCTGGCTGTGTTTTCCTTCGTGATCACGGTGCTGACGATCTGGAAAATCCTGATTCCCTCCTATCTGAAAGGATACTCTCCGGTGTGGTGCGGAATTGCAGTTACTGCCTTTCTGACGCTGGTCATTATTTTTTTCGTATATGGATTTGACCGGAGAACAGTGACCGCCGGACTGGGGGCTTTGCTGGGTATCACTACCACCTGTATTCTGGGTATTATTTTCACAGATCTGTTTAAAATACATGGTGCGATCATGCCGGATTCGGAATCGCTGCTCTACAGTGGGTTTCAGAATCTGGATCTGACAGCTATTTTCATGAGCAGTATTTTCGTGGGGGCTTCCGGAGCTATGATGGATCTGTCCGTGGATATTACCTCTGCCGTATATGAAGTGGTGCAGAAAAAGCCCGGGATCTCCTGGAAAGAAGCTGCGGCCTCCGGAATGCATGTGGGCAGAGCTGCAATGGGGACCATGACGACCACACTGCTGCTGGCCTATTCCGGAAGCTGTGTCACATCCCTGATGGTGTATATGGCACAGGGCACGCCGATGGATCATATTCTGAACTACAAATACGTGGCGGCTGAGGTGCTGGATACGATCGTGGGAAGCTTTGGACTGGTGACTGTGGCACCGTTCACGGCTCTGGCAGCAGGAATTATGCTGACAGGATGCAGGAGAAAATATGCAGATATCAGATACTGTACAGAAGATTTTGAAGAAAGTGAAGAAGAAATGCCGGGTGAATCCGAGGATTTTTTTTGACCTTTCAGAGCCATACATTATTTCATGAAACAGACGTAACACGCTCCTATAAGTTCACAGAAAGTTCACAAAATTATTAGCACT
>JAQXWO010000043.1 GCA_029225485.1 Lachnospiraceae bacterium
CAGGCTCAAGCGACCTACCTGAAGCTGACGGGCAGCCATATGCTTCGTTGCGGTCTTGCTTCGGATGGGGTTTACATGTGCCCTCTCTGTTGCCAGAAAGGCGGTAGTCTCTTACACTGCCCTTCCACCCTTACCCCGGGATCCCGGGGCGGTACATTTCTGTTGCACTTTCCTTAGAGTCGCCTCCACCGGACGTTATCCGGCATCCTTGCCCTGTGAAGCCCGGACTTTCCTCACCTGGCGCCTTTCGGTCTGCCAGCCGCGACCATTTATCCTACTTACAGGCCACGATTCTATCACAAAACGCAGCCTTTGTAAATTACTTTTTCCCCAGACGGATCACATTCCAGGATGCTTTGTGAAGATTGCTTGTCACCACTCGTCCATCCACCTTTGTCTCAGCAACATTCTTTGGAGCTACTGTCTGAGTGGAAGCACTGTTGACCGCTTTCATGTCATCATTCTCCAGCACAATGTGTTCGATCAGAGAATATCCTTCAAAGCTTCCGATGTCACAGGTCAGTACGATATCGTCCTTCAGATCACGGTTGACAGCAAAAATGGTCAGTTCTTCTTTCTCTTCGTTGTATACTGCCACAGAATCCACATCTGTTACGTCTGTGTAATCCTTTGTATCATGCTTCGAGGAGCTGAGTACCGGCTGCAGTGCGATCCCGCGGCCAAATCTGGATGCATGCAGATACGGATAGTAGATGGTCTGCTTCCAGGCTCCGCCGTTTGTCTCGGTCATGATCGGCGCGATGACATTGACAAGCTGTGCCAGGCATGCCATTTTCACACGATCTGCGTGCTTAATGAAGGTGATCAGCATCAGACCTACAAGAAGGGCATCTTCAAAGGTGTACTGATCTTCCAGCAGAGCCGGTGCCTTCTGCCATGGGCGGTTCTTCATGGTGTCATCATCCTCGCTGTTGGAATGGAACCATACATTCCACTCGTCAAAGCTCAGATTGATGTCTTTCTTGCCGCGCTTCTTAGCCTTTACGAAATCGCAGACAGAAATGACGGTCTTAATAAAGTGATCCATCTCCATGGAACGTGCCAGGAAATTCTCCGTATCATTGTCCGGATTGCCGAAGTACTGGTGCAGGGAAACGTAATCCACATGATCATAGGTATGCTCCAGTGTGGTAGCCTCCCACTGCGGGAAAGTGGGCATACCAGTGTTGGAGCTTCCGCAGGATACCAGCTCGATGGTCGGGTCGATCAGCTTCATAGCCTTGGCGGTCTCATAAGCCAGACGGCCATACTCCTCCGGAGTCTTGGACCCCAGCTGCCACGGGCCATCCATCTCGTTGCCCAGGCACCAGGTCTTGATATTGTGCGGTTCTTTCACGCCGTGGCTGATACGCAGATCAGAATATTTCGTGCCTGACGGATGGTTGCAGTACTCCAGCAGGTTGCAGGCATCCGCCACGCCTCTGGTACCCAGATTGACTGCCATCATCACATCGGAACCCACCGTCTTTGTCCACTTTGCGAACTCATTAATACCGATCTCATTGGTCTCAAGGCTTCTCCATGCCAGTTCCAGACGTTTCGGACGCTGCTCCACCGGTCCCACGCTGTCTTCCCATACGAAGCTGGAGACAAAGTTGCCGCCCGGATAACGGATGATCGGCACATTCAGTTCCTTTACCAGCTCCATCACATCACGGCGGAATCCGTTCTCATCCGCAGTCGGATGTCCCGGCTGATAGATACCCTCATAAACTGCTCTTCCCAGATGCTCGATAAAGGATCCGTAGATTCTCTTATCGATCTCAGAGATCCGGAAATCCTTGTCGATCACCATCTTTGCATACTTCTGCATCTCTTATTCCTCCTCTTCTCTCACTCTGCCCCATCTGGGTGACCCCATGGGACAGGCATTTTTTTTCATCACTGCCCGCAGCTCTACATAACAGCCGCAGATCCGGCACATGCCCTGTACCAGATTGTCACATTCCTTACATATGGCAAGACGCGATTCGTAAATCGCGTCCTCCACCTTCAG
>JAQXWO010000044.1 GCA_029225485.1 Lachnospiraceae bacterium
GTGGGTGTCGAGTCGCACGTTCTGCGTTACTGGGAGGAGGAACTGCAGGTAGAGATCAGGCGCACCGCACAGGGACACAGAGTATACAGTGAGAGTAATATTGAGACATTTCAGAGAGTGCGCGACCTGAAAGACCGGGGATTGCAGCTGAAGGCGATCCGCGTGCTGCTGGATGGGGCTTCCGGTGATCTGACGCGATCATCCCCGGAAGAGCAGCTCAGCGAACTGGGAAATCTTCGCAGCGATCCAGAGCAACATGCCTGTGAGTGCGAAAATCCTAAGGAAAAACAAACTTCTGAGCAGGATGACCTGCCGGAAAATACGGCAGAGCAGAACTGTGAGCCTGAAAATGCTCAGGACAAGGCTGCAGAAGATGATACGGCAGCGCCGGAAAACGGACATGCCGGAGAGAGTGTGGAAGTGTGTCCACCGTGCCGTACCGTGTTTTCAGGAATAGATGAGCAGGATCCGGATCATCTGGAACAGTTTGAGGTGATCCTGAAATCTCTGATCCGGGAAGTGCTGGAAGAACAGAGTCAAAGACAAAATCAGAAGCAGGAACAGATGCTGAGAGAGATCCTGCGGGAAGAGATCCGCCAGATGCATCTTGTTTATGAAGAGAGTCTGCAGGATATCATGCGGGAAGCTGCCGCCGGAAGAGAATCCCGGCAGGAGAAAAAAGGAGTTCTCAGGAAGATTCGACGCCTTCTGGATCATTAGCATCAAAACAGGAACAATAAAAACCGGCAGACAGTCTGCTCAGAGACTGATCTGCCGGTTTTCATTCTCATTTCACAGCCATACAGGATGGCTGAATATGTACATAGTACAAATGATAATGATTATTCAGCTGAAATAGCACCTGTCGGGCAAACACCTTCGCAAGTACCACACTCAAGACATGCATCAGCATCGATCACGTACTTTCCATCGCCTTCGCTGATAGCATCTGCCGGACACTCACCTGCGCAGGTTCCGCATGCTACACACTCGTCAGAAATAACGTATGCCATAGTAAGATCCTCCTTATAGAATAATAATGATCGGTTTCTCAAAAAACCTTTGTTCTATTCTAATACAAAATGTCCAAATATACAAGTGCGAAATGCGGTTTTGCTTATGTATTTCTATGGAAACAATGGAGAGTTTTTCAGGATAAATGAAGGGCAGACAGTTCTGGTTGACAGATTGTAGACTTTTCTGAAAGAACTCCTTTTCCTGTTTTCGGAAAAAACTGGATATGTTATAATTCGTAAAGTGACTGAATGTAGACTTATATTAATGAAACCAATGTTACATCAGGAGGGCTTATGAAGCAGGAGAAAAGTAAAACCACCAGCCAGATGAATTCGTTGATCCGCAGGACGGAAAGTATTGAAGAATTTTTCAGGGATAATGGGGATTCTTTTGTTGATATTCGTTTTTCAGACTATCTGTACAGCCTTCTGGAAGAGCGAAAACTGCTCCCGATCGATCTGGTGGAAATGACAACGATTGACCGTTCTTATGTATATCATATTATGGCGGGAAAACGGATGCCCGGCAGAGAGACCGTATTGGAGATCGCATTTGCTCTGAGGCTGAATCTGGATACGACACAACACCTTCTGAGACTTGCAGGAAGAGCGCCTTTGTATTCACGCAATCGTCAGGATGCAGCGATTATATTCTGCATTCATCATAAAAAGACAATTGCTGAGACGAATGAGATGCTTCTTTCTTTAGATTTTCCGACAATCGGGAAAACAGAAAGCTGACTCTGGGGAGGAGAATGGCCGGATGACTGATTACGAAAGAGAGGCATTTCAGAAAAGCTGGCAGCCCGCGCAGCAGATTGATCTGCCGGTGCGCATTACGGAGCGGTATTATCTGCTGTCTGTTCTGAAAGAGACAGCGCAGGATCAGACGTGTCTGCTGAGTGAAAAGGTGAATGGGAATTTGTATATTTTGAAATCCTGTCTGCTTTGTCCTCAGAACACTGCCGGACAGGAATATCACATGCTGTTGTTTCTGAGACAGAAACAGGCGCCCAAAAGCATTTTTGTTCCAGAAACGATGGAATATTTCGAAGAGAATGGCAGGGCATATCTGCTGCGGAATTATATTTATGGTTTCGCTTTTCATGAATATGCAGCCAAGTCGCCTTCAGACAGCCTTTCGGAAAGAGAACTGCTGCGCTGCGGGATACAGCTGTGCGAAGCTCTGGAATTTCTGCATGGGCAGAATCCTGCGGTCATTCATCGGGATATCAAACCCGGAAATGTGATTCTTGACCCCTATGGCTGCTGTCATCTGATCGATTTCGGGATTGCCCGCCATTATAAAGCAGGCAGGAACAGCGATACTTTCAATATGGGCAGCGAAAACTCGGCAGCCCCGGAACAGTTCGGCTATGCCCAGACAGACGCGCGAACAGATATTTATTCATTGGGAACGCTTCTTCTTTATGGCGCTACCTGCGAATACGATATAAAGAAACTGGAGTATGCGGATATCTCAGACAGACTGAAGGCAATTATCCGTAAATGTATGCAGTTTGCGCCGCAGGATCGCTATCAGAGTGCCGCCGGGCTTCACAGAGATCTGTTGAAATGCCAGAACCAGGGGATTCACAGACAAAAGTTCTGCTGCTTTTTCTGTGGAATATTCATTGGGGCCCTGGTGATGTTTCTTGGGCTCTGTCTGTGGTTACTGTTCATAGCTATTTGAAATACAGCCCCGTGGAGCATCGGGATACCTCTAAGCAAACATTCAGCGGGTGCTTTTAGCCGGAGGCAAGATCCACTGCTTACGGAGACTCGGAGCGAAGCCTCTGCTGAGATTCGTTAGTCGTAGTTAGCAGTTAGCTCGCCGGAGCGTTACCCGCGTTTGCGTGAGGTATCCCGATGCTGCACGGGGCGTCACAAGGGTGTGAACAATAACCGGCTGTGTCTGTTTTATCCTGCAGTACGCGGTCTGTATCTTGCAATATGTGTAAAACCGTATTATAATGGGATGCAGATTAAACGAAGGAGGGAAAATCCGATGGCAACAAAGATTACAAAGGACATGACGATCGGCGAGATCCTGAATATCAATCCGGGACTGGCTCCTGTACTGATGGCAGGCGGGATGCACTGCATAGGCTGTCCGTCCTCTCAGATGGAGTCACTGGAAGAAGCTGCGATGGTTCATGGTATCGAAGCAGATCTTCTTCTTACCAGATTGAACGCGTATCTGGAAGCTCTGGAGAATTAATGATTTCTTTTTCCGGTGCAGTCTCAGTGCCGGAGTGCCTCACAAGGCTGTATATTCTGTTTATGGCAGAGTATACAGCTTTTTTATTTTGTATAATGTGCGTTATCGTGATAGCTCAGGCAACGCTATCCGCAGATTTTGCTTCGGCCTGTGGCATGCATGTCGTGACGGCGGCAGCACAGGGTTACTGTTCAGAGCCACGCTGTCTGTCTCAGGTATATCCGCTCGTGCTGCCTCCGTCCCGGACAGTCATGAAATATGTCTGCCGGTGCAGGACATAAAATGTCCTTTCCGGTCAGACATATTTCATGGCAGTCCGTTTCGAGGTCAGACGAGTCGGATATACCTGAGACAGTCAGCTGTATTTGAAATACAGCCCCGATGCTGCACGGGGCGTCACCCGAACAGAGAACGAAAAGTAGTTGACTTGTGCCTCCTGTAGTGATATACTTCAGAAAAAAGAACATATGTTCGAAAGGAGAAACGCCATGAAGATTGCACAGGAGATGGATCTGTATCAGAAGCTGGAGATTTTATCAGACGCAGCGAAATATGATGTTGCATGTACCTCCAGCGGTGTAGATCGTTCCGGCAGCGGCAGGGGCATCGGGAACTGCAGGGCTCCCGGGATCTGCCACAGTTTTTCCGCAGATGGACGCTGTATCTCACTGCTGAAGATACTGTTTACCAATGAGTGTGTCTTTGACTGCCGTTATTGTCTGAACCGCAGTTCCAATGATGTAGTCCGTACCTCCTTTACTCCGGATGAGGTCTGCCGTCTCACTATCGAGTTTTACAGGAGAAATTATATCGAGGGTCTGTTCCTCAGTTCCGGTATCCTGCGCAATCCCAGCTATACCATGGAGCTTCTCTATCAGACGGTGAAGAAGCTGCGGGAGGAGTATCACTTTGAGGGATATATTCATGTGAAAGCCATTCCCGGGGCATCTTCGGAGCTGATTGAGCAGACCGGTTTCCTTGCAGACCGTATGAGTGTGAATCTGGAGCTGCCTACTGCCGAGAGCCTGCGCAGGCTGGCTCCCCACAAGACCCGGCAGAAGATCCTGGCACCGATGCGTCAGGTACAGCTGCGCAGACAGGAAAACAAGGAGGAGCTTGTTCTTTACCGAAGCGCGCCCAGATTTGTTCCGGGCGGGCAGAGTACCCAGATGATCATCGGGGCTACACCGGAGAGTGATTATCAGATTTTATCTGTGGCAGAGTCTCTGTATCAGAAGTTTGATCTGAAGAGAGTGTTTTATTCTGCCTTTGTGCAGGTGAATCAGGATGCGCAGCTTCCGGCACTTCACGGGGGACCGCCTCTTCTGCGGGAGCACCGTCTGTATCAGGCGGACTGGCTTTTGCGGTTTTATGGATTTCAGGCAGGAGAGCTTCTCAGTGAATCCCATCCGAATTTCAATGTTGTGCTGGATCCGAAGTGCGACTGGGCTCTTTCACATCTTGAGAGTTTTCCGGTGGAGGTGAACCGGGCAGACTATTACACGCTCCTGCGGGTGCCGGGGATCGGGCCGAAGTCCGCCCAGAGGATCGTGCGGGCCCGCAGGCATGGCAGTCTGGATTTTTCTGACCTGAAAAAGACAGGGGTCGTACTGAAACGCGCCGTTTATTTTATTACCTGCAGCGGCAGGCAGATGTATCCGATACGGATGGAAGAGGATTTTATTCTGAGGAATCTTCTGTATTCCACGGAGAAATTACCGCAGGAGCCTGTTTCCTACCGCCAGATGTCCCTGTTTGACGATTGTCAGGTATCCGGAGAGGTTCCGGATCGTTATCTGCTGACGGGGACGTGAGGTGAAACTTTATCTGGCGGATACGCCGCACCGGCGAAATGCGCAGTATTCTGAACATTAGTGATATTTTACAGGATTTGGAGAGTGGAGACATATGGTTCTGTTTGTCTGTGAGGATTGTATTGACGGGATTTTCAGCGGTATCTATGATGCCTGGGCCAGCCGCCTTGGCCACGGCAATGTAGGACTGCGTATTTCCGGTATGGAGAATCTGGAGCTGTTTGCCGAGTACAGGACAGCCATCACAGATGCGGAGAAAGCACGAAAGGTAGCAGACACGATACGGCGCAGGATGGGAGAGACCTGCTATGAGTATGTTTATCAGGCAGCCCTTGCGGATGACGGGGGAAAGGCAGATGATATTTATCGCGTTCTGGTAATGGGACTGTCGAAATATACAGATCCTTATACAGCACATCATCTGATGGACAAGCTGCAGGATCCGTATGTGGAGCGGGTGTTCCGGCTGTCCCAGAGAGTGGGACGTGAGGCAGCGCGCTACATTGAGTTTGTCCGCTTCCGGGAGCTGGAGAATGGAGTGCTGTTTTCCGAGATTGAGGCAGAGGGGCAGATTCTTCCGCTGATCGGAGATCATTTCTCCGACCGCTTTCCCAATGAGCATTTTATGATCTGTGACCATCACAGGGGAGACTGCCTGATCCATATGTCCGGCAGACCATGGTTTATCTGGAAATCAGCCGCTGAGGAGCTGACAGCAGATCTGAAGCTTTCTCATACAGAGCAGGAAATGCAGCAGCTCTGGCGTACATTCTGCAGGAGTATATCCATCAGAGAGAGGGAGAACGGTCGTCTTCAGATGCAGTTCTGGCCTTTGAAATATAGAAAATGGATGACTGAGGGAACAGGAATTTAGTTGATTTGTCATCCGGGGAGTTCGGCCTTTCAGGTCACCGGTTTTATACAGGGCATTTTCACAATTCATACAGTAAACTTTTGTAAGAAATGCCAAACATTGGAAGTTTTTGAAGAATATCGTCGAAAGACAGGTCTATTGACGCAAAGAAAGAGTTGTGCCATAATATGGCAAACCACAGGAAAGCGAGAAGTCAGATAGTATTCAGAAATGACCAGGATTGAATCGGTAAATATAAAGGAGGTCGATGATATGTTGGAAAAGAAGATACGACTGAGGGCTGTGGATGATGTATGCGAATTCGTACAGGCTGCTGAGAAATGCGATTTTTATGTAAATATATTTACTAATAAAATGACGATAAATGCAAAGTCAATTCTCGGTGTGATGAGTATAGATTTGACTAAGCCGCTCACTGTAAAGTATGGTATGAGAAACGGAGAGTTCGAGCAGGTGCTGAATAAGTTTGTAGTTGCTCAGAGCCGGTAACTGCCAGATGATACTATGGTTTTGACAAAAAATAAAAAAGATAATAGATAAATTTCAAGGCGGAAATACTCAGAAAGGGGTAGTTTCGCCTTTTTATATGCGCTCGCCGGGATGATGATATGATATCTTTTATCTCGCGGGACAGAGGCATCCGAACAGTAACACAGTCACATCTCTGGAGCAGATTCCTGTAAAATATATCTACACGAACTCCATGATTTGGGTTATAATAAAAAATAGTGCAGTTCAAAGTAACCGCAAAAGATAAGATTAAGGTGGCCGGGTAAGCTTATGTCCAAAACAACGGAGCTCAGTGAGATTCAGAGAATACGGATTTCTGTCCGAAATCTGGCAGAATTTATCCTCAGATCAGGTGATATTGACAACCGGCATGGCGGTCCGGCAGAGAAGGAAATGATGCAGGAGGGCAGCAGGATCCACCGCAGGATTCAGGGCAGGATGGGCGGTAATTACCGCGCAGAGGTGCCGCTTTCTATTGATCTGGACCGGGAGGATTTTGTACTGACGGTAGAAGGACGGGCAGACGGTATCTTTCAGGAGGATCACTGGCAGACTTTGTGTACAGATACTTTAAAGCGGCCGGCAGCTCAGGAATTGCCGGAGCTTCCGGAACTGACAGGGCCTCTGACATTTATTGATGAGATCAAGGGTGTTTATCGTGATCTCTCTTATCTGAATGAACCGGTTCCGGTCCATCTTGCCCAGGCGATGTGTTATGCCTATATATATGGGATACAGAAGGATCTGCAGTATATCGGTGTTCAGATGACTTACTGCAACATAGAGACGGAGGAAGTGCGCAGATTTCATTATCTGTATACGATGCAGGAGCTCCGGGAATGGTTTGAGACCCTGACAGTCCAGTATGAAAAATGGGCCAGATATCAGATTCAGTGGAAAAAGACGAGGCAGGAGTCGATCCGGCAGGTGACCTTTCCATTTCCCTGGCGTCCGGGGCAGAAGCAGGTGTCTCAGGATGTGTACCGGACGATCCTTCGCAGAAAAAAGCTTTTTATTCAGGCGCCTACCGGAACAGGCAAGACGTTGTCCACTGTGTTTCCGGCAGTGAAAGCAGTGGGAGAAGGACTGGCAGACCGTATTTTTTATGCGACGGCCAAGACGATCACACGGACGGTGGCGGAAGATGCTTTTATGGTACTGAGGAAGCAGGGGCTTCGGATGAAAGTACTGACTCTGACAGCCAGGGAAAAAATCTGCTTTTGTGAGGAGACAGAGTGCAATCCGGATGTCTGTCCCTATGCAAAAGGACATTATGACAGAGTGAATGATGCGGTATATGAAATGATCACCTCCACAGATATTTTTACCAGGGAGACGGTGACAGCCCAGGCAGAGAAGTGGATGGTCTGTCCCTTCGAATTTTCTCTGGATCTGTCTCTCTGGATTGATGCGGTGATCTGTGATTACAACTATATATTCGATCCCCAGGCCAGACTGAAGCGCTTTTTTGGAGAGGGAGGAAAGGGAGACTATCTGTTTCTGATCGATGAAGCTCATAATCTGGTAGAGCGGGGGCGGGAGATGTTTTCCGCCGCTTTATATAAAGAAGATTTTCAGGAGCTCAAAAAGGTGGTAAAGCCTTACAGCAGGAAAATGACGCGGGCACTGGACCGGTGCAGCAAATACCTCCTGGGGCAGAAACGTGAGACGGGAGATCAGGATAAAACATATCGTGAATGGCAGGAAGTCGGTCTTTTGCCGGTACATCTGATGAATCTGTGCGGTGTGATGGAGGAGTTTCTGGAAGATTCCCGTGCTCAGAAAGCAGGCTCGGGTGAAGAGGCAAAACAGTTGGAACTGCTCCGCAGGACGCCGGGAGGCATGGCGGAGCTTAATAAGAAGATTCTGGATCTGTATTTTCAGGTGAGGGCTTTTCTGGATATCTGTGACCGTCTGAATGAAAATTATGTGATCTATACGGAGCTTTGTCCGGACGGGCGTTTTATGATCAAATTATATTGTATTGATATATCGGAAAATCTTCAGGAGTGTCTGGATAAAGGGAAAAGCACTGTCTTTTTCTCTGCGACTCTTTTACCGGTCACATATTACAAAAGCCTTCTCAGCACGAAAAAAGATGATTATGCGATCTATGCCCGCTCTTCTTTTGACCCGGACAAGAAGCAGGTGCTGATCGGAGCAGATACCAGCAGCAGATATACGAACCGCACAGTACAGGAGTATCAGAAGATGGCCGGGTATATGATAGAGACCGTGCGGGCCAGGACGGGCAATTATATGGTCTTTTTTTCCTCCTATCGTATGATGGAGGATGTGGCGGATGCATTTGTGGAGCTTTGTGAGCAGAAGAACATCCGGATATGCCGGAATACCGGTTTTTCAGAAGGGGAAAGCCTAGCACCGGAGAAGACAGAAGGATGCATCGAAATGATCTGCCAGCAGTCAGGCATGAACGAGCAGGAGCGGGAACAGTTTCTGGAGAAGTTCAGCGAGGAGCGGCAGGGCAGTCTCGTGGGACTCTGCGTCATGGGTGGAATCTTCGGAGAAGGGATCGATTTAAAAAATGACCGGCTGATCGGGGCTGTGATCGTGGGAACGGGACTTCCTCAGGTCTGCAATGAGAGAGAAATCCTGAAAAAGTTTTATGATGACAGGGGAGAGGACGGTTTCTTTTATGCCTACCTCTGTCCCGGCATGAATAAAGTGCTGCAGTCTGCAGGCAGAGTGATCCGGACGGAGGAGGATCAGGGAGTGATACTTTTGCTGGATGAACGGTTTGCCCAGTCGAAGTATCGCAGGATGTTTCCGGTTGAATGGGAGCATCCGCAGATCTGTACCCTGTCAAATGTACATGAAAAGACGAGACAGTTCTGGATGAGACGGGAAGAAAAAGGAAAGGATGATCGTATTTGAGCAGGAGAAAAAATAATTGTGCCGGGGTGAACCGGCTGTTTCTGCTGATTATGTGCAGTATGATATTTGTGCCGCTGGCTGCCGCCCGTTTTTTAACGCCGGCAGATATAGACATTTATGACAGTACGGTATTTTCTGCATATCTGTATCTGATTCCTGTGCTGCTTTATGTGGCAGTGACCAGGGGGAGATGTGTGGAGGATATTCCATTTTCACCTTTGAGACCCGGCACGATACTTCTGATCATTCTGTTTTCGATTCTGCTTTTGCCGGTCGTGACCTGGATCAATATGTTTTCTATGATGTTTTCAGAAAATTATGTGTCGCAGGAGATGGAAAGCGCGGTCGCGGAGCCGTTTTTGAAAAATATGATTTTTCTGGCAGTGATCCCTGCAGTTCTGGAGGAATATTCTGTCAGAGGTGTGCTGTTTCATGGATACCGGCGGGCAGGGATTCTAAAAGGAGCAGTTGTGAGCGGGGTGCTTTTCGGGCTGATGCACCGGAATTTCAATCAGTTCTGTTATGCGGCAGCGCTGGGTGTGATCTTTGCCCTTCTTGTAGAAGCGACCGGAAGTATTTTTGCTTCCATGATTGCCCATTTTACAATTAATATGAATAGTGTCATAATAATAGAGCTGGAATCGTCGATCGTGATGAATTCCGGCGCCGGGAATCAGACACAGACCACGCTGTCCGGGGCTGAATACATGATTATGTGGGCATATGACACAGTCATTGCGGTGATTTTCGGACTGATGGCTTTTGGGGTGTTTGTCTGGATCACGAGACGCAGCCGCAGGAAAGAGCATATGTGTGAGATACTGCATCCGGGAGAAGCCAGAAATGAGGAGAACAGCAGCCGCATTCTGACGCCGTCTCTGGCCGCAGGTGTTTTCATCTGTATTGTATATATGATAATTCTGGAATTTGTATGATCAAAAAGGCAGACAGATATAGGATATATGTCTATGGAGATCACAGAGCATAGAAAGGGAAAGATACGTGAACTTTACACATTTACATGTCCACACAGAGTACAGTCTGCTGGACGGTTCAAACAAAATTAAAGAATATGTGGCCCGGGTGAAAGAGCTTGGTATGGACAGTGCGGCGATCACAGACCATGGAGTCATGTACGGAGTGATCGATTTCTATAAGGAAGCAAAGGCAGCAGGGATCAATCCCATCCTGGGCTGTGAGGTCTATGTGGCTCCGAATTCCAGATTCGACCGGGAGATCGGGGGCGGAGAAGACAGATATTACCACCTGGTGCTGCTGGCGGAGAACAATCAGGGATATGACAATCTGATGAAAATTGTTTCCCGGGGTTTTGTGGAGGGATTCTACTATAAGCCCCGTGTAGATATGGAGATCCTGCGCCAGTATCATGAGGGGATCATTGCCCTGAGCGCCTGCCTGGCCGGAGAAGTATCGCGTCTGCTGCTGAGGGGGATGTACCAGGAGGCAAAGGAGGCAGCACTCAGATACCGGGATATCTTTGGAAGCGACAATTATTTCCTGGAGCTGCAGGATCATGGTCTGGCAGAGCAGAAGCTGGTGAATCAGCAGCTGCTCCGCATGAGCAGGGAGCTGGGAATACCTCTGGCGGTGACTAATGATGTCCACTATACTTATGAGGAGGATGTGGAATCCCATGATATCCTGCTGTGTATCCAGACAGGGAAAAAGCTGCAGGATGAAGACCGGATGCGCTACGAGGGCGGACAGTATTTTGTAAAATCCCCGGAACAGATGGCGGAGCTCTTTCCTTATGCGCCGGAGGCACTGGAAAATACCCACAGGATTGCGCAGCGCTGCCATGTGGAGATCGAATTTGGCGTAACCAAACTTCCCAAATTTGATGTTCCTGCTCCCTATACTTCCTGGGAATATCTGAACAAGCTCTGCTATGAAGGGCTGGAGGAGCGATACGGAGACCAGGCAGAGTCACTGAAGTCCCGTCTGGAATACGAGCTTTCGGTCATTCAGAAAATGGGATATGTGGACTATTTCCTGATTGTATGGGATTTCATTCATTATGCCCGGGAGCATGACATTATGGTGGGGCCGGGACGTGGATCGGCTGCCGGCAGTCTGGTAGCCTATACGCTGGGGATCACTCAGCTGGATCCCATCCGGTACAATCTGCTGTTTGAGCGTTTCCTGAATCCGGAGCGTGTCTCCATGCCTGTTATTGATGTGGTTTTCTGCTTTGAACGCAGGCAGGTGGTCATCGATTATGTGGTAAGGAAATACGGAAAAGACCGGGTGGTGCAGATCGTCACCTTCGGTACGATGGCGGCCCGCGGTGTGATACGCGATGTGGGAAGAGTCATGGATCTGCCCTATGCTTTATGTGATACGATCGCGAAAATGGTGCCTTCCGAGCTGAATATTACCATAGACCGGGCCCTGGAGGTGAGCCAGGAGCTGCGCACCATGTATGAAACCGATGAGCAGGTGCATCGTCTGATCGATATGTCAAAGCGTCTGGAGGGACTGCCGCGCCATACTTCCATGCATGCGGCGGGCGTGGTCATCAGCCAGAGAGCTGTGGATGAATATGTCCCGCTTTCACGGGCATCCGACGGTACCATCACTACCCAGTATACCATGACGACCCTTGAGGAGCTGGGACTTCTCAAGATGGATTTTCTGGGGCTGCGCACCCTGACGGTGATCCAGAATGCAGTACGTCTGGCAGAGAAGAGCAATGGCATCCGGATCGACATGCAGAAGATCGATTATAATGACAAAGCAGTCCTGGATTCTCTCAGTACAGGCAAAACAGAGGGTGTGTTCCAGCTGGAAAGCGGCGGAATGAAGAGCTTCATCAAAGAGCTGAAGCCCCAGAGCCTGGAGGATATCATTGCCGGCATTTCTCTTTACCGGCCGGGTCCCATGGATTTTATCCCGCAGTATATCCGGGGCAAGAATCATCCGGAGACGATCACATATGACTGTCCGCAGCTAAAGCCGATCCTGGAGCCTACCTACGGGTGTATCGTGTATCAGGAGCAGGTTATGCAGATCGTGCGGGATCTGGGTGGATATACCCTGGGGCGCAGTGACCTGGTGCGCCGGGCCATGTCCAAGAAAAAAGCATCAGTCATGGCGAAAGAGCGGCAGAATTTTGTCTACGGCAACGAGGAAGAGGGAGTGCCGGGATGCATTGCCAACGGTATTGATGAGAAGACTGCAAATAAGATCTATGATGAGATGACGGATTTTGCCAAGTATGCCTTTAATAAGTCCCATGCGGCGGCTTATGCGGTGGTTTCTTACCAGACAGCCTACCTGAAATACTATTATCCGGTAGAGTTTATGGCGGCGCTCATGACTTCTGTGATCGATAACCCGTCCAAAGTGGCAGAATATATTCTCACCTGCCGCCAGATGGGGATCAGGATCCTTCCTCCGGACATTAATGTGGGCGAGAGCGGTTTCTCCGTAGATGGAAAAAATATCAGGTATGGACTCTCTGCGATCAAGAGTATCGGAAAGCCGGTGATCGACGCCATTGTGGCCGAAAGAGATCAGCGTGGTCCGTACAGGAGTCTGAATGATTTTGTGGAGCGTCTGACGGGCAAAGAAATCAATCGCCGGACGGTGGAGAGCTTTATCAAGGCGGGAGCCCTCGACAGTCTGGGAGGTACCAGAAAGCAGCTGATGCAGGTGTATACCGGGGTGATGGAGCATGTGGCTCAGGAGAAGAAAAATTCGATTACGGGTCAGATGTCACTTTTTGATCTGATGAGAGAGGAAGACAAGAAAGAGTACGAGATCCAGATGCCGGATGTGGGAGAATTTGACAAAGAACAGCTTCTTGCTTTCGAAAAAGAGGTGCTTGGCATCTATATCAGCGGTCATCCGCTGGAAAAATATGAAGAGCTGTGGCGCAGAAAGATCACAAATGTCACCTCGGATTTTGCTCTGGATGAAGAACTGGGTGTGCCGAAGGTTCAGGATGAAAGCAAGGTGACGATTGGAGGAATGATCACCGCGAAGACGGTGAAATACACCAGGACGAACAAGACGATGGCATTCCTTACACTGGAAGATCTGGTAGGAACCGTGGAGGTAGTGGTATTTCCAAAAGATTATGAAAAGTATCAGGGACTTCTCCAGGAGGACAGAAAGGTATTTATCCGGGGAAGAGTGAGTGGCGAAGATGATAAAGCCAGCAAGCTGATCTGTGAGAAAATATGGGATTTTGAGGATATACCCCGGGAGCTGTGGGTACAGTTTGCCACGATGGAGGAATATCAGGAAAAGGAGAGTCAGCTGTTTGATATCCTGCGCGGCTCGGACGGAAAAGATCATGTGGCGATCTATGTGCGAAGCCCCAGGGCCGTCCGTCGTCTGGGTGACAACTGGACCGTCCGGGCAGATGAAGAACTGACAGGGGGTCTGGCAGAACTGCTGGGTAAAGAAAATGTAAAAGTGACGGAAAAAAAGCAGTAGATGCTGTGGCTTTCCTTTACAAAAGGTGCAAAATGGATTAAGATAGAAGTAAATTTCAGACATATGAATGGTTATCGGGAGGTGCAATATGGAAAATGGAGTTAAGACAATTGGTGTATTGACAAGCGGCGGAGATGCTCCGGGAATGAACGCAGCAATTCGTGCCGTAGTGAGGAAAGCGATTTCCAACGGATTAAAAGTGAAAGGTATTTACCAGGGATATCGTGGTCTGCTGAACGAGGAGATCACGGACATGACGGCGAGAGACGTTTCTGATACGATTTCCAAGGGCGGTACGATTTTATATACGGCGCGCTGTTCCGAGTTCCGCACAAAGGAAGGACAGGACAAGGGTGCGGAGATCTGCCGCAGGCACGGGATCGACGGTCTGGTGGTGATCGGCGGTGACGGTTCTTTTGCCGGTGCACAGCAGCTGGCAGCCCGGGGGATCAACACCATTGGTGTTCCGGGTACGATCGACCTGGATATTGCATGTACAGAATATACCATCGGGTTTGATACAGCGGTCAACACCGCTATGCAGGCGATCGACAAAGTACGTGATACATCAACTTCTCACGAACGCTGCAGTATTATCGAGGTTATGGGAAGAAATGCCGGGTATATCGCCTTGTGGTGCGGTATCGCTAATGGAGCCGAGGATATTCTTCTTCCGGAGCTTTATGACTATGATGAGCAGAAACTGATCGATAATATCATCAACAACAGAAAGCGCGGGAAGAAGCATCATATCATCATTAATGCAGAGGGAATCGGCCATTCCACCAGTATGGCCCGCCGTATCGAGGCTGCCACGGGAGTGGAGACGAGAGCGACGATCCTTGGTCACATGCAGAGAGGCGGAAGCCCCACCTGCAAGGACCGTGTCTATGCATCCATGATGGGAGCCTATGCTGCGGATCTGCTTGCAGAGGGAAAGACGAACCGTGTCGTAGGATACCGGAACGGAGAGTTTGTGGATTTTGATATTGATGAAGCGCTGAAGATGCAGAAGAATATTTCTGATTATATGGTACGTGTCAGCAAAGCGATGGCGGTCTGATATGATAACGAGTACTTCCAACCAGCAGGTAAAAAATCTGATTCAGCTCCAGAAAAAGGCGAAAGTCCGCAATGAACAGGATGTGTTCCTTGTGGAGGGAATGAAGATGTATGAGGAGGCTCCCAGGGAACGGCTGGTTCAGACTTTTATGTCGGAGAGTTTTTACCGCAGATATACGGAAAAGGGGAGCAGAAAGCTCCGGGACGACCAGGTCACGGTGCTTTCTGATTCTGTATTTGCCGCAGTTTCTGACACCAGGACGCCGCAGGGGGTTCTCTGTCTGATCCGGCAGTACCATTACAGACCGGATGATCTTACAAAGGCAGACTGTCCGCTGCTGATCGTCCTTGAAAATCTGCAGGATCCGGGAAACCTCGGCACGATCGTACGGACTGCAGAAGGGGCAGGTGTGACGGGAATTTTACTGACAAATGAGAGTGTGGATATTTACAATCCCAAAGTGATCCGTTCCACCATGGGGTCTGTCTATCGTATGCCGTTTTACTATACGGACAGTCTTTCAGAGATGGTCAGTCATCTGAAAAAGCAGGGGATCCGTTTCTATGCAGCCCATCTGCAGGGAGCCGTTCCCTATGACCGGCCTTCTTACTCAGAGCCTTCCGCATTTATGATCGGAAATGAAAGCCGGGGACTGTCAGATGCGGCAGCGGGGGCGGCAGATGCCTGTGTGAAAATACCCATGTGCGGAAATGTAGAGTCGCTGAATGCCGGGATAGCTTCGGCTATCCTGATGTATGAGGCGGCGCGTCAGAGAAGAAAAGAATAAAAGGGTTGACAAAGATAAGGAAACATATTAGAATAGGTCTGTAACAGAAGTTAACAAAAACGTAATATTTTTAATAAAAATGTAGTAAAGCAGGAACTTATTTAGGGGAGGTTTCCATGAAGAGAAGAAAAGCTTGTGCAGTTTTGTGTACGTTTTCTATATTAGCATCTGTATTCAGTGGTACTGCTGTTATGGCAGAAGAGAATCAGCAGACAGAGATTCAGACCGAAGCTGCCGAGGAGCAGACGGAAGCTGTTTCTGAACAGGCAGATACGGAAGAGGGACAGACCGAGGACAGCGATCTCGATGCGGTGAAGATCGACCGTGATCATCCGGAGGGCAGGATCGGTGTTGCATATGACCAGCCGGATGCATGGGACGAGCTTGCCATGACGAATGATGAGGCTGTCGATACCGGTATCAATATCCGTGCGACGGCTGATCCGGAGGGCGAGGTTCTTGGATACCTGTATAAAGGATGTGCAGCCTGGATTCTGAACAAAGGCGACGAGTGGACAGAGCTTTATTCCGGAGGTATGACCGGATATGTGAAGAATGAGTATCTGGTGTTCGGAGAGGACGCGAAGGCTTTGGCCCAGACATATGGCACAGACGGCATCACAGCCATGTGGGATGGTGTGGCTGTATTTGCTGAGCCGGACGGTGATTCAGAGGTAGTCAAGGTCCTGAGAACAGGCGATGATATGTTTGTGGTTTCAGAAGAGGGTGACTGGCTGACAGTGAAGCTGGATAAGGAAAACACAGCTTACGTGTTTGCCGGAGATATCATCCGGAGCCTGGTACTGGATTCCGCAGTGCCGAAGGACGGCATATATAAGGATGTAGAGCCTGCAGCAGAGGCACAGGAAGAAGAGACATATGAGGAAGAGACATATGAGGAGACATACGAGGAATCATATGATGATGGCTCTGACAGCAGTTACAATGGAGAAACTTATGTAGAGGATTATACGCAGCCGGAGACCAGTGCCCCGCAGACCAATGCCCCGGAGACAAATCCGCCGCAGACGAGCGCCCCGGAGACAAATCCGCCGCAGACAAGTGCTCCGGAAACGAGTGCGCCTGAGACAAGTGCTCCGGAAACGAGTGCACCAGAGACCACCGCTCCAGAAACGAGCGCTCCGGAGACAAGTGCTCCAGAAACCAGCGCTCCGGAGACAAGTGCTCCAGAAACCAGCGCCCCGGAAACAAGTGCGCCGGAGACCAGCGCCCCGGAAACAAGCGCTCCGGTGATCGATGATGGCTCTGACAGCAGCATTGATGGTGATGAGGGCTGGTATGATGCAGATACCGATACTTATTACGATGCAAATGGAAATGTGATCCAGCAGAGTGCAGACTCTCAGTATACGGATGATTATTCAGAATATGAAGTCGATGACGAAGTATATTATGAGGAAGAAGCCGCTGCAGAGGATACTTATGCAGAAGATACCTATGAAGAGGACACCTATACGGATGATACTTATGCAGAAGACACCTATACGGAGGACACTTATGTAGAAGATACCGCTGCAGAGGACACTGATACAGAAGATACCTACACAGAGGATACTTACACAGAAGAAACTTCTGCTCCGGAGACGGAAGCTGCTGCATCCTCTTCCGATGATACTTCTCTTCTTGCAGCTTTGATCTATTGCGAAGCAGGCAATCAGAGTTATGAAGGTATGGTTGCAGTGGGAGCGGTGGTGATGAATCGTGTATACAGTTCATCATTCCCGAACAGTATCAGTGAAGTCATCTACCAGAGCGGTCAGTTTACACCGGCATCCAGCGGAAGTCTTGCCAGTGCTCTTGCAAATGGTGTTCCGAGTTCTTGCTATGAGGCAGCCAGTGCGGCGATCAGCGGAGAGAATCCGGTAGGCAGTGCTTTATACTTTAACACAGGTTCCGGTTCCGGTATTCAGATTGGCGACCATCAGTTCTATTAATTAATAAGAATCCCCGGTTACAGTACATAAAAAGCCCCGATGTCAGATCGACACCGGGGCTTTTCAATGAAAGAATGAAAAAATCATGGAAGAAGCTGTTTCATGATATATTCGTAGATCGGCTGACTTTTTTTACGCCATTCCAGGCAGATGGATTTGGCCTGTGATTCCTCAGGAACACTGATGGTAAGATCGATCAGATCGCAGTATTTTTCCTTGACACGGCAGTGGACGGAATATTCTCCTGCCGTATTTTTATAGTAATCGGCCTGAACAGATGCTTCATCCCGGAGCTTCATGTGATTTTCTTTCAGGTACTGGTTGATCTCCCGCCGGAATTTCTCCGGAATACGGTTTTTAAAATACTGCAGTGTCTCTGCGCCTGACTCGGTCAGTGAGTAATAGGAAGAATTACCGGCAGTCTCGACGGCCACCAGACCTGCGTCCGAGAGCTCAGACAGTGCAGTCTGCAGTTTAAAATAGGTGGTATATTCGTTGCCCAGGATCAACTCGGAGATCTGAGCATTGCTCAGAGGAAATTCTACTTTCTTAAGCATATAAAGGACAATTAATTTGTAAACAGTCAATGATTCAGACATTCAGCTATCTCCTTTCCGGTATAATCTACCCTGCCAGGTGTTTTGTGTTCTAAATTCTGCATGGATCCTGTTCAGAACATTGCGCTTTCCGGTACTCCATTCAGGGGCAATCAGCAAATCTCCGGGGCCGTCGCCGGTCAGACGATGAATAACGATATCCGGATCAAGCTGCTCGACGCATCGGATCACCAGATCCACATATTCTTCCAGAGTCATGACCGGAAATCCTGTCTCATAGTAATAGTCTGCCAGGTCTGTATTTTTTAGAATATGCAGAAGCTGCAGCTTGATTCCCTGGATGTCCATCTCATTCAGATAGCGGATTGTGGCCAGCATATCCTGATCTGTTTCTCCCGGAAGCCCCAGGATCGTGTGGGTGATCACTTCAATGCCGCAGCTTCTCAGACGGGATACAGCATCCTCAAAACAGGAAAGCGGGTATCCTCTCCGGATAAAGTCAGCAGTATGTTCGTGGATCGTCTGTAGCCCCAGCTCTACCCAAACCGGAACTTTTTGATTGAGACGGTCCAGAAGCCGCAGAACATCATCCGGAAGGCAGTCAGGTCTGGTGGCAATGGACAGAGCCACAACATCCGGAAAACGGATGGCCTCTGTAAAAATGCGTTCCAGATATTCTACTGGTGCATAAGTATTGGTATAAGCCTGAAAATATGCAATAAAACGGTGAACAGGACGTTTCTGCAGAAGAAGTGCTTTCTGCTGTTCCATTTGTTCCGTGATGGAGAGGGCAGCAGGCGCGGCAAAATCACCGGAACCTCCGGCACTGCAGAAAATACAGCCGCGGCGTCCCAGCGTACCGTCTCTGTTGGGACAGGTCATATTGCCGTTCAGCGTCAGACGGTAAACCTTTTCGCCATAACGGAGTTTCATCTCATAATCGAGAGAATGGTATGGTTTGTCAGCCCATTTCATAGCATACCTCCTACATCAGATATACACTTCTATATCATACCATTTTGCCGCGGATTCGTAAAGAATACAATAGGGTTATTCTTTATGATAAATTAAGGAAACCTGAAGGTGGTTGTAATTGACAAAATCTGGTCCATCAACTATCCTAACAGTGGGGTAACCGGGATTTGGGAGAGGAGAATGGGTATGGACGAAAGAGAAACGATATTGAGACCGGAATACAGGAGAAGGCAGACGGAAAATCCGCTGCTTCAGAAGGAGAGCAGAAAGAAGAAGCCTGTGAGCAGACGGCGGAAAAACGAATATAAGCTGCTGATTCTGAAAATAATACTTATCGTATTGATTATTCTTCTGATTGCCGCATTTATTTTTGAGTTTGGACAAACGGGGGTATTACATGGATGAACGGGATAAAGTAACCAGAGAACGGAGAGAGAAGAGGAAAAGGCGGGAACTGGTGATGAAGAGTATTATTTCATTGCTGGTTCTTGTGATTGTACTGTTAGTGGTCGTTTTAGTGAAAGACGCCATTATTCCGGAAGTCTCCAGGAAGCTGGTCCAGAAAAAAGAGCGGGAGGTTTCTGCTGAAAAAGAGAAAAAGAAGGCAGAAACAGAAGGAAAAGCACAGGTAAAGGACGTTTCTGCGGAGGTGCAGTCTTTGATCGCGCAGTCAGACCGGATGGCTGCCCAGTATGATTATGACGGAGCGATCGCACTTTTACAGTCGTCGCCGGAATATACAGGAAGCCAGGATATGCAGGACGCAGTCGTCAGATATCAGCAGACGAAAGAAAGCTGTACGGCATATCCGCTGGATCAGATCACCCATGTATTTTTCCATACGATGATATGGGATACGGCAAAAGCATTTGACGGGGACCAGGACGAGGGCGGCTACAATCAGGTGATGACTACAATGAGTGAGTTTGCCGGTATTATGGAGTCTATGTACGAAAAAGGCTATGTGATGGTCAGCCTCCATGACATGTGTGTTGTGAATGAGGATGGTACGGTGTCCCGGGGAGAGATCCGGCTTCCGGCAGGAAAGAAGCCCTTTGTATTGTCGCAGGATGATGTGAGCTATTATCATTATATGGATGGGGACGGTTTTGCAGGCAGGCTGATCCTGGATGAGAATGGTGAAGTGAAAAACACCTACATCGAGGATGATGGTTCTGTATCCGTGGGTGACTATGATATGGTACCGTGGATCGATACCTTTGTAAAAGAGCATCCGGATTTTTCTTACTACGGACACAAGGGGATCCTTGCCCTGACGGGATACGAAGGAGTGCTGGGCTACCGTACCGATGAAGTGTACCGCACCAGGGAATCTTCCCGTGTGACAGAGTATCAGCAGGCGTTTTTTGATGCCAATCCGGATTTCGATGAGGCCGCATGGCAGCAGGAAGTCGACCAGGCCAGAGCTGTGGCGGATGCGATGAAAGCCAATGGATGGGAATTTGCAAGCCATACCTGGGGTCACATTTCTCCGGCTGCCCGGGGCCTAGATGTGACCAGGACTGATACGGAGCGCTGGCTGAACAATGTGGCCTCCGTGGTGGGAGACACCGATGTGATCATTTTTGCTTTTGGCGCGGATATCGGAGGATGGGAGCCCTATACGCAGGATAATGAACTGTTTGCTTATTTCAAGCAGCAGGGGTTCAATATTTTCTGCAATGTGGATTCCTCGCAGTACTGGGTACAGTTCGGCAATACATTTATGCGTCAGGGGAGACGGAATCTGGACGGATACCGGATGTATTACAATCCGGAGATGCTTTCCGATCTGTTTGATGTGGACAGTGTCTGGGACAGCTCCAGACCGACGCCGGTGCCGCAGATGTGACTTAACATTGAAATTTGTCAGGATTGATGCTATACTGAATAACAAATGCTGCAAAATACTGCATTGGCATAATCATATGATATTTTTTGGAGGAAAATATGAGAACATATCTTGTTACCGGAGGCGCCGGATTTATAGGCTCTAATTATATTCACTATATGTTTAAAAAATACGGGGATGAGATCCGCATTATCAATGTGGACAAGCTGACTTACGCAGGCAATCTTGAGAACCTCAAGGATATCGAGGACAGAGATAATTATACTTTTGTACGGGCAGATATCTGTGATGCAGATGCCATCAACCGGATTTTTGACGAAAATGAGATCGACCGGGTGGTGCATTTTGCGGCGGAGAGCCATGTGGACCGCAGCATCCGCAATCCGGAGGTATTTGTGAAGACGAATGTGCTGGGTACGCTGGTGATGCTGAATGCAGCCAAGGCAGCCTGGGAGCTGCCGGACGGTACGTTCAAACCGGATAAGAAGTTCCTTCATGTATCTACAGACGAGGTGTACGGTTCTTTGGAGAATGAAGGCGAGTATTTCTATGAGACGACGCCGTATGCGCCGCACAGTCCCTATTCTGCCAGCAAGGCATCCTCGGACATGCTGGTAAAATCCTACATGGATACGTATCATTTCCCGGCAAATATTACGAACTGCAGCAATAACTACGGACCGTACCAGTTCCCGGAGAAGCTGATTCCGCTGATCATCAATAATGCGCTGCATGGAAAGAAGCTTCCGGTTTACGGTGACGGCAAGAATGTCCGTGACTGGCTTTATGTGGAAGATCATGCCAAGGGCATTGACATGGTACAGGAAAAGGGCAGACTGTTTGAGACCTACAATATCGGCGGCCATAATGAAAAGCAGAATATTCAAATCATTCACATTATCCTTGATACGCTGCAGGAGATGCTTCCGGACGATGATCCCCGCAAGCAGCTGGTGAGTGAGGAGCTGATTACATATGTGGCAGACCGCAAGGGTCATGACAGACGATATGCTATTGCTCCGGACAAGATCCGGGCAGAGGTAGGCTGGGAGCCGGAGACTATGTTTGAAGAGGGCATCCGCAAGACCATCAAATGGTTCTTCGAGCATGAAGAGTGGATGGAGCATGTGACCAGCGGCGATTATCAGAAATATTACGAAGAAATGTATAAGTAATCCAGGAGAAGGAGAATGAATAAATTCTTTACCTCATCGGAGGAATTCCGGAAAAACAGAAAAATGGTGCTGAAGCTGGCGAAAAATGATTTTAAGACAAAGTTTGCAGGATCCTATCTGGGAGTTGTCTGGGCATTTGTTCAGCCGGTGGTGACGGTGCTGGTATACTGGTTCGTGTTCGAAGTCGGATTCCGCAGTCCAGGGACAAATGAG
>JAQXWO010000045.1 GCA_029225485.1 Lachnospiraceae bacterium
GTTCCAGGATTTTCGGAACGAGTTCCACCCTGGCATCTGTGAAATAGGGATCGTCATCTGTTCTCTCCAGAATTTTTATTTCTGTGATCCTTCCGTCTTCCACAGTCAATGCAGCACGTACCGGCCCGTTCAGCCCCAGTCCTTCGCCTTCCCAGGTACCGTCAGCATATTCTGATGCAGGTTCCGTTTTATCATCAGACTCTGAAGATACTTCCTTTTCTTCCGTTTTCATTTCCGATCTCACTTCTGTCTGTTCCTCTGCAGTGACATGCTTTGCGGTACCATAGCTTAATGAAAAGCTTCCCAGCATCAGCAGGACAACCAGCAGTGACCATACAGCCGCACAGTAAGCCTGCTTCTTTTTCTTTTCCAGAAGTTTTTCCACTCGCAGCACTGCATAAATCCCAAATACAGCCGTATAGCAGCAGAAATCAGCCAGATACCGGGGATTTCCGGCTACCGCTCTGGGGTAAATTGCCATGGCTGCATGCAGATACAAAAGCCCATAAAAGAGATACGACCATCTCTGAAGCTTCTTCCAGCGTTTCCCGTTCATTTTTCGCCGGATTCTTTTGAAAGAAGTGACCGTCAGAGGCACCAGAAGCAGCACCAGCAAGAGGATGACTCCTGCAGTCACAAGCTCCATGCCGGAAGCCATGATGCCGGCTCTTGCGGTTTTCTGCCCCATTGCGTGTCCATAGTATACCATATGAGTCAGCCCCAGAAGAGAAGCAAGGATGGCAAGCTCTCCGCGGCATGACATCGCACATCGGAACAGCCTGCTCTTTCTGGGAAGAACCGCTGCATACATGACCAGAACAAACAATGCTGCCGGCAATGTTCCGCTTGTCAGATAATCTGCCAGAATGGTTCTTACGATTCCCGGCTGCAGTCTCGTCTGCACCAGATAACCGGCTGCCGCCATCAGTACCGCTGCGATATAAAATACCGTACTGTGCTTTTTCAATGGTTTTTCCAACAGCAAAAGCAGGCCGGCACAAAAAAGAATCATGATAATCAGTCTCATTTTTCCACGTTTCCTGTCACAGACGGATATCCGGCAGCTTCCAGACTGATTTCATAAGAGCCGCTTTCCTCAAATACCGGTACCTGCTCCCCATCCACATCGATCACAGCTTCCAGATTAACGCTTCCATCCTCCCGGAAAAGGCTTTCTCCCGGATTCTTTCCCTGCAGAGGCTCCCCATTCACGCTTACGGCGCTCAGAGAAGAAATATAATCTGCAGCGGTCAGTCCGCCTGCGTTGTCTGCCACAGTCAGCATGTTTCCTTCCAGCGTAACGTCTCCGTCATTCAATCCGGAGTCCACCATACACGTCAGCTTCTGATCCGCATAGGTTTCATCAGAAAGAACCACGGAATACTGTCCCGGTTTTAATTCCGGGCTTAAGGTGATCACACCCTCTGACATGGAATACAGAGAAGCATCTTCCACTGCAGCACGGCCGGCAAGAACAGACGTCAATACATATTCACTGCCTTCCGGAACTTCTGATGTCACCTCGATCTGCGTCCCTTCCGCATCATATACCACGGTATCCGCGACAGTCACAGAATACTCTTCCGGCAGAAGCTCCTTGACGTAAAAATCAAGATCAATGGAAATATCATCGCCGTCTGCAATCATATAAGTCATTTTTGTTATCGTTTTTCCCTGAATATCCTCGAATCTCTGGTAAGACGGCGTATTTCCATGGGGTTCGGTCATTTCAGTCACTGCGAATGCGACCTCTCCCGGCTGCAGCCACAGATTATCCAGATGCTCCAGTCCATAAATCTGTCCGTCCGAGGTCTCAATCAGCGCTCCCTGTATGGTAGCTGCATCCAGTTCGAGACCTTCAAAGGATAACTGATAATTCCCCCATGTAGAAGTTGTGGAAAAATCTGCTGTGACATGTTCTGCTGAAACCGTTGTCCCAATCATCCTGCTTAATGTGCCGTCAGAATTGATCACCTTGTATTCTGCCGGAACCTCGTCTGTCACTTCAACAAGTGTGGAAACAAAATCTGCCAGCGGATTGGCGACTTCAGTTCCATCTGCGATGGCCTGCTGTACGTCCTCATACAAGGCCCTAGAAATGGCCACATGTACACCGGATGGGCCAAGAATATTTACTCCGTCCCCGTTTTCCTCGTAATAAGTCTTTTCAAAACGAGTGGACTTCGCATTGGTTGCAGATGACACGGCATCGTATATTCCTTCTGCACGATATCCTTCTGCTCCTGCAATGTCTTCCACGTCATATTGTCCGGCTGCCCCTTCCTCCAGAGATTCCGGTTCCACATGATTTATCTCCCCATAATAAAAGTCTGCATAGGGAACATCCAGCACTCCGAAATAGTACTCACTCTCTTCTATTGCAAAGGATGTCTGCCCTTCCTCGTCACCGGCCATACAGGTAAATGGAACACTCCCGACAGCCACGATTCCTGTTGTTAACATTGCTAACACTGCTTTTCTGGTCATATTTTTCCTCCATCTGCTTATTGCTTATGTTAGTTTATTGAAACATTGATTAGTTTAATCTATATCACAAGCAAAAGTCAACACCAAAATCGTTAATGAAAAATATTACCAGAAAAGTAGGGCATTTCATTGCAAAAGTTTTTTCTCGTCACCTTTTCTTCCTTCAGACCCTTGCTCTGAATCGTATTCTCACATAATCAACGATCCAGCAGCCATCTATGTAAAGTCTGTTTCTCAGACGTGAAACCGCATCAGAGATGATTTCTTTTTTTATTGGCTCTGTCATGCCTTCAAATGGCTTTTTTACAAACATGCGAATCCAGTTTTCAAGACCGTCAGGCCCCTTCTGAGGCGTCGGTCTGTCGAAGAGTACTGCATACTCTACCTTAAAGCCTGCTTTTTCCAGCAGCGGTGCGTACTGGCCAATGGTCGGAAAATAGAACACTCTTGGATATCTTAACCCTCTCTCTGCAAAACACTGCTCTAATGTGCCATGGACAGCTTCTGCGCAGCCAAAGCCGCCAAACTCACAGACCAGTTCGCCCCCCGGTTTCAGATTACGGTGAATATTGCACAGCATAGCCTGCTGATCTTTTTCATCGATCCAGTGGAATACCGCATTGGAAAAGATCACATCCACTTTTTCCTCCAGTTGAAAACTGACTGCATTTCCTTTGATAAAATGACAATCCGGATGCTCCTGCCCGGCCAGCTGGAGCATGTCCTCCGAATCATCTATTCCCTGCACAAGATACCCTCTTTCAGCCAGTTTCTCCGTAAGAGTCCCGTTACCACAGCCCAGATCTGCCACAGTACTTCCCTGCTCTTTCGTAATCAGATCCATCACAGCCTCTCCATAAGCAGGGACAAAAGAAAAATCTTTCTTATAATCTTTCGCATCCCAATTGATATTTGGCATAAGTACAGCCTCCTTCTGTAATCCTGTCATGTACCTTATTTTACCAGATAAAGATATTGGGGCCAAACGCCTTTGACCCCATGATTTTTGCTGATTTTTCTGATTTATGCCTGCCCGCCATGCTCTCTCAGATAAGCAGCCCGTCCTTTTTCGTACAGGTTGTTTCCCTGGCTGTCGATGATCACCACCAGCGGCATATCCTCGACGTACAGCTTTCTGAGGGCCTCGGCACCCAGATCTTCATAGGCGATCAGTTCTGCTTTTTTGATGCATTTTGCCAGCAGGGCACCTGCTCCCCCGATGGCACCAAAATAAACGCCGCTGTATGTTTTCATGGCATCGACTACTTCCGGCAGACGTGCTCCCTTCCCGATCATACCCCGGGCTCCCACAGACATCATAGTCGGTGCATAGGCATCCATACGTCCGCTGGTGGTGGGGCCTGCCGATCCGATGACCTGCCCAGGTTTTGCCGGAGTGGGGCCTACATAGTAGATCGTGGCATCCTTCGGGTCAAAGGGCAGCTGCTCTCCCCGGGCGAGTGCCTCACACATACGCTTGTGTCCCGCATCCCTGGAAGTATAAATGGTTCCTGTAAGATATACTGTGTCTCCTGCGTGGAGTGTTTTTGCCAGTTCCTCCGTGAGGGGCAGTGTGATATGCTTTTCCATCAGATCACCTCCGTTTTATGTCTGGTCACATGACAGTTGATATTGATGGCGCAGGGCATGCCGGCAATGTGGGTCGGCAGTGTCTCAATGTTTAGCCCGATCGCTGTTGTCCTGCCGCCAAAGCCCTGGGGTCCGATCCCCAGCCGGTTGATCTTCTCCAGCATTTCCTTTTCCAGGTCTGCATAAAATGGATCCGGATTGGAGGAATCGACGGGGCGCATCAGCGCTTTCTTCGCCAGCAGTGCCGCCTTGTCAAAGGTACCTCCGATCCCTACGCCTACTACCATAGGCGGGCAGGGATTGGGTCCTGCGGTCTCGACGGTCTCCAGGATGAAATCCTTGATGCCCTGCAGACCGGCAGAGGGTTTGAACATCCGGATGGCGCTCATATTCTCGCTGCCGAACCCTTTGGGTCCCACCGTGATCTTCACCTGTTCTCCGGGGACGATCTCCGTATAGATCATGGCCGGCGTATTGTCTCCGGTGTTGCCGCGGCGCACCGGATCCTTCACCACAGATTTTCTCAGATAACCTTTGTCATATCCACGGCGCACACCCTCATTGACAGCATCTGTCAGATTTCCGCCTGTCATGTGTACATCCTGACCGATCTCAAGAAATACACATGCCATACCGGTATCCTGACAGATGGGTACACATTCTCTGTCCGCAATTTCGTAATTTTCGATAATGTTGTCCAGCACACCCTTTGCGATCTCGCCGTCCTCACAGGCACGGCAATTCCGGATGGCACATTTTACATCCT
>JAQXWO010000046.1 GCA_029225485.1 Lachnospiraceae bacterium
GGGGTTCTGCCGGGAGCATATGAAAAAAATGTTCCGGTACGGTAATTCTCTGGGCAATTCTCTGATCCTGAAAACGCATTATCAAAAGCTGCGCAAGGAAATGCAGCAGCAGTTTTCAGCATATCAGCCCGGTAAGTCTTCTCTTCTGAAGCGCATGAAATCAAAACCTTCCGGCGAAAAGAGCCCCCTGGGAGAATGGACTGCAGCAAAGGACTGCTCCTGCTACATCTGCAGAGGGGTGGAGGATACTTTTCAGCGTTATCTTTCCACCTTTTTTGCCATGTATACAAAGGACGAAGCATTTCGGGAAAAAATCAAAAACAGCAAGGGATTCTGTCTGCATCACTTTGGAATCCTCTGTGACAATGCAGAGCATTACCTGAACGATAAGCAGAAGGCTGAATTCTTCCCTGTGGTCTTCTCTCTCATGGAGGAGAATATGGCACGGATCGAAGAAGACCTGACCTGGCTCATCGATAAATACGATTACCGCAACAAAGACGCAGACTGGAAAAATTCCAAAGACGCACTGCAGCGGGCCATGCAGAAACTGCGGGGCGGATACCCGGCAGATCCCGATTACAAGTTAAAATAAATATCTGCTAATCTGTATATTATAAGGCTTGACAAATACCTTACGAATGATTTCCCGCAAATTGCAAAAAAGGAATCCACGTGCAGGAGGTGCATAATGAAAGTTGGCAAAAAATCAAAATATCAATATATATATTCTCAACGAAGTACGGAGTCAATTCATTATGCAGTTTCACAGATAAAGAAATCTAAAATCGCACCGTATGTTAAGTATTTATATTTATACGGCAGCTGTGCTCGTCGTGAGCAGACGATCCACAGCGATGTTGATTTATTTATGGTTCTTTCTCCTGATATTGATATGAATAGATATAAAGATGACATCATCTTATTAAAAAGTAAAGTGATTCCTTTAGATATGAATCTTCCGGAAGTGGACTTAAAGGTGGTTGTCGGGGATAAATGGATACACAGCAATTCTTTGTATTATAAAAATGTAAAAAATGAAGGGGTGAATATATGGGACATTCAATGAATTCTTACATTGATTTTGCAGAGAATGATTATCTTTTTTTCAGGCAGGCTTACGATCATGGGTACAAAGGAGGTCCATTAGCATCTCTTGGTCAGAATATTTGTGAACGCTATTTAAAACATGTCGTGTCAGAATATGCAAACCCTGAGACGATTTCTGAAATTCACGAAAAGGAATCTGTCCTGCGAACGCACAGTCTCAGCAGACTTATGAAATATATCTCGAATGAAATGAAAATTGAAATCCCAGAAGAAGTAGAATGTAATATGGATATTATTGACGGATATTATTTTACAACCAGATATCCGGGGGAAGACAGTTTTATTCCGTCAGAAAGAGATATTGATAAAACGAATAGAGCCGTCGAAACGACTCGTGACTTTGTTCTCGGTATATGTCGGAAAATGGAACAGGACGCCGAAGAAAATTGACAGCGAAAGTCCGGCAAACGCCCCAACAAAAAAGAATATGTTTTTCATTTTTTTCTTGCATTTCAAATTAAATTATGATAATATACCTTTTGTGTGATTCCTATTACACATGCCGCTGTGGCGGAATTGGCAGACGCACTTGACTCAAAATCAAGCGGGTAATACCGTGCCGGTTCGAGTCCGGCCAGCGGCATTTTTATTTGCAGATCTACTGCTCCGGTGATTTTTCCGGAGCAGTTTTTTGTTGTGAGGTTTCTGCTTTTGATTTATATGATGATACCAGGGTCAAAAGTCTGAGTCCATGCCATTTGCCCATTTTCGTTTAAAAAAGCATCCGCATGAGGGATCAAAAGCCTTCACACAGATGCTTTTATTTTACAATGCCAGTTCCTTCCCCGAACCTGTTTCTTAATACTTCATATCTTTCAGAATATCACAGAAATCAAACGTCGCAAAGTAATCCTTCGGAGTCTCTGCACGACGGATCAGCCGTGCGGTGCCGTCCTCCTTCAGAAGTACCTCTGCGGATCTCAGTTTTCCATTGTAATTGTAGCCCATGGAATATCCGTGAGCGCCGGTATCGTGGATCACCAGAAGGTCTCCCATGTCGATCTTCGGCAGCTGACGGTCTATGGCAAATTTATCATTATTCTCGCAGAGGGAACCGGTCACATCGTAAGTATGATCACAGGGCTGATCTTCCTTGCCCATGACGGTGATATGATGGTATGCTCCATACATGGCCGGACGCATCAGGTTGACTGCACAGGCATCCACACCGATGTACTCTTTGTGGGTATGCTTCTCGTTGATGGCCGTAGTCACCAGACAGCCATAGGGACCAAGCATATAGCGGCCAAGCTCCGTGTAAATGGCAATGTCATCCATACCTGCCGGTGCCAGCACTTCCTCATATACCTTCCGCACACCTTCTGCAATCCGGAAGATGTCATTTTTCTCCTGATCCGGGCGATACGGGATACCGATTCCGCCAGACAGATTGATGAATTTAATATTGGCTCCTGTCTTTTCGTGAAGTCGGACTGCAAGCTCAAAGAGTACCTTCGCCAGCATTGGATAGTAATCGTTGGTCACGGTGTTGCTGGCCAGAAATGCATGGATACCGAACTCCTCGACGCCCTTAGATTTCATGATCCGGAATGCTTCCTCGATCTGCTCCGTGGTCATGCCGTACTTGGCATCACCCGGATTGTCCATGATGTCATTGCTGATCTTGAATACTCCGCCGGGATTGTAACGGCAGCACATCCGCTTCGGCAGATGGCCCACTGCCTCCTCCACCTTCTCGATATGCGTGATATCATCCAGATTGATGATCGCGCCCAGATCGGCAGCTTTCTTAAACTCATCAAGCGGTGTGTCGTTGGAAGAAAACATAATATCATATCCGGACATCCCAATTGCTTCGGAAAGCATCAGCTCTGTCATGGAGGAACAGTCTGTCCCGCAGCCGTACTCTCTCAGAATATTGATCAGAAAGGGGTTCGGAGTCGCCTTTACAGCAAAGAATTCTTTGAAGCCCCTGTTCCAGGAAAATGCCTCGTACAGATCCTTCACATTCTCACGAATGCCCTTTTCATCATATAAATGAAAGGGTGTCGGATACTGACGCACGATCTCTTCCAGCTGCTCCTTTGTCACAAACGGTTTTTTCATAAGTTTCTCTCCTCAAAAAAAATTAATACTTTAGTACACTAAGGTATTGAACTAGGTAATACTATAATCCAGGCACATCTTTTTTGTCAATATCATTCATAAAAAATTTCATTCGAAAAAAGACTCCACACGGTTCTTTCCATCCACCAGATGATTGTACTGAATCATCCTGTATTCGTTCAGTTCCTCTTCATACGCCTTCTCCGACCAGTTGTAGAAGGTGCCCTCCGCATCCTGGTACACATTTCCGGTGATGACCGGCAACATCTCCATCAGTTCTGACAGATACTGCTGATAATCTGTCAACGGAATCCCCGCCTCCTGCATCAGGATACTGCTGAGATAATTCACGCTGATCCCCTCGTAATACTTCTGTTCCAGACCATAATTGCTCCAGATCACAAAAGGTACACGATAACCGGTCTGAACTGCTTCCAATGAACCGTCAGAATCAAAACCTGTCAGTCTGGCTACCGGATTTGTGATATAGTCTGACGGCTGATGGTCGCCAAAGATCAGCAGGATCACAGGCTCCTCCTGCTCTTCGAAATATGTGACGAGCTCTTCCAGGGCCCGGTCTGTCCGGTTCATCAGAGTCAGATACTTTTCCACCGCCAGAGTCTGGGCAGACCTGAAGGTCACATCCGGAAGCTTCACATAGGAATCAAAATCAGGAGTCTCCTTGCTGTATCCCCCATGATTCTGCATAGTCACTTCAAAAACAAACATCCGGGCATCCGATGATTTCTGCTCATACTGCTCTATGATCTTCTCAAAAGCTGACTGGTCGCTGATATATCCTCTGTATTTTAACGGACTGGCAAAGGACTCCATACCAAGGAAATCATCAAACCCGAACAGATCATAGACCTCGTCTCTGTCCCAGCCCGTCTTATAATACGGATGGATGGCCACCGTCTGATATCCCAGTCCTTTCAGGTGACTGGCCAGATTCGGAAGCTTTTCATTGATGTACTGCTGATAGGGAATGCTGCCGGCGGGCAGAAATCCCATCGTATCTCCCGTCAGAAATTCAAATTCCGTATTGGCGGTATTGCCGCCTTTTACTGACACATACACTTCACCGCCGACCGATTCTTCCTGAATACTCTGAAAGAAAGGCATCACTTCCTGGCTTGTGTTGAAATCGCCCCAGACAGAAAGATCTGAAAAAGCTTCATCCATAATCACGATTACATTCGGCATGTCATCCTGCGATTCTGCTGCAGAAGAATTCCCGGTTTCCTGCCCCTTTGCTGCAAGCTCCTCAACTTTTGCCTGAAGCTCTTCCACCTTTTCCATCGCATACCCTTCCGGCTCCTCCAGATTCAGGAAACGAAGATTACCCAGAAAAGCTGCTGCAATGCCATTATTCCGGTACAGGACATTCAGAGTAAACAGCGTCGTATCCATCCCAAAATAAGCCTGAACAGCACTGCTCTGGATCCCGTTCACATACACTGCCATCAGAGCCACAAATGCAGCAGCTGCCGGTATCCGGATCACAGGTCTGCGGATCCGCAGGGTCGTCCTGGAAGCCAGAAGCAGGATCCAGATAAATCCATAGAGGACGAATACCGTACTCCACTTAAAGGTAAAGGAATAGCTGTCCGTCACCGTCACTGCAGTCCCGATGGACAGCAGATCCCAGGGCACGATCGGGGAGGAGCGAAACTGTACTACAAAATAATTCGCCAGACCGAACAGCATGGGAACCAGTGTGGCGATGCAGCAGCCCACATCAGATCGACCGGTCAGCACTGTCAGCATCCCGTACAGGATCCAGAAAAACAGCAGATTCAAAAGGAAAATCATGGGCGTCAGATCCTGGGGAACATGCGTATAATACTCCAGACTGCACAGGGCCGCTG
>JAQXWO010000047.1 GCA_029225485.1 Lachnospiraceae bacterium
TCATGATATCAACACAAGCTTTGCCCCGGTGGCGGAATTTGTCCCCGCGGGAGACTTTTCCCGCATCGCCGGATGCGAGGTGGTGATCAATGCCAGCGGGATCGGCATGGGTGATTCCATCGGAACCACCCCCATGCCCAAAGAATATATCCGGCCCGGACAGCTTTATTTCGATGCCTGCTACAATCCGGCCCGGACAGAATTTTTGAAAAATGCAGAGGCAAAAGGATGCCGCGTCCTGAACGGGCTTGGCATGTCCCTGTATCAGGGTGCTGCCCAGATCGAGCTGTGGACCGGGCAGAAGGCTCCCCTGGATGTCATGCGTCAGGAGCTGCTTGCCATTATTTCTGAAATGAAATAGATTTCTTTCACCGAAAAGACCGTTCACCCTGATGAATGAACGGTCTTAATCTTTTACTTCATAAGATTCATAATCATATCTGCCAGATTATGCTCTGCAAATACCGCCACTGCCACAAGAGACACTGTGGACATGATTTTGATAAAGATGTCGAGGCACGGGCCTACCGTATCCTTCAGAGGATCGCCCACCGTATCGCCGACTACCGCCGCATCGTGAGCCGGGCTGCCTTTTCCGCAGCCTTCAATGGCGCCGGATTCGATATATTTCTTGCCGTTGTCCCAGGCTCCTCCGGCATTTCCGGCGAAGATCGCGATCATAATGGAACAGATGGTGGAGCCGATCAGGATACCTCCCACGAATTCCGGCCCCAGGATAAAGCCGCAGGCCACAGGAACTACGATCGCCAGAATGGAGGGAACCTTCATCTCGCCGATCGCGCCTTTGGAGGAAATCTCAATGCAGGTCTTGTAGTCCGGCTTTGCTTTTCCTTCCAGTATACCAGGTATCTCCCGGAACTGGCGGCGGACTTCTTCTACCATCTTTCGGGCCGCCTTTGCCACTGCCTCGATCAGCATACCGGAGAACAGGAAGGGCAGTGCTCCTCCGATGACAACTCCTGCCAGCGTCATAGGCTCCATCAGATTCAAAATCAGCTCTGTGCTGAAATCATTGTAGGAATACAGATAGGAAATCATCAGTGCCAGAGCAGCCAGCGCTCCGGAGCCGATGGCAAACCCTTTTCCGATAGCAGCCGTCGTGTTTCCGACAGAATCCAGGGTATCTGTGATCCTGCGGACTTCCGGGTCCAGCATGGACATCTCTGCGATACCGCCTGCATTGTCTGAAATCGGTCCATATGTATCTACCGAGACGGTAGCTGTTACGAAGGAGAGCATTCCCATGGCCGCCATGGCTACCCCATACATGCCTGCCGCCTGATAGGAAATGATGATACCTGCCCCTAGCACCAGACAGGGAGCCATGCAGGATTTCATGCCGAGCGCCAGTCCCTGGGTAATCGTAAGGGCCGCTCCCTCCAGAGAAGCTCTGGCCAGATTCTTTGTAGGATTGTAATCAGCAGAAGTATAAATCTCCGCCAGCATACCGATGATCACACCGGAGGCCACGCCCACTGCTGCTGCGATCCAGGCGGAAAACCAGCCGCACTTGAAGCCCAGGATCGTGCGAAGCGCACTGCCCTCATATCCACGGAACATCAGGAACGCAGATACCAGGCCCAGGACCAGGGTGGCGCCCGCTGCAATATAAGTCGCTCCGTTCAGATCCTTATGGGGATCCTGTGACATATTTTTCTTAAAAAGAAGGCTTGCAATACCAATGCATGCCGCAATCAGGCCAATCGATACAAATACCAGCGGAAACAGGATCAGCGTCTTCAGCAGTTCATTGCCCATGCCGGTACCCTCTGCCAGGGATTTGGAAAACATGTGGTAGGCCAGAATGATACCTGAGGAAACAGCTCCCACAAAGCTTTCCAGCAGATCCGATCCAAGTCCCGCCACGTCACCTACATTATCACCTACATTATCCGCGATGGTAGCCGGATTTCTCGGGTCATCCTCCGGGATATGGGCTTCCGTCTTTCCCACCAGATCAGCTCCCATATCTGCCGCCTTCGTATAAATACCGCCGCCTACACGGTTAAACATGGCTACCATAGAGCATCCCAGTGCATAGCCGGAAAGCGTCATGGTAAAGGGACAGAAGCTCAGCCCCAGCATATTTGTATAGGAAGCTGATGTGATATCGATCTGCCCCATACCGATGCCGAATACCATATACACAATGAAAATACCGAGAAGTGCAAAACCGCCTACGCAAAGTCCCATGACAGAGCCTCCGCGGAATGCCACCTTCACGGTCTCACCGATATCCTTCGTCTCCCGTGCCCGGTTGGCCACTCTGACATTCGCATAAGTAGCAATCTTCATTCCCACAAAACCTGCGCATCCTGACATGACCGAACCAATGATCAGGGCCACTGCTGCATGCCAGGTAGTGATCACAGACAGCAATACCGCCACGATCGCCACTACGAGATACAGGATCTTATACTCGTAATGGATAAATGCATTTGCCCCGATCCGTATCGCATCTGCAATCTCCTGCATCTTTTCCGTGCCCTCCGGCATGCGCTTCACCGTCATAAAATTGAACGCAGCAAAACTAAGCGCCAGGCCGGCGGCAATCACCACCAAGTAAATCATAAAACCTTACCTCCATCCTTTTTCACGCTCAGCTGTTTCCTAAATACATTTCAAAAACATCCGGCTTTGTTTTCAGAAAATACATTTATTCACAGCCTATTTGCTACGATTATAACTCTTTCGACTGATTTATTCAATCAGAACAAAAAAAACATGTTTCACACAGACAGATACCAGATTTTTTCTATCTCACGAACCATTTGACACACGATATCATACCTACTATAATGGATGCAGTTTACCTGTTTCGATCATTGTTTTTATGGAGGATTCCCTTGCAAAATATCATTGAAATCACAGATTTTTCCGCCCCGGAGCTGGACATCTACGCCCGGATGACGGAAGGACAGCTTCTGAACCGGCATGAGCCGGAGAAGGGGCTTTTTATTGCGGAAAGCCCAAAAGTGGTGGAGCGGGCTCTGGACGCAGGATGCCGGCCGGTTTCGCTGCTGCTGGAACGAAAGCACATCGAGGGAGAAGCCCGGGATGTGGTTGCCCGGTGCGGTGATATTCCCATCTACATCGCCGATTTTGATGTGCTCACGCAGCTGACCGGATTCCAGCTCACCCGGGGCGTTCTCTGCGCCATGCACCGTCCGCCGCTGCCCTCCCCGGAGGAGGTATGCGCCGGATCGCGTCGGATCGCCGTGCTGGAAAATATCATGAATCCCACCAATATCGGCGCAATCTTCCGCTCTGCCGCGGCCCTTGGGATGGATGCCGTGCTCCTGACGCCGGACTGCAGCGATCCGCTTTACCGCCGTGCCATCCGTGTCAGCATGGGCACCGTCTTTCAGATCCCCTGGACTTTTCTGGGCAATGAAGACTGCCCCTGGCCGTCACAGGGCATGGAGCTGCTGAAGAACATGGGATTTCGGACCGCCGCCATGGCTCTGAAGGACGATTCCGTCTCTATTGACGATCCCCGGCTGATGTCCGAAGAAAAGCTGGCCATCGTACTTGGCTCCGAAGGAGACGGTCTGGCGGCATCCACCATCGCTGACTGCGATTACACCGTCCGGATCCCCATGTCTCACGGCGTAGACTCCCTGAACGTAGCCGCTGCCAGCGCCGTGGCATTCTGGCAGCTGGGAGCACGTGCAGACATGCAGTACCGTATAGCGTCGCTCAAGTGAAACAAACCAACACAAAAGGAGGACATCTGATATGTCACAAAGACAGGCTTTTAACTGGAAAGCCTTTTTTGCATCTGTTTTTACACTGGCACTCCCCATCGCCTTTCAGAATCTTCTGTCCACCACCGCCAGCATGGTAGACACCATCATGATTGGAAGCCAGGGAGAACTGTCTGTTGCTGCGATTGGAATCTGTTCCCAGATCACTTCCCTGTTTTTTTCCTGCTATTTCGGGTTTGCGGGAGGCGCACTGCTGTTTTTCGCACAATACTGGGGAGCCAGAAACATCCGGGGAATCAACCGGAGCTTCGGTATTTCCCTGCTGTGCATGCTGTTGATCGCACTGGCCTTCGGAGGCGTGGCTGTCGTTAACCCGGTCTTTCTCCTCAGAATTTATACCGACAAGGAATCCATTATTCAGATCGGCATTCCTTACATACGGATCGTAGGCTTTTCCTACCCGCTCACCGTCATGGTACTGCTGATGAATTTCCTTCTGCGGTCCACAGAGAGAGTCAAGGCGCCTCTGATCGGCTCCACCGTTGGGATCATTGTGAATTTCTGCCTGAACTGGACCTTGATCTACGGACACTTCGGTATGCCGAAAATGGGCGCCGCCGGCGCTGCCGTAGGTACTCTTGCATCCAGTATTGTGAATTTTATCCTGCTCCTGATCTTTCTTCTGCGGGATCAGAAAACCGTCCGGATGAATCTGCGTGAAATGTTCGGATGGGATATGGATTTTATCAGCACTTATCTCAAAAAATGTCTGCCGATCATCTGCAATGAGCTGTTTTACGGAATCGGTCAGATGCTGATCAACGTCGTCATCGGCCGCCAGTCAGAGTCCGCCATCGCTGCCATGGCTGCCTTCCGTGTGCTGGAGGGCTTCGTGTTTGCATTCTTCGGCGGTCTGGCAGATGCCAGCTCCGTGGTGGTAGGCAACGAGATCGGCGCAGGCAACCACATGAAAGGCTACCGCTCCATGAAAGCCTTTTCGCTGCTCTGTCCTGCCATTACCTTTACCATCGTCTCCATCATGCTGATCTTCAACCGGCCGCTGCTCGGTCTGTTCGGACTCAGCGCAGAGGCTCTGTATTACGGGAAATATATGCTGCTGATCTACCTGGCGGCGGGCACCGTCCGCACCTGCAACTATATCATGAACAGCTGCTACCGGGCCGGCGGAGAGCCTGTCTTCGGCACCGTACTGGAGATCGTATGTCTCTTCACTATCAGCGTGCCGGCCACCTGGATCGCCGGCATGGTGCTCCGCCTTCCGTTCCTGGCAGTCTTCGCCTTCGTTTATACGGATGAGCTGATCCGTCTGTTCTTCGAATGGCGGTACACCAGAAGCGGCAAATGGGTCAAACCGGTCACCCAGGAAGGGGTGGCAACGCTGGAGGAGTTTCACAGAGAACTGGGAAGAAAATAGGTGCACAATGGGGACGGAGTTTTCTGACTTAGCTGCCAGAACACTCTGTCCCCATTGGTTTCTCACTCGATCTCAATGATCTCTTTCACCGGCACAATTCTCCCATCCTCCATCAGAATGATATCCCTGCATGGATCGATTTTCCTGATCTTCCCCCGGGCGGTCACATAAGTACCGCCCTCTTTTCTTTCATCCGGCTCAAAATAGGTAACACTTACTTCCGGATGAAGATGTATCTTTTCCTGCAGTCTCTGCAGCTTCCTGTCCAGTTCCGCTTTGCTGTATTCATCCAGCTCGATTCTGGCATCGGTGAGCCTTCCGGCCTCCTGTATCACCGACTCATACCCTGTCAGAGCCGCAAAGGGGGAAAACTGGGCCGCCCTGTCTGAGACCGGCATCTGTGGATGTGTTTTGGAAATGTGATGTGGAAGATCGATGATATCATCATATGAATGTCCGCTCTGTGCCATATCTTTTTGAACCCTCTTTTCTATGCCTTGTGTCCGCCCACCTGACCATTCCTCATGATGGTGGTGGCTCCTTCTTCCAGGTTCATACCTTTCAGAATTGCATTCTTTCCAAATTTCTTTTTGATATCCAGCACCGCCTGCTGCATTTTCTTCTCCCGTTCCAGCTTTTCCTCTTCCTCCCTGCGCTGCTCCTGCAGTGCTTCGTAATCCGTGAACAGATCCAGCTGCTCATAGACTTCTGTTTTTGTGGCTTCCCTTTCGTCCACCACGTGATTCGCAGTCAGATAGACTCTCCGCACCAGCAGATCCGGATTCACGATCCGGTCATACAGCTCCATGACCGCCTCCGTGATCAGTCTGGAAGAAGAGGTCTGCCGCCCCAGATTCGCCGTGCCGTGGGCATGCTTGGGAATCCTGCGTCCGTACCGGTCCACGGTCACTTCCCCTTTGTAGGGTCTGTTCTGCCCTTTTGCACTCAGATTTTCAATATCATAGCCCACCGTCAGCACCATCTGATCTGTCACCAGCCGTTTGTCCACCAGATCCAGGGCCAGCAGATCCGCCATCTCCCGGACCACCAGCCGAGCCTTGTCAAAGTCATAGGGACACTGCAGCACCTGCCCGGAACCCACGCTGCTGCTCTGGGGCCGGTATGCCTTGATATCTGCTATGGTACAGGGCTCCCAGCCCCAGGCATGGTCGATGAGCAGCTCCGCATTGATGCCAAAAAGCCGGTACAGCAGCTCTTCATTATAAAAATCATTCGGTCTGCCGATGGAGCATCTTGCCACATCTCCCATGGTATAGAGTCCATGCTCCTCCAGCTTTTTCGCATACCCTCTGCCTACTCTCCAGAAATCCGTCAAAGGCCGGTGGTTCCACAGCAGGCGTCGGTAGGACATCTCATCCAGCTCGGCGATCCGGACGCCATACTGATCCGGCTCCATGTGCTTCGCCACAATATCCATGGCAACTTTGCACAGATACAGATTCGTACCGATCCCGGCTGTGGCAGTGATCCGCGTCTGCTCCAGTACATCATGGATCATCTTCACTGCCAGTTCCCGGGCAGTCAGTCCATATGTATCCAGATAATCCGTGACATCAATAAATACCTCATCGATGGAATAGACATGAATATCCTCCGACGCCACATATTTCAGATAGATATTGTAGATGCGGGCACTGTAATCCATATAGTAAGCCATCCGGGGCGGCGCAACGATATAATCCACCGCCAGTTCCGGAGACTGTTCCAGCTTTTTCGCATCAAAAGAAGAACCAGAGAACCTAGGGCCGGACAGGCGGCTCAATCGTTCCTGATTCACCTCTTTCACTTTCTGTACTACTTCAAACAGCCTCGGGCGTCCCGGGATCCCGTATGCTTTCAGAGACGGGGACACCGCAAGGCAGATCGTCTTCTGGGTGCGGCTGGCATCTGCCACCACCAGATTCGTGGTCAGCGGATCCAGGCCGCGCTCAGTCACCTCCACGGAAGCATAAAAAGATTTCAGGTCTATCGCTACATACGTATGATTTTTCATCCACCGTCACCCCTGCTTCTTCATAATATCCTGATCTGCCCCTTCCGACAGATCTGCGTAAATAAAAAAAGGGAAGCCTCAGCAGCTCCCCATGCATTCAAAATCTTCCACTTATATGGCAGGAACTCTCCTGAAACAAAAATCTTTATTACTGTCTATCAGTATATGCGATTTGCATCAGAAAATCAACCGTATTTTACCGAACTGATGCAGGCCAATATCCAGGAAATGCTGCGTGATCTGCAGAAAAAGATCGGCTTCGAATACATCAGTTTCAATCTGCTCTCATTCTTCTGCAATCCTGTTTACGGCGGCAATACACAAACGGGAAATCACGATTATTATTTTCTGGATCACATTCTGGATTTTCTGATTTCCATCCGCCTGAAACCGCTGCTTACACTGAAGATTGATTATCTGGATCATACCGGGGATATGAGCCAGCTGCAGCTTGCTCTTCCGGAAGATATAGAATCACTCTGCCATCATCTGAATGAATTTGGCTGCCATGCGGTGAAACGCTATGGCATTGGTACTGCCTCCGACTGGATCTTCCGCATCTGGTTCACACGTCCCGGTCAGAGTGCCATAATTAAAAACGAAAATGAATTTTTTTCTTTTTACCAGAAAATATTCTGTGCCGTAAAAGCTGTTTCCCAAAAATTGACCGTAGGAAGTCCTCCTGTTTCCTTCTGTTCGGAAGCAGAAGACGGCATGAACCGGAGATTTGTACATTTCTGTACAGAACACTCCTGTCTGCCGGATCATTTTAATTTTGCCTGCAGTGAGCGCAGTTACCATATTCAGAATGGAAAACTGCATACCAATTCAGTCACAGAATCCCAGCTGCAGGCACTTTTTGACCGGATCGAAGCATTTAAAAAGGACTGCAGAATCACGGCAGTCCCTTCCTGGCTTTTTGATTATAATATGCTGACCGCCCACAACAATCCAGGCAACGATACCTGCTATAAATCCTGCTGCACCATGTACAACATTGCAAAGAATCTGGCGCGAGCCAACATGGAAGGGTTCTGGAAACTGACGGACTATACAAGTATCCGCCCCTTTCCTTCTTCCCTTTTCCACGGCGGAACTGCATTGTATACCTATAATGGCATTGCCAAGCCTTATTTCCATGTGTTTTCATTTCTCAACAGACTGGGAAAAGAAATCCTTGCTCTTGAAAGCGGTTATCTGGTCACCAGAGACTCCGAGCACCGCAGGATCTGTATCATTTTTTACAATCATGATGTCTATCCGGATGCGGCAGCTCAGCGGGACAGCCATGGTTTTTCCCCGTTTCGCGACATGAAACGTATCAGTTTTTCACTGAAGCTGGATCAGATCGACGGTGATTTTTACAGTATGAAGCAGTTCAGTGTCTGCGGACTGCACGGTTCTTCCTATGATACATGGCTGAAGCTGGGCAGCCCTCAGAATATCAGTGAATCGAGCATGGAATTTATCAGAAATACATCACCGGATCTTACGGCAGAATCTGACCGGATCAATAACGGGATCATCAATATAGAAGTGAATCTGGAACCACTGGAAATCCGGCTGGTAGAACTGGAGATCCAGTGATCCAGGATGCGCTTAAGCTTTTACAACCGCACCATCGTGACAGCAGACCATCTTATTCAAAGGGATATTTCAGCCCCCAGTCACCCCTCAGCCGGTCACAGAGCGCCAGGACACTGCGGCTCTTTTCCCAGGTCATGACCGGAGATTCTGTAAGTCCTTTGCGGATGCATTCCTGCACGTGACGGATCTCATACTGATATCCTTCATCCTCCACACCTGCGATCTTCTGGGAAACGGGGCGCTCGATCCACTCATCCCGATCCCCTGCAATCACATGCATCCGGGACGGCTTCCAGAAAGTCGGGATCTCAATCGAACCTTTTGTGCCATACAGGAATGCAGTATCCGGCATATCCGTCCTGACTGCGCTGGTCATGACTGCCAGCTCTCCCTGATCATACTGCGCAATATAGCTTCCCTGCTCATCCACCTGCAGATGAAGGCTGTCCGTATCCATGGATGCAAGTCCCGTCATCCTCACCGGCTCTTTCCCGAAGATCATGTCCGCAAAATGGAGATTGTAAACTCCCGTATCCAGCAATGCGCCTCCCGCCAGGTTCGGATCAAACAGCCGCGGAACCTGCTCCGGCTCGCTTCTGAAAGAAAAAGAACTCTGCATCAGACGCACCTGGCCGATCACACCCTCATCCAGACAAGAATGCAGCACTTCCGCCAGCGGGAAGAAACGCGTCCAGACCGCTTCCATCAAAAAAACGTGATGTTCCCTGGCGCATGCTGTCAGTTCATCAAAATCCTCCGACGTCACAGTGGCAGGCTTTTCTACAAGTACATGCTTCCCGGCTTTCATCGCCCGGATGGCCAGATCTTTATGTCCCACATGGGGTACGGGAACATACACCGCTTCAATGTCTTCCCTGCTCAGAAGTGATTCATAGGAAATTGCTTCCGGTACTCCGAATTTCTCCGCCACACGGCCTGCCGTCTCCTCTGTCCGTGACGCAACCGCCACAATCTCCATGTCCTCTACCTGCCGGGCGCCCTTCATCCAGCGATCCAGAATCCTGCCCGCGCCCAGCAATCCCCATCGAATCTTTCCTTCACTCATATGTGCTGCTCCTTTCTGATCTGTTTCTTCCTCAATTCTATCTCCTGCTGTCCTCCCGGATAAACGGCTCCCTGACCTCTTCGGAGATCAGCAATTTATATTTGGAAGGATGCCGGTATGCATTTCCATGTACTTCCCGACTCCGGTAATCCCTGATCTGCTCCATCGGAATGTCTGCCATATAGATACCTTCCTCTTCGCCCGTCTCTGTGAGCAGAGTGTCCCGTCCTGTCCATTCTCCTTCCTCTTCCAGATAAGCTACTCCGTCAAAGGCGGTGGAGTGGCCGTTGCAGTCCGGCTGCCCTTCCGGGTAATTGACGGTCACGATCCCCTGCATATTCTCGTAGGCTCTTCCCCGCAGCTGAGAAATGCGGTTGATCTCCATGGGACAGGCGTTGGGGACCAGCAGAAGTTCTGCCCCTTTCAGCATCAGGATCCTGGCGCTCTCCGGAAATTCCCGGTCATAGCAGATCATGCTTCCCACCTTGATCGTACCCTTTGACGTATCCAGATCAGCCACATAAAAATCATCTCCCGGTGTCAGCCGGCTCTCGTCTCCGAAATCACAGGTATGCACCTTGGCATAGGTGTATACAACCTCTCCGTGACGGTCGATCAGACAGATGGTATTCCTGGGCATCGGTTCATAAGCTTCCAGAAATGTGATCCCTATGGCCATATCAAGCTCCTTTGCCAGCTTTTTGTAAGCGTCCACGAACTCACCATCCGCCGGAACTGCCAGTGCTCTGAGCCTGTCCGGATCCTCCGGGATCTCATATCCGCAGTTCCACATTTCCGGAAAAAGTGCGATATCCGCCCCCATTTCTCTTGCCTTTCGGCAGCTCTCCAGGCCTTTTTTCAGATTACCCTCTGCAGTTCCTGCGGGCAGAAGCTGCAGCATGGCTACTTTGATATCTTCCATTTCGTTTCATCCTCCTGTAATATAAACTCTATTTCAGCGCTTCCACAAACCGCTGCCTTGCCTCCTGCTGCCGGTTCTGCGATTCCAGTTTATCCAGAAAACGCCTGGAGATCCATGCTTTATTGCTGCCAAGATAGCAGTTGGCCAGCTTTCGGAATTTTTCCGGATACATCATACGAAGGTACAGCAGACGATGCTCCTCACCGGATATACTCCGGATCTGTGTATACTGCTCCAGCATCCGCATTCCCAGCCTGATATCCCATTCGCGTTTTTCCATGATCTTCCTCATGTAGCGGTACAGGTCATTCACCTGCAGATCGTACCGGCATCGCTCAAAGCCAATGGTGGCAGCTTCCTGGCCCGCCAGGAGCACATGGTGATAATCATAATCTCCATGACAGATGCTCCCCTTTTCCCGGGAGCTCTGTACAAGACGCTCACAGTCATTCTGCTCCAGCTGATGTTTCACTTCCCGGGCCTGTTCATAATAAGCAGGAAAGCTGCCCAGCAGCAGCCGCTCAAATTCGCATTTGGTATTCTTTCTCTGCAGGAAAGTCCGCACTTTCTTCAATTCCATATTTCTGGAAGAGATCTCTTCCAGAGGGGACGGCGCCTGAAAGCTCTTCTCCAGCTCCGGCTCTCCCTTGATAAACATGACCTTGTGCAGTCTGGCAAGGTTGCGGGCAGCAGACAGGATCTCATTTTCATTTGACGGATCGCACTCCCGTCCCACATACCATTCTTTCACCACATAGCTCTGCTCATCCCAGTCCCTGGAAACCAGCATGCCTTCTTTATTCGGAAGGATCATGTCCACATTTCTGTATTTCCCGCTTCGGATCTGTTCCATGACACGATTCTGGAACTGTGCCCGCTTTTCTGAACCGGTATAGTCACAGAAAGCCAGGAGTCCCCGGTCTGTCTCCAGTATATAGGATCCCCTTCCTCTTCTCATCCCCGTCACGGTCAGATCATACTGCTCCAATACCTTAAGTGCTCTGTCATTCATCGCCTCTCCCCCATTTCCGCGCCTCGTACACCGATTGACCATAACTGATGTACCGGCTGCAGACCAGACATTCAGCCACGGTCTAGCTTATGAGAGAGAAAAACAATTTATTCCTGCACAGGAATCCGTGCCTTATAATATAAGGGCGATATTCCATAATATTTTTTGAACAGCTTGCTGAAATGGTAGGCATCCTCATATCCTACTGCTGCGGCCACATTCTGAATTGTGCAGTCCGGTACAGTATCCAGCAGTTCCTTCGCTTTTTCCATCCGAAGACTGATCAGATAATTGATGGGTGTATCCCCCGTCTCACTCTTGAAAAGCTTTGAAATGTAGTAGGAGCTGAGATACATATTGGCCGCGATCTGATCCAGCGAGATTTTTTCCCGGTAATGCTCTTCCATGTATTCCGTGATTTTTTTCACAATATACTGCTTATTGATGGATTTGAATTCGTACTGCGCCGCATACCTTTTTTTCTCTTCCTGTTCGTATTCCTGCTTCTGAAAACGGGCAATCAGGCAGATCATGCGGATCAGACAGGATTTCAGCATAAAGTAACGCCCGATCTCACAGTGAGACGATTCCCGCTCCATCTCCCGGCACAGCGCAAAAATTTCTTTTTTCAGGGCCTCCGGCATCCGTACGATCCTCTGACAGTCCTTAAACAGCGGAAGTTCTCCTTTACGGCAGCCGCGGATCTCCACATCCGTAAATCCGATGTAGCATTCTGTCTGATATTCCGCCTCCTGCGTGCTGCGCAGACTGTGATGACTGGTCCCCGGATTCAGGAGGATCAGATCTCCCTCACCTACCTGATATACTTTATCCTCGATCATAAAATCTCCGCAGCCCTTCAGGATCACCACCAGCTCCACAAAATCATGGCTGTGCTCTGTGGTAGGCTCCTTTCTGGTCTGGATACAGGAAAACAAAAATCTTGGATTCAGATCTGAATATGTCATATCATACGTATTTTCACACATAAATTCCTCCGTGACTGTTCATCCATCTGTACCTCAAGTATACATGATTGGACATCCGAACAGCAAGAAATTACATTTCATTTTTTTCCGGCTCTGCTATGATTGTGTTACGATTTAAGGCAACGCTGTCTGTCTCAGGTATATCCGCACGTGCTGCCTCTGTCCCGGACAGCTATGAATAAAAAAATAACAGGAGATTTCTTTTATGACGAAAAGCATGACATCCGGAAATCCGGCGAAACTGATTCTCTTTTTTGCGCTTCCTCTCATTGTAGGCAATATTTTTCAGCAGTTCTACAGTATGGCTGATACGATCATTGTGGGACGTACGATCGGGGTCAATGCCCTGGCCGCCGTAGGCTGTACCGGCAGCCTGACTTTCTTTATCCTTGGCTTTACCATGGGCTTTACCAACGGTCTGTCCATCATAACCGCCCAGAAATTCGGCGCCGGTCAGGAAGAGGGCGTAAAAAAAAGCTTCGCTGCCAGCATCCTGCTTGCAGGCGGAGTGGCGATTCTCATGACCATCATCGCCTCCCTTCTGGCACGACCTGCGCTGGAGCTTCTCCAGACACCGTCTGAGATCATTGACGATGCCCAGTCGTATCTCAGGATCATCTTCGGTGGAATTTCTGCCGGGATACTTTTTAACCTGATGTCAAACATGATGCGGGCTCTGGGAGACAGCCGGACTCCCCTGTATTTTCTCATTTTTGCCTGCTGCATCAATATTGTGCTGGATTTTGTACTGATCCTCGTATTTCATATGGGTGTGGCCGGTGCAGGCGCCGCTACTATTTTTTCGCAGCTGCTCTCCGGCATCTGCTGCTGCATCTACATCCAGAAAAAGCTCCCGGCACTCTGGCTTCGTCCGGAACATTTCCGGCTGACCCGGGAAGATGTTGTGCTGCATCTGAGAACTGCCTTCCCTATGGCGTTTCAGATGTCCATCATTGCCATAGGATCCCTGATCCTGCAGATGGCACTGAACAGTCTCGGTGCCGTCTCAGTGGCCGCCTACACCGCTGCTCAGAAGATCGACAGCATTGCCACCATGCCCATCAACTCCATGGGGGCCGCCATGGCCACCTACTCCGCCCAGAACTACGGCGCCGGCAAAATCGACCGGGTGCGCAAAGGTGTCTTTCAGTGTATCCTCATGTCCGTCAGCTTCAGTATTGTCATGGGCGCCGTCAACGTCCTGTTCGGAAGCAATCTGGCCGCCATTTTTGTGGGTAAAAGTGAAATTCAGGTGCTGGAATATGCCAGAACCTTTCTGAGCATCAGCGGAACTCTGTACTGGGTGCTCGCCCTGCTGTTTATCTACCGTTTCACCCTGCAGGGACTTGGTCTTAACATGGTTCCTGTGGTGGCAGGCGCCATGGAACTGATCATGCGCGCCATCGGAGCACTGGTGCTGGCAAAGCACTTCGGCTTCACCGGCGCCTGCATGTCAAACCCGCTGGCATGGATCGGAGCCTGTATCCCTCTTTCCATCGCATATTATTCCTACATGCGTAAAAAAACAGGACCTCGTCTGCATACTGCCGTACCGCATCTGCTGCACCGATAGACTAATCCAGTTTGATACCCGCAAGTGCCGCCGCCATCCCGGTATTGACCGGCTCGGCGGCATCTCTCTGCTGTTTTTTCATATAGGCCGCCACATCCCGCTTCGTCACGCCGGCGCCTTCCTTCTGTCTGCGCTCTTTGAATTTTTCCAGCCGCTCCCGGTAGCCGCAGCTGCAGAAAAAGGTGGCAGCATCTCCGGTGCCTGACAGCTCCATCTTCTTGTGGCAGACCGGACATCTGGCATTGGAGGTGCGGGATACCGTCTCCCTGTAACCGCAGGCTCTGTCCTGGCAGACCAACAGCTTCGCATTTTTTCCGTTCACCGCCAGAAGACGTTTTCCGCAGCTGGGACATTTCTTATTTGTCATATTTTCATGACGGTAAGTGCCATCCTGGGTCTGGATCTCCTGCAAAAGCTCCTGCGTATAGCTGCGGATCTCTTTCATAAACTGATCTCTGGGAATCGTGCCGGAAGCGATCCGTCCAAGCTTCATCTCCCAGTCCGCCGTCAGTTCGGGCCTTCGCAGATCCTCAGGCACCAGTCCCAGCAGCTGCCGTCCCTTGGCCGTCAGATAAATCTCCTGACCTCTTTTCTCCATCAGAAAGCTCCCAAAGAGCTTGTCAATAATATCCGCCCTGGTCGCTACGGTACCCAGACCTCCGGTCTCCGTCAGCGTTCTGGCCTGAGCCTGATTGCTGCTCTCCATATATTTTACAGGGTTTTCCATGGCTGAGAGCAGGGTTGCCTCCCGAAACCTGGCCGGAGGCTTTGTCTTCCCCTCCCGGACACTGACGGAAGATACCCGGATACGCTGTCCTTTCTGAAGCTGCGGCAGCAGCTGTTCCTTCAGTTCTTCCTCTGCTGCTTCTTCTGGTTCTTCCTCTCCCAGATCGCCGTACACTTCTTTCCAACCGGCTGCCAGCACTGCCTTGCCCCGGGCAACCAGCTCGATCCCGCAACCGTTCCTGCTCTGCTTCTGGCCTGATGAGTTCACTGTCTTCCCTGATTCTGCCGTTCTGACTTCGTCTGTACCCGTCTTTGTCTGTGCATCAACCGGCTCTGCCGTCAGCACCGTTTCCTCATACTCAAAGGGCGGATACAGCACCGCCAGGAAACGGCGCACCACCAGATCATAGATCCTTCGCTCATCGATCGTCATATGAGAAAACTCCGGCACCTGTTCTGTGGGAATGATGGCATGGTGATCCGACACCTTAGCATTGTTGACAAAGGGCAGAGATCCGGAAAAATTTCTGTTCTTCACTTTTCCGGCAATCCCTTTATACGGGCCCACACCGCAGGAATCGATCCGCTCCCGCAGAGTCGGTACGATATCTGAAGTCAGATACCGGGAATCCGTCCTCGGGTAAGTCAGCACCTTGTGATTCTCATACAGACGCTGCATGATGTTCAGCGTCTCTTTTGCCGAATATCCAAATCTCCGGTTGCCCTCTCTTTGAAGTTCTGTCAGATCGTACAGAAGCGGCGCCTGGGTCTTCTTCTTTTTCTTATCCACGTTGGAGATCACCAGCGTTCCATTTTGCAGGGACTGACTGATCTGCTCTGCCCTCTCCTTCGAAAAGGTGCGGAGACTGCCTCCTGTATGATCACGCCACTGAAACCGGATCCTGGAAGGTTTCTCTGACCCCTGAGCTGTTTTTGCCTGCCTGGTGCCTGAACCCTGAGCCGCTTTTGTCTGTCCGGAGTCTGCCGCCTGAACAGCCTTCGTCTGTGCCGGTCCGCACACTGCCTCTGCCTGCACCATATAATAGCTCCGGGGCTGGAAATTTTTAATTTCCTCTTCCCGTTTTGCGATCATAGCCAGGGTCGGGGTCTGCACACGCCCGCAGGAAAGCTGCGCATTGTATTTGCAGGTCAGAGCTCTGGTGGCATTGATTCCCACCAGCCAGTCAGCTTCCGCTCTCGACACTGCCGCCTCATACAGATGGTCATACTCCTTTGCATCCTTCAGCTTTTCAAATCCTTCCCGGATCGCCTTGTCCGTCACAGAAGAGATCCAGAGACGGCGGCATTTTTTCCGGCAGCCTGCTTTTTTCAGGATCCATCTGGCCACCAGCTCTCCCTCACGCCCGGCATCTGTGGCGATCACCACATCTCCCACATCCTTCCGATCCAGCAGCTTCTGCACCGTGCGGTACTGTTTTCCAGTCTTCGGGATCACCACCGTCTGCAGCTTCTCCGGCATGATGGGCAGATCCTCTGCTTTCCATTCTTTATATTTTTTATCATATCCTTCCGGATCCTGCAGCTCGATCAGATGCCCCAACCCCCAGGTCACCACATAATCCTTTCCTTCCATATAGCCGTCCGCCTTCTGCGGACAGTGAAGTACCCGGGCGATATCACGGCCCACCGATGGTTTTTCCGCCAGAACGAGTGATTTCATATTGTTTCCTCCATAGTTAGATGTTTATCTTTGTCCATTTTCCGGTGCGGAAGCGGGTGGACGCGAACAGGAATCTGGACAGCTGGTCACCCAGTACACCGAGCCAGATTCCGATAATTCCCCAGTTCAGGATATATCCGAAGAAATAGGATACTGCCGTACGCACCAGTGTCACGCTGATGGTGGAGGCCACTGCCGTATACAGGGTGTCTCCCGCGCCCCGCAGGCATCCCATATAAATGACCTGAATGATCTGGAAGATCACTACAAAAACGATCACATGCATGATGTCAACACCGATCTGTACGATGTGCTCTTCCTGAAAGAACAGACGCATCATGGGTCTTGCTCCTGTGAAGTAAAGTACGACCAGACAGACCGCGATCACCGCTCCCACCATCCTGCAGGTACGACCATATTCCTTCGCCAGCTCTTCGTTTTTCTCCCCGAGACTGCGGCCGATCAATGCCACTGCCGTGGCCTGCAGACCGTCTCCGAAGGAAAAGGAAAGTCCCATAATATTCATGCCCACCTGGTGAGCCGCCATGGCATCCGTTCCCTGATGGGCCGCCATCACCGCTGTCATCATAAATCCGATCCTCATGAGTATCTGTTCGAAAAATACACTGTAACCCACATGGAGCAGATTCCGGAAGGCTTTCATGGAGGGAGTGATCTTTTCCCGGATAATATAAGGCACACTGACAAAATTATCCGCCTTAAACAGAGACCGAATACTCATCACTGCCGCCACTACAGTTCCCAGAACGGTAGCCAGCGCCGCCCCCCGGATACCCAGGGCAGGAAATCCGAAATGACCTCCGATCAGCAGATAATTCATGATAATATTGACAGTATTGGAGGTCACATTGGTCCTCATGGTGATCTTTGTGTTTCCGGCTCCCCGCTGGGCAGAATTGATTCCCATCTGGATGCAGTTGAAAATCATGCCTCCCATGATGATCTGATAATACACGACCGCCCCTTCATGGGTCTCAGCGGTAGATCCGCACAGATCCATGATCCAGTCCGCCGCACAGACAAGCACCACACTCATCAGGATGGCTGCTGCCACAATAAACACAACTGCCGTGTACAGAATACAGTTTGCCTCATTTCTTTTCTGTTCTCCTCTGCGCCGGGCCACCAGCGCGGAGATCGCCACATTCAGTGCAAAAAACAATGCGAGTCCCAGAAACTTCGGCTGTGTAGTCAGTCCCACAGAAGCCACTGCCTCCGGTCCCAGAGAGCTCACCATCAAGGAATCCACCAGGCCGGCAAAAGCGACGAAAAATGACTCTATGATCGCCGGCCACGCCATATTGACCGTCACACGCACCGTATCCTTATGAAATCCTTTCATCACACAATTCCCCCTTCATCTACATGTATCTGATTACCTTCCTCAAAAACATCCTTACCAGCTTCCTGCTCTTCTGATCCAGAGCACAGAAGCCCTGCCACAGCAGTCTCAGGGCCTGAAACGGCGCCAGTACCAGATCATACACACTGGAGACATGTGCTCCGTCAAATATCTGATACAGCGCCTCCACCATACTGCTGATCTGATCCCGGGAAAGAGACTCCAGCCAGCCGTTCAAAGCCTGCATCCGCCGGCTGCTCTTGTGATAGATCTTTTCCCGGTATACAAATCTGCCGTCCCGTATCTTCCACCTCAGAAGATCATGCTGGATCACACCTTTTCCATAGCTTCTGACTACCCGGTATCTGGGATAATTCGCCAGCAGCATGCCGATCCAGGAATCTTCCGGCACGATCTTACAGAATCTCTTTCTCATCCTCAGGAATCCGTCCCGCTCATAAAATTCCTTCCGGAATCCCGGACCATCAAAGCTGTAAATACGCCGGATCCGTTTCTGGACCTTTTCCGGAGCATAGGAGCCGGCATAGACTGCCAGATTGCCTCCCTTGGAATGTCCTCCCAGAATCAGCCTGCCCTCCGTATACCGCGCCACGTTCAGCAGATAAGACACCGCTCTTCTCTGGGACGGCACGGAATCCATGAAAGACATATTGAAATCCTCTTTCCATCCGGTCAGACTCTCATCCGTTCCCCGGTATGACACGAAAATACTGCTTTCTCCGACGAAAATCGTCACCGCCGCAAACTGAGATTCCTGCTGTTCCTCTGTCCTGCTGACAAAATAATTCAGCCTGAGCTTTCCGTAGCGCCTGCTGTCGTGGATCAGGTCAAAAATCCTCCGGTACGTTTCGCCATAAATTTTGTCATCAAAAAGATGTTCAAAACGGGGATGGTTCCTGATCTCTTCCCAGCCCACAGAAGGCTGCCTGCCCAATCCCGGCACGATACCGTCAAACTTCAGATAGGAAAGCTGTGACAGCAAAAGCGCATCCACCTCGGAAAAAGGCATTTCCCTGAATGTCTTCTGACCGTATTCCTTCAAATAACGCAGTAAATGATACTTCATGCGCTCCTTTTCACTCCTGTCTTTCTGTCATTTACACCCTGTTCTGCAGTTTCCCGTCTTCTCTCGTTCCCGCCATTATGCTGTTTTCTGCTGTCGTTCCCGTAGGTTTCTGATCTGTTTTATACTTCCTCTTTCTTATCTGGGTATCCGCTCGATGGCTTCATTTTCACCGATAATGATCAGCACACCATTCTCCGGCAGCGGAGACGAGGGATCCATGTTGATATTTACCTGATCCCCTTCCTTGCAGCCGATCACATTGACCTGGTGCTTTTCGCGGATCTTCAGGTCCCGCAGAGTACGTCCTTTCCAGTTTCTGGGAATCTCCATCTCCACCAGACTGTATTTCGGCGAAAGGTCAATCCAGTCCAGGAAATTATCTGCAACGATATACTTTGCAATCCGTTTGCCCATCTCCATCTCAGGATAAATGATCTTGTGGGCGCCCACGCTCTTCAGTATTTTTTCATGGGTCTTATTTCTTGCTTTGGCAAATATCCGGGGCACTCCCGCCTCACTGCACATCATGACCGTGACAATACTGGCTTCCAGATTTTCCGTGATAGCCACCACAGCCCCGTCCATATTCCGAAGTCCCAGCGCCGCAAAGGCATCCGGCTCCTCCACGTTCACACAAACGGCATAGCTGACCTGATCCGCGATCTCCTGGATCCGCTCCGGATCCCGGTCCACCACCATCACCTCGCAGCCAAAGGATTCCAGAGTGACCGCCACGCTGGCTCCAAATTTCCCTGCCCCAAATACCGCATACTGTTTTTTCATATTTCCTCCTTCTGATCAACCGATCATCATCCGCTCCTCCGGCAGCTTCGCTTTCGTGTTCTTTTTGCCAACCTTGGAAGCAACGATCAGAGCCATGGTCACAGGACTGAGACGTCCCAGATACATCAGTACAATAATTACCAGCTTGCCTGCTGTCGATAAAACCGGAGTGATCCCGGTGGTAAGTCCCACGGTAGCCACTGCCGATACCACTTCATACAAAGCCTGTGTGATCGTGACAGGCTCCAGGATCAGCAGAAGCAGCGTGCCGGACAGCACAGCCATAAAAGACACGGAAAATACTGCAAATCCGGTCCGGATATTGGCGAAAGGAATCCTCCTGCGGAAACATTCCGTATCCTCTTTTCCCTTCAGCACCGCCCAGCAGGTGGCTGCCAGCATAAATACGGTCGTGGTCTTCACACCGCCTGCGGTACCACCCGGGCTGCCTCCGATAAACATCATCATACAGCTCAGCAGCTGTGACTCCGGCCGGAACAGATCCTGGGGAATCGTAAAAAATCCAGCCGTTCTGGTAGTCACCGACTGAAACAGGGCAGCCATGCATTTTTCCGGAAGGCTCATGTCTCCCAGTGTCTCAGGATTGGAAAATTCCATCAGAAAAACAGCTGCCGCACCGCCCAGTACCAGTACACCCGTCACGATCAGAGCCACCTTCGCGTGGAGCTTCATGCGGCAGACTGCCTTCTTCAAAGAGCATTCCCCGCTTCTCACACGCCGGATCACCAGGAGCAGTTCTTTCCAGACAGGGAAACCGAGTCCGCTGACAATGATCAAAAAGATCGTCACCGTATTCACCAGCGGATTCGTGACATAATCTCCCAGGCTGTTTTCTCCCAGAAGATCGATTCCCGCATTGCAGAAAGCGGATACCGAGTGAAACACCGAATACCAGATACCTCTGAGCCAGCCATACTGGGGAACAAACTGAAAAGCATATCCCACAGCGCCCAGACCTTCGATCAGGAAAGTACCGGCAATGATATAGCGCAGCAGTGCCACGATACCGCTCATGGTATTCTGATCATAGCCCTGCTGGATCAGTACGCGGTTTCGCAGTGTGATCTGCTTTTTCAGAACCAGAAAAGCCCCCATCGTAAAGGCTATGATACCGAATCCGCCCAGCTGGATCAGAAACAGCAGCAGCAGCTTTCCCAGCATATTAAACTGAGCCGCAGGCACCACGGTCACCAGTCCCGTCACACAAACGGCAGAACAGGAGGTGAATAATGCGTCCTCAAATGCCAGAAAATGCCCGTCCGCATTGCAGACAGGCAAAGAAAGCAGCACACCGCCCACCAGTATGGCTGCCGCAAATCCGGCCGCCATCATCTGTCCCGATGTCATATGACGGCCTGTTCTGTTTCTGAACCGGCTCCATTTTTTCCATAAAGAGTCCATGTGCTTCATATGATAATCTCCGTCTTATTTCCAGTCCCTCTGTCTCACGATTTCAAAAGCCAGCACTCCGGCTGCCACAGAAGCGTTCAGGGAATCAATGTCGCCTTTCATGGGAATCGACGCCGTAAAATCACACTTTTCCCGTATCAGTCGGCTGACGCCGTCTCCCTCACTGCCGATCACCACGCCAATGGGACCTGTCAGATCCATCCGGTACATAGGTTCTCCGCTCATATCCGCACAGACGAACCAGATCCCCTGCTTCTTCAGTTCTTCCATCGTGCTGCCCAGATTCGTCACCCGGGCCACCGGAGTATAATTCAGAGCTCCGGCAGAAGCTCTCGCCACTGTCGCTGTCAGTCCCACTGCCCGGCGCTTCGGAATGATCACACCATGGGCTCCGGCCAGATTGGCCGTACGGATGATGGCGCCCAGATTGTGGGGATCCTCGATATTATCCAGAAGGAACAGGAAAGGCGCCTCCCCCTTCTCCCTGGCTGCCGCCAGAATGTCTTCCACCTCTGCATAATGGTAGGCCGCCGCACAGGCAATGACACCCTGATGATGCCCCGTCTCTGAGATCTGATCCAGACGCTCCTTCGGCACAAAATCAATGATCGTGTCATATTTGCGCGCTTCCCGCTTGATGGACTGGATCGGTCCGTCCTGACATCCGTCCTGAATCAGCAGACGGTCAATCGTCTTTCCTGAGCGAAATGCCTCCAGCACCGCATTTCTGCCCTCGATATATCCTGCAGATTCTCCATTCTGCCCTTCGTATCCCGATGACAAAGCCTCTGTCTGCTCTTTTTCCTCATATCTGTCGGACATTCCAGCATATGTTTCGTTTCTGCTGTAAGATTCTTTCCGATCATTTGCCTTTTTCCCATAGGAAGCTCTTCCGGCAGATTCTCTTCTGCCGTAAGATGCTCTCCGGTCTTCCGACTCTCTTCTGCCGTAAGATGCTCTCCGATCTTCTGATTCTTTCCTGCCATAAGATGCTCTTCGGTCTTCCGACTCTTTTCTACCGTAAGATGACCTCCGATTCTCTGATGCGCCTGCGCCTCCCGGCGTCCTTCTTCCATAGGATTCTTTTCCGTACATGCCTGTCCTCTCATTTTCTATTACATTCATATAATTATTTATCCTGGGTGCTACTGGTACATCAACAGGACTGCTCTTCCTTCAGTGATTCTAACCCTTTACGGATCAGCACATTCATCCGCTCAAAATCCTCACACAGATACAGATATCCCATCACTGCCTCAAAGCCTGTAGCTTTCAGATACTCCTGCATGGTGGCATTCTTCGCTTTTGTATATGGCTTGGAATTGCGTCCTCTCCGGTATACGGAGGCCTCTGTCTCAGTAAGCTCCGGCAGCAGATGGTCAATCATCCTTGCCTGGGTTCTGGCACTGACCAGCGAAGTCACCTGATGGTGCAGCTTCTGTGTCTGGCAGTCCGTCTGTTTCACAAATACCGTCCGGATCACCAGCTCATATGCCGCATCTCCGATATAAGCCAGGGTCAGCGGAGCATACAGCTTCCAGTCTTTTTCAGGAAGGCCAAAGATGTCCTTCAGACTTCCTGAAAACTTGTCTCTGCTTACGCTCTCTTCCATTTTACGCCCTCGCGGGTATCCAGAAGTGTGATGCCCTGCTCCAGAAGCTGATTACGGATCTCATCCGCTCTCGCAAAATTCTTTGCCTTTCTCGCTGCCTGACGCTCTGCGATCAGCTTCTCGATCTCCTCATCCAGAATCTCTTCTTTTTCCTCTGCGATAATGCCCAGAACATCGCAAAGCTTGATGATCTCATCACGAACTGCTGTAATAAATGCAGCCGAAGCATCCGAAGTCACATTGCTGTTGGCGTATTTCACCAGTTCAAAAATCGCTGCGATGGCATCCGCCGTGTTGAAATCATCGTCCATAGCCTCATCAAACTTCGTCTCGAAGCCCATGACCGTCTGCAGCTTCTCCTGCTCTTCACCTGTCATCTCACTGGTCTTTGCCCCGTCCAGCAGATACTTCAGATTGGATACCGCATTGCGGATACGCTCCAGAGCGCTGCCGGCAGATTCCATCAGCTCCGCGCTGAAGTTCAGCGGACTTCTGTAATGGGCGCTCAGCATAAAGAAGCGAAGCACCTGAAGGTCATATTTTTCTGAGATCTCGCGTACGGTAAAGAAATTGCCAAGAGACTTGGACATCTTGCGGTTGTCAATATTCAGGAATGCATTGTGCAGCCAGTAACGGGCAAATATCTTTCCGTTGCAGCACTCGCTCTGGGCAATCTCATTTTCATGGTGGGGGAATATCAGATCCTCGCCTCCGGCATGGATATCGATCTCTTCACCCAGATATTTTCTGGACATTACAGAACACTCAATATGCCATCCGG
>JAQXWO010000048.1 GCA_029225485.1 Lachnospiraceae bacterium
CTTACGGGAGATACGGGCGGAAAAAAGATACTGAAAAACAGAAAAAATGTGTGTACTGTGGAAGCCAGGTACCCGGCAGAGACGGAAGATATCGATATTTTGTAAAAAAGCACAATTATCGTAAATATCTGTACGGTCTGCGTTTTCTGCTGCATGGTTTTATTGTTGACATATGTCATAAACCGAGGTATGATACATTACAGAAAACATAGATATCCTGTTTTCTTTACGGTGAGGAACAGGAGCGGATTACTATTCAGAAAGGAGCGAAATACAATGCGTATTGCAGTTACATATGAAAACGGACAGATATTTCAGCATTTTGGCCATACAGAGACAATGAAATTTTATGATATTGAGGATGGAAAAGTAGTTTCCTCAGAGGTCGTGGATACCAACGGGAGCGGACACGGCGCTCTTGCCGGGTTTCTGGCGGATCATGGAGTGAAGGCACTGATCTGCGGCGGCATCGGAGGCGGCGCGAGAAATGCCCTTGCGGATGCAGGGATCACGCTGTATCCGGGTGCATCCGGCAGTGCTGACGATGCAGTTGCAGCACTGCTGGCAGGACATCTGGATTACGATCCGGATACCGTATGTGCTCATCATCACGGAGAAGATCATGATTGTGGTTCTCAAGGGGAGGGACACAGCTGCGGTTCCCATGGAGAAGGCCATCATGAGTGCGGCTCCCACGGCTGCGGCTCAGGTTCGAAAAAAGGCGGTATCACAGTAGTGACGTCACAGAATTTCGATGCAGAAGTAAAAAATCACAAAGGTCTTGCGGTACTGGATTTCTGGGCAGACTGGTGTGGTCCCTGCCGTATGCTTGCACCGATCATGGAAGAGCTCAGCCATGAAATGACGGATGTACACTTCTGTAAAGTGAATGTAGACGAGGAACTTTCCATTGCTATGGCGTTCAAGGTAGCCAGCATTCCTACACTGGCATTTTTCAAGGACGGAAAATTTGTGGATCAGTCCATCGGCTATCAGCCGAAAGAGGCCGTCAGAGAAATCATTGAGAGGTTGAAATGAGTAAAGTCAGATTAAATGAAAATGCAGAGATCGTAGCATCCGTAAAAGAAGGATTGAAGAAAAAAGGCGGCTACTGTCCCTGCCGACTGGAAATCAGTGAAGATACAAAATGTATGTGTAAAGAGTTCCGGGATCAGATCGCAGATCCGGAATTTGAAGGATACTGCCATTGCTTCCTGTATTACAAAGAGAAGTAGCGGAAAAAGGATTGACGGAAATAGCCCGATACGTTATTATGGTAACAGTCTGCAGCATATCAGACCGGCAGCAGACATATCATGAAAGAAAAGGATGTTATAAAAATGGGTTATTTACAGGTATTTTTGATTTCCATGGTTCCGCTGATCGAGCTGAGAGGCGCCGTCCCTTATGCACAGATTCTGGGACTTCCGTTGATTTCTTCTTATATTGTGGCAGTGATCGGAAACATGCTTCCGGTGCCCATCATCTATCTGTTTGCGCGGAAAGTGCTGCTGTGGGGGATGGACAAGCCGGTAATCGGAGGATTTTTCACTTACTGTGTGGAAAAAGGAGAAAAAGGCGGACGTAAACTGCAGGAGAAAGCAGGACGGGGACTTTTCCTTGCACTTCTTTTATTCGTAGGGATTCCTCTTCCCGGTACAGGAGCCTGGACCGGTACTCTGGCCGCCAGCTTCCTGGATATGGATTTCAAGTCCAGTATCGTGGCAGTCATGCTCGGAGTGATGCTGGCGGGTATCATTATGGGACTCGGTGCCGCCGGGGTATTGGGGGCATTCGGAACGATATTCAGTTAAAGGAAAGAAGCACACATGCTTTCTAAGAATTGAGGGCATGGGTGCTTTTTTATATATTTGTGTTTGCAGGGTTCCCGGCAGAGTGTACAGCTCATTCGCCTCACAGGATACCAGCCAGACGTATATTTGATTACTCTGGCAGCCAACTGCCATCTCTGCGGCGTAATGCATATGAAATCGCTTAACACAAATTTCCCGAATCCATTTGAAACCCTCCCACGGATGTGATATCCTGTCTGAAAAGATCAATATGTGAGGAGCACTTTTATGAATGTCATTAATATAGAACATGTCAGCAAGATATACGGAGATAAGACCATTCTGGCGGATGCCTCCTGCGGGATCCAGGAGGGAGAAAAGATCGGTATCATAGGGATCAACGGTACCGGGAAGTCGACCCTTCTGAAGATGATCGTGGGAGAGGAGGAGCCGGATCAGGGAAATATCGTCCGGCAGAGGGGGATCCGTATCGCATGGCTGATGCAGAATCCGGATTTTCCGGAAGAACAGAATGTACTGGACTATGTGGCAGGGGGAAGACAGCAGGAGGACTGGAATGCCCGGAGCGATGCGAAGATGATACTGAACCGGCTGGGAATTACGGATCATGAGGCGAAGCTTGCACAGCTTTCCGGCGGGCAGAAAAAAAGAGCGGCGCTGGCCCGGATCCTGATGGAGTCGTCAGATGTGCTGGTGCTGGACGAGCCGACGAACCA
>JAQXWO010000049.1 GCA_029225485.1 Lachnospiraceae bacterium
ATTCCCAAAGCACTGTCTGTCGTAATCCTTTTCTCTCTTTTACTGATCTTATGTAATCCCCTTTTCAACACCATTAATTCATCTACAGGCGGCAGATTAATATTTATTCCAAGTATAAATTTGATTGCCCACAGCATAAACATCAAAACAAGAACAGGGATCTCATGATACTTTAATACACGAATACATTGAGAATATTATACCGTTCGCTTTTTATGAGCTTTTATTTTTCGATTATCTGCGATCCGATGATGACTTTGATACGTTAAAAAGGATTATAATCCGATCAATATGACAGCATACCCTACCAGACCAATGAACTTTGTAAACAGAATAAAACAAGTCGTATGACGTTTTGGTAAAAACGGAACAGATCGCGACCGGAATTTGATTCGTGTTTTTGTAAAAGAATATTCTATCGACTATGCACAAAAAATTAAAACAGTTTTATATACCCAGAAAAGGACATTTATGACTCTCGGGTCTTCATCCTGGAGCAGTCCCTTTAACATATATAAGCCTGAATTTCATCCCTCTGTATAAACACCAGACGACATTGCCGCCCGCGCTGCTCCTGCAGCCGCCTCTTCTTTCACCGCGGCCATCTCCAGTTCCGCCTGAAACATCCGGGAACATATCGCCTGCAATGCCGCATTTTTTTTCAGACCATTCCCCGATGCGATCAGCTTCGCCGCCCGGATTCGGGTCGCTTCTGATATTTTCTGATACATCTCATAAAGTTCTTCTGCCATTCCTGTCAGCACACCATAGATCAGCATGGCAGGGGTAAAATTATCCTCACTGATGTTCGTCACGGAGCCTCGCAGATCCGGATCATCCCTTGTCCCCGCAAAAAGCGTCGACACAGAAAGCTCACTCCTGTCCATACCATTGACGAGCCGTTCCATGACCTCATACTGCGGTCCGGCTCCCGGAGCTAAAGCCTCTGCATATAGCCGGAAGAACTGCTCCAGCACCGCATAGGCTCTGCCGCCGCATAGAGAAGCACCGACCAGCAGATATTTGCCCCGGGCAAATGGCCTTGTCTCGATCCCTTCTATCTCTGTGTACTTGTCTGTCAGCAGGGAGATCTGACCTCCGGTCCCCATATTGATCAGCAGAGCATACTCCTGATCACCTGCCGCTCCCAGAAAACTGGCCTGATTGTCCCCGATGGCGGCATGAACCGGAATCCTGCGATACAATCCAAGCACCTCCACATCAGCCGTCACCTCCGGCAGCAGTTCCTCTGATATACCGCATTTCCGGATGTTTTCCAAATCAAATCGGAGGTTCCGACTATCAAACAGTCCCAGGCTGGCCGCATTGCTGATATGTATCAGCGGCCTGTCCCTTCCCGTGAGAACCATCCCCAGATAATCTCCGATCGTACACAATGCTGCCGCATCCTCTGGAACAAGTCCCCGCCGCTGAAGTGACAATTGTGTCACCAGCCCGTACCCGGCTGACACCACAGCCCCTGTTTTCTCCCGGATCTCCTCCACCGGGCTGACACCTGTCTTTTCATCCGCCAGATCCCCTCTGCGATCCTGCCACGTATACAGCGGACTCACGTGCTTTCCTTCTTTATCTATATATACAATCCCATGCATCTGCCCGGTAATCCCGATGGAAGATGCATCCGGATTCCGATCCAGAAGCTCATCCACAAGTGACTGTGCCTTCCGAAGAATTGCATCCACATCCTGAATCCGTTCCCAGTCATGTGCCGCCTGCAGAAAGCTGCCGTTGCTGACCGTTCTGGATTCTATTACATTCTTTTGATCCATGTCAATGACTACTCCGCTGATTGTGGTCGTACCGATATCAATTCCGATTGTTTTCATGTTCTAACCTCCTGTTTATGTTCACTTTCACATGCCTAAACATAAATGGAACCTGATATTTTATGTTTTAAGCCAGATCAGCCTCTTCTTTCATGCGCTTTGTGATACAGGTCATGATATTCCAGAGAATGGACCATCTGAAAAAATCAACGATGGATGCGTCCCATAAAAACTGTACGGAAGCCGGGAATTCATCATCGGCTTCCCAGTACTGGAACCATACGGTGATTCCGTGAAACACCGGGATCAGACTGCTAACGTCCCCTTTATCGGCAGGAATACCTCCAAGCCTGGAACATGCTTCCTGCATAAGAGTCAGTTTTCCTTCGAATGGCCGGAGATACTCGACATATCTGCCAAGAGAGGTGTCGGTTGTGTTTGTACAAAGGGCAGCAATGGATCTCCAGTCATTGGTCTCATTGGGCTGATGAGTGGCTGTGGTGAGAAATTCGTAAATCGATGCCATCTCGTCAAGATCTGCGAATCGTTCCCCCTGCATCAGTTCCCCGCTTTTGCGATATATGGTATAAGTCTTCCCAAGGAAATCAATACTTATGGTCTCTTCGTCACAGGGCAGATTGAAAAGCGCGATCATCTTCTCCTGATCGTATTTTAAAAATCTTTCTATGGACTGGCGGCGAAGTATTTCCGCTTTGCTCTCTTTGTACTCTGAATCTTTGTATTCTACCGTCATAAAAATCTCCTTATTTCATTCATAAACAACGTTCTGCAGGTTTTGATCAACCTTTACCTCTGCATACATTTCTATATTACCGCAATATGTGCTGAAGCACAATACTCTTACAGCAAGTCGTGCTGCTGTTCACATAGCAGATCGAAAAACAGCCCCGTGCAGCTGAACAGTAACATGAAATATGGGTGAACTGCTGCACACAAACTTTTCACTTGACTCTATAAAATTTCTGCCCTATCATAATAGTAACTTGGCTGCCGGGCCAGTACGGTGCCACCGGAATAACGTACTGGAATCACGGCGCTTTTTCTCTGCTTCGATTCAGATTTTCCACTATACGGACCTGCCGGTCAGACATTGGAGTTTTCTAATCCGTGCGGCAGAAATGACAGCCGGAAGTTCGGCGTGAAGCAGGGCCATCACACGAAAGGGGGACCGATATGATTCGGACAATTCTAAAAGAAGTCAAGGAATACAAACGAGCCTCCATTGTCACTCCCATATTTATGCTGCTGGAGGTGCTGATGGAGACATTGATTCCATTTCTGATGGCTTCCATCATTGACAATGGTGTCAACACCGGAGATATCAGCCACATTTACAAGGTCGGAGGGCTTATGATTGTGGCAGCGGCCATCGGGCTTTTCGGAGGTATGGCAGGAGGGCGATACGGGGCAAAAGCCTCCGCAGGCCTGGCGAAGAATCTCCGCGAATCCATGTTCAACCACATTCAGACTTTTTCCTTTGCAAACATCGACAAGTTCAGCACTGCCGGTCTGGTCACAAGGCTGACCACGGATGTCACCAATGTGCAGAATGCTTACCAGATGGTGCTTCGTATGATGATGCGGGCCCCGTCCAGCATGATCTGCGCGCTGATCATGGCATATTCCATCAACGCAAGACTTGCTTCTGTATATTTTATAGCAGTGATCTTTCTTGCTGTGATTCTGTTTTTCATTATCCGTCACGCCACCGCTTATTTTCAGATGGCTTTTCCGAAGTATGATGCCCTGAACGCTTCCATTCAGGAAAATGTCTCGGCGATCCGTGTGGTAAAGGCCTATGTCCGGGAGGATCAGGAGACTTCCAAGCTGAAGAAGGCCAGCGAGAATATATACCGCATTTTCGTGAAGGCCGAATGCAAT
>JAQXWO010000050.1 GCA_029225485.1 Lachnospiraceae bacterium
ATCAATGTCCGTCCACATCCACATGGAATCCATAAGAGTTCCATCCAGATCAAAAATAACCGTACTGATTTTATCCAACATCATGAACTATCTGTTTCCTTTCTGTCACAGCGTCTCTTCTGAAACAGCACTCATTCCGGATTCCTGTCTCAGTTTCGTGATCTCATCGTCGGTAAGAGGACGCCACTGTCCTGCAGCAAGCTCCGGATCCAGCGGAATTCCTCCCATGGAGATTCTTTTCAGATAAAGAACCTTTTTTCCCCGGGCTTCAAACATTCTTTTCACCTGATGAAACTTTCCCTCACAGATGGTAAGATGGATCTCTGACTCTTCTCCCGACCGGAGGATCTCCAGCCCGGCAGGCAGTGTCAGATGCTTTTCCCCGATATCCAGTCCCTCCCGGAAAGCCTGTACATCTTCTTCATCCACCGCTCCTGCGATAACCGCAAAGTAGGTCTTCTCCACATGGCTTTTAGGTGCCAGCATCCGGTGAGCCAGCTCACCGTCATTTGTCAGGATCAGAAGTCCTTCCGTATCCAGATCAAGACGCCCCACCGGCGCCAGATCCGGCCTGTGGCCGCTTCCCAGATACTCCATCACCGTGGGATACCGGTCATCCCGGAGAGCCGTCACACAGCCGGATGGTTTGTGGAGCATCACATATTCCGTCGACACGTAATGCATCTGAACGCCTCCGCAGATGATCTCATCCTGATCCGGTGAAACCTTCTGCTCCGGTACTTTTACGATCCTGCCGTTTACCGTCACAAGTCCTTTTCTGATCTTCTGCTTTACTTCACTTCTGGTCCCTGCCTGACATTCTGCAAGAAATTTATCGATTCTGATCTGTTTCATGGTCTCCTCTTTCACTACTGCATCCGCCAGCCGGGGCAGTATTTATTCTTGATCGTTCCTCTGGAATGTTTGCCCCATCCCAGCGCAAAACCGTCAACACAGACAAGTACCCATCCATCCGGCAGTTCCCGGTCTGTCTCTGTCAGCTCGATGGTCTCCCCCTTGAGATATCTGATCACCCGCGGATCATCGGAAGAGAAATCAACGGCTCCGTCAAACTCACAACTGCGAAGCGTCATCGCCAGCGGCTGGGAAGGCTCAAACCGTCCTTTTTTCAAAGTCCCGAGAAAAAGACCCGTCCCAAGGAAACGCAGACGCCCCGGCAGCCGATAAGGCGGCAGCAGATAGATCTGCTCCCCTTTCTGCAGATATTGCCGGCCTTCACAAAAATCCGCGGGAAGACGTTTCAGAAAATCCAGCACCTCCGGGGCGGCCTTCTTCCAGCTGTTTGCCGCTTCCTCCCCGGAAAGCCTGATCCTGCTGTCCTTCAGGATACCCGAATCTGCCCGTTTGTGCAGCAGGGCCAGATAATGCCCCTCCCCCTTCATGCGCTGGGGCCAGACACGCACGCTTTTTTCTGCCGGAGCAGCACCCGGGCAAAAGCCCTCATACCAGGGAATGACTTCCCGCATTTGCAGTTCAGGGTATTTTTCCAGTATCCATCCAATCACCTGCTCATCTTCCTCCCCGGAAAAAGTACAGGTGGAATAGAGAATGTCTCCTCCCGGCCGCAGCATCTGTACTGCCGTATCCAGAATATCCTTCTGAAGGGGCGCATATTCTTCCGGCCCCCGTTCCTGCCAGCTCTGGATCAGACTCCCATCCCTGCGAAACATCCCCTCCCCGGAGCATGGTGCATCCACAAGGATCCTGTCAAAACAGCATCCGAAGGCCTGCAGAAGCTTCTCAGGCGTCTCTCCGGTCACACAGCAGTTGGCTGCTCCCCAGACAGAAAGGTTTTTCAGCAGTGCCTTTGCTCTCGTGGCGCTGACATCATTGGCCACCAGCATCCCTTTTCCTTTCAGCCTGGAAGCCAGCTCCGTAGCCTTTCCTCCCGGAGCCGCGCACAGATCAAGCACCAGATCTCCCGGAGACACCGGAAGCCGGGAGGCCGGGAGCATGGCACTTGGCTCCTGCACATAATACAGTCCCGCATAATAATAGGGATGCTTCGTCACCGGATCCTGGTCTTCATAATAAAAACCATTTTCCGTCCATGGCACCCGGGTCAGATGAAAGGGCACGCGCGCGCAAAAATCCGCGGCCGAAATCTTTTCTGTATTGATCCGGAGGCCGCGGAGCCCTTCCTTTTGAAATTCCTGCAAAAACAGTTCATATTCTTCCTGACCGAGCTGCCGCTGCATCCGGTCAGTAAATGCCTCTGGAAGTATCACTGCCATAAACTTCTCCTTTGTATATGTAAATCAAATGCAGCTGTCCAAAGCCAGCCTCCAAAATACTTTGCATTTCGTCGGTGCGGCTGTCCAGATACCAGACTATGTATCAGATATCCGGATCCAGAAGCTGCGCCCGGTAGCCTTCTGCAATAATGTCCAGCTCCCGGCCAAACCGCTGAAGCTTTTCAATGTCGTTCAGCTCATAAATCCTGTAAAACTCATCCTGTATCTTCAGGATCTCCCGTTTGTTCGCCAGCCGATACAGATTCTGGATCGTATTCAGAATGTCCGATACCAGATTGGACTGGATCTGCAGAGAATTCTGAGCATCCATGATCTCACTCCGGACAGAGGACATCTCATTGTCCAGAACGATGATCGCCTCGGCTGCATTGGACAGCTTCTCCTTAATATGATCCGGAATATTTTTCTTATATTTATACTGAAGAGAATGCTCGATGGTGGCCCAGAAATTCATTGCCAGAGTCCGTACCTGAATCTCTACCTTGACTTCCCGCTCACCGGTCAGCATCTGCACCTTGTAGTTTACAATGATATGATAACTGCGGTAGCCGCTGTCTTTCATATGATTGATATAATCCTTTTCACTGACGACTTCCATATCCGTACGGTTTCGGATCAGCTCCACCACCTTTTCAATATCCTCCACAAACTGGCAGATGATCCGCACGCCTGCGATATCCAGCAGATGATCTTCTATCTCGTCTACGGAAATCTTTTTCTTCTGAGCCTTCTCGAGAATACTGGATATGGTCTTGACGCGGCCGCATACCTGTTCAATGGGAGAATACATTCCCCGGCTGCGGTATTCGTGCATCAGGTGTTCAAATTTATGAACCAGTTCCTTTACTGCCACATCATATGGCATCAAAATCTCACGCCATAGCTGTATTTCCATGTTCAAATCTCCTGTTTCCTGTATTTTTGATATTCTAGCATACTCTGCAAAAAGTTTCAATCTTTAAGGTAGCGCAGCACCCAGTATGGATTTATGCTTATTTCCTGCCTGTTTTCCGTATAGATATAGATCCCCAGATGAAGATGCACAGGAAAACAGCCTCTTGTGCCCTCCGGACCGTACCCTGTATCGCCCATAAATCCAAGAACATCTCCTGCATACACCAGATCTCCCGGAGAAAAAACCTCCGCATAAGAATCCAGATGAGCATAATAAAAATATCCGCCGGAGGGACTCCGGATTCCGATCCGGTATCCTCCCTTCTCCAGCCAGCCTGTTTTTTCCACAACACCATCTGTCATGCTGCGGATCGGATAATACCCCGGCAGATTGAGCGGCGGAATCAGATCTGTCCCCTCATGCCCCCTCAGGCCTCCATAGGTTCTTTCAAACATCCAGCTGTTTTCAAAGACAATTCCCGGCTCCGGCACAGGAAACTGTTTTACATCATCCCAGACTGCCTGATATGCGGCTTCCAGCTTTTCATATCCGTTCCGGTTATATTTCAAAAACAGACAATGCAGTCTCTCCCAGCCATCTGCTGTATACTGCTTCACTTCCTCCGGTATCCGGAATCTGCCTGCCGCCATGGCCGGCGTGAGAAACTCAGAGGGCTTTGCATCGGTCTTCTCACAGAATTGATGCAGTATATTCAGGTACGATTCTTCCACTGTCATACTCCGGAAGGAATCACTTTGAAGCGTGAGGCTGGAGATCTGCATGGCTGCCGCATACTCGTACATCTGTCCGGAAAAGCCGGATATCAGCAGAACAAGAAGCATCAGAAGGATCCATACATAAACTGGCCTATATTTCATGATACCTGAAGCAAAGTACACATTTCAATTATATATATGCCCGCATCTTTGAAAACATGACCGTGTTTTTCATCATACTCCGTTTTTTCCCTTCATACAATAAAGCAAACAGGATCGGAGGGCGATCCACTGTGCAGAAAAAATACTGGATCGGTCTTTTTACACTTGCATGTTTTCTTTATCTGCTTTTTTTCCCGGAGGATTCTCTTGCAGCTGTCCGTGATGGTCTGAGCCTCTGGTATCGCTCCGTCCTGCCGGTCCTGTTTCCATTTTTGATCCTCTCCGGAATCGTCACCCGCCTGGAACTCACAAAACAGATACCCGAAAAACTGCTGCGTCCTGTGTGCCATGCCTTTGGCTGTTCCTGCCAGGGCTGCTTTGCCATTGTGTCTGGCTTCCTGTGCGGCTTTCCCATGGGGGCGAAAATGACCCGTGATCTGCAGACAAGTCATTTGATCACCGGGGAAGAAGCTGACTTCCTCTATGGATTTGTGAATAATGTCAGTCCTGCCTTTCTCATGTCCTTCCTGGCCCGGGAACAGCTGCACAGGCCGGAATATCAGGCAGTATTTCTGTTCAGCGTATCTGGAGCCGCCATTCTCTATGGGCTGATATCCAGACCTCAAAAAGGAAGCTTTACACAGCCATCCGTCACCCCGCTCTCAAAAAGCAGCTGCGCCGGAGACACTTCCCGTCTTTTTTCAGTGATCGACGACTGCATTCAGGACGGGATCCTGGCAGCCATCCGTCTGGGAGCGTACATCACCGTATTTTCTCTGCTTTCTTCAGCTGCTGAAAATCTGCTGCCGGACAATATTCTGCTTCAGGCAGCTGTGGCAGGATTATTTGAAATCACCAACGGATGCTCTGCCGTGGCAGGCCTCGATCTTCCTCTGGGACTTAAGGTCATCTGGCTTTGCGCTGTCTGTGCCTTCGGCAGTCTTTCTGCTTTTGCCCAGACAGTCAGTATTACTTCCATGGGCCGTGCTTCTGCCTGCCGGTACATAAAAAGCAGGGTGATCATCACCCTGCTTGCATCTGCGCTTGCTTTTGGAATCTTATTCTTCCGAAGGCTCTCCCTCTTCTGATTCTTCCGGAATAGAAGCTGCTGAATAACTTGACGGCTCAGTCTGAGGAGAAAGCTCTGACCTGTTTTTGCTGACAATATCATAACAGGACTGGATCGAATTGATAAAATTACTGTACTTTGTACCGGCTGCATCGATCGTATGGCTCATGATCTTTTCCAGATTCTCCAGCATTTCATCCGTATACTGGATCGCACTGATGCGGATGCTGTTGGCATCCTCCGTAGCCTTATCCAGGATCTCCTGTGCCTGGCTGTTCGTCTGCTCGATCAGCTGGCTGGACTGCTGCACGGCAGTCTGCATGATCTCACTCTCGCTGACGATCTTCTCTGCCTGCTCCTGCGCTTCCTTGATAATGGCATCTGCCTTGCTCTGAGCATCCTCAAGAATCGCGTCCTTGTTGCTGATGATCTTCTGATAGCGCTTGATCTCATCCGGAGTCTTCATGCGAAGCTCACGAAGCAATTCTTCCAGTTCCTCTTTATTCACTACGATCTTGGTAGAAGACAGTGGCTGAAATTTACAGCTGTCTACAAATTCTTCAATCTCTTCAATGATCTGCTCAATTCTGCTGCTCATAATGCTCTCTCCTTATCTCTTTTATACTCATGAACGGCTGCCCTTTTCCGCCTGCAACAGCTGGATCTTGCCGTATACACGATCGACGATCTCCGGCGGAACAAAACCTGTAATGTCTCCTCCGTACCAGGCCACTTCTTTGACTGTAGATGAACTGATATAAGCGTAATTCAAAGCAGTGGTAAAAAATATGGTATCGATATCCCCGTCAATACTCCGGTTTGTCTGTGCCATCTGAAGTTCATATTCAAAATCCGTCACAGCCCTGAGACCGCGGACTATAAATTTCGCATGACATCTGCGCACAAAATCAACAGACAGACCGGAAAAATATTCCACACGGACGTTCTTTAAGTCTCCGGTCACATCCTGTATCATAGTAACACGTTCTTCCGCAGAAAACAACGGTGTTTTTGCATTATTATTCAAAACTCCGACTACCAGCTCGTCCACCAGAGCAGAAGCTCTCCTGATGATATCCAGATGTCCTTTTGTCACCGGATCAAAACTGCCCGGATAAACGGCTATCTTCATAACTTCTCCTTAAAAAAACATGCTTGTTCGTCTTGTATTCTTTGACTCTCTGAAGTGAAAAACCAAGGGATTCCACATAAGAAAAATCCGTATCCAGAGATGCCTCAATGATGATCAGCGTCCCTGCATCCACATAAGAAGGCAAATTGTCAGCCATATATTCCAGTACCCGCTGCTCGAGTCCCTGACCATAGGGCGGATCCATAAAAATAATCTGGAACGGTCTCTCTCCCTCCAGACGTGCCAGAGCCGTCATCACATCGCAGGGATAAAGCCTGGCAGATTCAGACAGATGCGTAAATGCAAGATTGTCTTTGATGCATGATACCGCTGCCCTTGCATTTTCCACAAAATAAACCTCTGATGCGCCGCGGCTCAGTGCCTCTATACCAATTCCTCCGCTCCCGCTGAACAGATCCAGGAAACGGATCCCATACAGATCATTCTGCAGGATATTGAATAAAGTCTCCTTGATCCGGTCTGTGGTCGGTCTGGTATCCATACCGGGAACCGTCTTCAGCGGAAGTCTCCGCGCCTTTCCTGCAATTACTCTCATATACAATCCTTTCAATACCCATTTGTATTTATTATAATTTTTTATTTTCCTGATGTCAATGGTAAAAAAGAATAGATTTCTTTCCCCATTCAATGGTATAATAACAGCCAGTATTGAAAAATATCGAAAAAACAGGGAAAGGGATAATAAAATGAAACAGGGATTTGATAATGAAAAATATCTTCATCTGCAGTCTGAAAAGATCAGAGAGCGGATCGGCTGCTTTGACAACAAGCTGTATCTGGAATTCGGCGGAAAGCTGTTTGATGATTATCACGCCTCCAGAGTCCTGCCGGGTTTTGCTCCTTCCAGCAAGCTGCAGATGCTTCTTGAGCTTGCCGATCAGGCCGAGCTTGTCATTGCCATCAATGCAGATGACATTGAAAAAAACAAGATGCGCGGCGACCTCGGGATCACCTACGATGATGAAGTACTCCGGCTGATCGAGCTTTACCGCGAAAAAGGCCTTTATGTAGGCAGTGTGGTCCTCACCCAATATCAGGGACAGACAGGTACCGCTGCGTTCCGCACCAAGCTTGAGAAGAGAGGCATTCCCGTTTACTGTCATTACCGGATCGACGGATACCCAAAAAATATCCCGCTGATCGTCAGCGAAGAAGGATACGGGAAAAATGATTACATCGTCACCAGCAGACCCCTGGTCGTTGTGACTGCTCCCGGTCCCGGAAGCGGAAAAATGGCCACCTGCCTTTCACAGCTCTATCATGAGCACAAACGGGGGATCCGGGCCGGATATGCCAAATTTGAGACATTTCCCATCTGGAATCTGCCCCTGGATCATCCGGTCAATATGGCTTATGAAGCTGCCACGGCAGACCTCAACGACGTCAATATGATCGATTCCTTCCATCTGAGCGCATACGGAGTGTCCACCGTCAATTATAACCGGGACATCGAAATATTCCCAGTGCTGAATGCCATGTTCCAGCGTATTTTCGGCAGCAGTCCTTACAAATCTCCCACGGATATGGGGGTAAATATGGCAGGATACTGCATCACAGATGATGAGGTATGCCGTGAAGCATCCAGACAGGAGATTATCCGCCGGTATTACGAAACCATCATCAAACATACGGACCAGGAAGCCACCGAGGAGGAAGTGTTCAAGATCCAATTCCTGATGAATACTCTGGGAATCTCCGGAGAAGACCGCCAGGCCGTGGCTGACGCACGGAAGCGGGCGGCAGCTTCCGGTGATGACTGCGCTGCCATCGAGCTGACAGACGGCCGTCTGATCACCGGACAGACCTCTGAGCTCCTCGGCTCCTGCTCGGCAGTGCTTCTCAACACACTGAAAGTCATTGCCGGCATCGATCACGATCATCTGCTGATCTCAAGAGAAGCTCTGGAACCGATCCAGCGTCTGAAGACTCAGTATCTGGGCAGCAAAAACCCCCGTCTGCACACAGATGAGACTCTGATCGCTCTTTCCATCAGTGCCTCCGGAAATGCAGATGCCAGCAGAGCGCTGGATGCCCTCTCTTCTCTGCAGGGTTGCCAGCTCCACTGCACCTCCCGCCTCTCCAAGGTGGATCTGAGTACTCTGAGAAAGCTCGGGCTGCAGGTGACCATGGAACCGGCTGCCGCCCAGAAATAGCCATACACAGCATAAAGCCGGAGAAATATCTCCGGCTTTATGCTGATATATCCTTTTCTTTCTGTCTGCCCTCTGATAACACCTGGTCAATTCGCCCACATACGACAGGATCTTCAAGGGTCTTAAAATTCATTCGAACGGACATTTAACCGCCAGTCCAGATCTCCACGTGCCAGTCCCATAACGAGAGACTCCGCTGTAGCAATGTTGGTCGCAATCGGGATATTGTACTGATCACAGCATCTGGAAATCGCATAGATATCCGGAGCATTCGGACTGGTCATGATCGGATTATAGAAAAAGATCACCATATCCATACAGTTGCGCTCGATCATATCCATAAACTGCTTATCTCCGCCGACACTGCCAGGAAGAAACTTGTAAACCTTCAGATTCGTCACTTCCTCGATCCTGCGGCCTGTCATGCCTGTGGCGTACAGATTATGTTTGGAAAAAATGTACTTGTAGGCAAGACAAAAATTTTCAATCAGAATCTTTTTGTTGTTGTGGGCTATAAAACCAATATTCATTCTTAAACCATTCCCTTCCCACTTTCAAAATACATCAGATTTATCATAGCAAAATTCTCCAAATATGTAAAGTAAATTTTTGGAAAATTATTACATAATGCTAAAGGCATGCTAATATTCAAAGGATACCCCGATTTTTGACTTTCAGACAAGGGCAGAAAATATCACGCAAAAGCAGGAATACCTGTTTCCGGCATCCCTGCTTCTGCTGCCCCGGCAGTTCCGTGCTGCCTCGGCCTGTCTGTTTCTGTGCTGTTTACGTCACCTGTTCTGCAAAACGTTTCGTCTTTCCGGTCTCATCCCTGTTACATGGAAGTTCCAGCGCCTGTCTGCATCATAGAACCGCCCTGCTGCATGGATGTCCCGCCTGCCTGCATGCCTGTGCCACTCATCTGGCGCTCCTGGGCTTCAATCATCTTCTTGACCATATATCCGCCGACAGAACCATTCTGTTTGGATGTGAGGTTTCCATTGTATCCATCCGTGAGAGGAACTCCCAGCTCGTTAGCAATCTCGAATTTGAAACGGTCCAGTGCACTTTTCGCTTCCGGTACGGCTGCGGTGTTAGATGAACGATTTGACATTTCAAACGCCTCCTTTGTTTTTCCTTTTTCTTTTTTCGTTTGTTCTTGGTCTGATGCAGTTTTTAGCTGCACTCCTAGTATGCGCATCCGTTTCAAATATAAACTGGAAAATTCTGCCGAAAAAACGGATGTGAAATCTGATTCACATCCGCGCTTCTGCCCACTTTATTAAGTATCGTTTTACAGCTCCACGCTGCCGGTCACCTCACCATTGATCACGTAATACGCCATATTCTCTTCCGGCTTGATATACAGTGTCAGTGTATGAATGTCACCGATCTTTTTCTTCATTTCTTTGGTCCATACTTCTTTTACACGCTTGACGATCTCATCTTTGTCTATTTCTTTTCCCATGTACTGAAGATATACTGATTCTTTGAGCGGCTTCTTTGCCGGTGCCTTTGCTGCTTTTACCACGACATCCTTCGCTTCTTCTGTCACTTCTTCTGCTTTTTTAGCAGCTGCCTTTACCGTCTTATCTGCTGCTTTGGCAGTCTTTGCAGCAGCCTTTGTCACCTTTGCGGCAACCTTCGGCGCCTCTGTCTTTACGTCATTTACTACTTTTGCGATGCTGTCTGTGCCCTTCTTTGTTCTCATAATAACTCCTCCTTACAACGGACAAATCCCATGAATCTGCCAATCTCGTTTACTGGTTCTGCTAAAAAGCGGGCGTTCTCTTTAACAGTTGCATGATATACTAAATTGGAAAAGATTGCAAGCTTGAAAGAAAAATTCATGGAAACTGCAATAAAAATCGGCTTTTTTCTTCATAAATTCAGGGTATCTGACTGCTTTTTCTGGAGTATTTCGAATTTTCTGCGAAGTTCCCGGTGCTCCTCCTGCTGCAGATTCCGGTCCGTGTTCAGGAGATCACTGACCGCTTCATTTGCCTGCTGCAGCACAGCGGCATCGGTGTAAATATCCGCCAGAGAAAAATCCATCATACCGCTCTGTCGCACACCGAACAGATCTCCGGGGCCTCTCAGCTGCATATCACGGTTGGCTATTTCAAATCCGTCATTGGAATGATTCAAGATATCCAGGCGCTGCCGGATGTCTTTTCCATCCATCGTATGTACAAAAATACAGTACGACTGTGCATCTCCTCTTCCCACCCGCCCGCGAAGCTGGTGAAGCTGCGCCAGGCCAAAGCGCTCTGAGTTTTCTACCATCATGACTGTGGCATTCGGTACATTTACCCCCACCTCCACCACAGTGGTGGACACCAGTACCTGGATCTCATTTTTCAGGAAACGTTCCATGATTTCATTTTTTTCTTTCGGCTTCATCTTTCCGTGCAGATATTCCACTGCAATGTCAGGTGAAAGCTGATTCTTCAGTGTCTGGGCATACTCGATAACATTTTCTGCTTCAATAGCTTCACTCTCTTCCACCATCGGGCAGATAATGTATGCCTGATGTCCCCGGGCCACCTGATCCGATATAAACTTGTACGCAGTCCTCCGGTATCCGGTATCCACCACACAGTTTTTAATAGGAAGGCGGTTCGCGGGCATTTCACGAATGACGGAAATGTCCAGATCTCCGTACAGGATCACCGCCAGCGTCCTGGGAATCGGAGTCGCACTCATTACTATTGTATGCGGCATCCTGCCTTTTTGTGCCAGGGATTCTCTCTGTCTGACACCAAACCTGTGCTGCTCATCCGTGATCACCAGAGCCAGGTGCTGATACTCTACCTTATCCTGGATCAGTGCATGGGTACCGATCACGATGGAAGCTTCTCCGCTTTTGATCTTTGCATACGATTCCCGCTTTTCTTTTGCCGTCATGGAACCCGTCAGAAGTACTGCCTGACAGGCTATATGATTTTTCTCCAGAAGTTCGCAGACTGACTGATAATGCTGTCTTGCCAGCACTTCGGTGGGAACCATCAGTGCTCCCTGCAGTCCGTTCTCGGCGGTCATGACCAGCGCAAGAATGGAAACGATGGTTTTTCCGGATCCCACATCTCCCTGAATCAGCCTTGCCATCACTGTATCTCCGGTAAGCTCCTGCTCCAGAGTCTGCCATACGCGCATCTGATCTCCGGTCAGGCGATACGGCAGATGATCGATGATCCTCGAAGGCCCCTCTGTCCGGTGCATAGTATATCCTGCAGGATGCTTTTCCCTCAGCTGTTTGAGACTGCGCAGCTGCAGTAAAAAGAAAAAGAACTCGTCAAAGACAAGTCTTTTTCTGGCAAGCTGAAGCGAATGACTGTCTTTCGGGAAATGGATCTGCTCAATCGCAAAATTATATTCACACAGCTCATAACGCTCCCGGATGGAAAGCGGAAGATACTCCCGGCGAAGCTCCTGATCCCCCAGCGCCTGGGCGACCGCTTTTGACACCATGGTGTCCGTCATGCCCTTGACCAGAGAATATCTGGGACGCATCTCATGAGAAAGACCGGCGTACTGCGCCTCCTGAAAGATGGAGGGCTGTTCCATCTGAAGCCACTGTCCCTTTTTCCGGAGCCGTCCCCGAAAAATGTAAGGAACCCCCGTGCGAAGTGTGTTCCTGAGATAAGGCATGTTATACCAGACCAGCGTCAGTTCTCCCGAATCATCCCGGCAGGTACCCGAGGAGATCTTCAGCCCCCTGACATACCTTCCGGAAAGAGGGGCGGTGAGGACTGCCCTCACCGCCGTAACTGCTCCTTCCCGGAGCTCTGATATCTTTGCCGGAGCTTCATAGGATTCATAGCTTCTGGGATAATATGCCAGAAGATCTCCCAGCGTATATATGCCTGCTTTCTGAAACAGCTGCCTGGTCTTTTCTCCGATGCCCTTCAGCACATCGATTTCCAGCTCTGTATTCAAATCATTTCCTCCATTTACTCTACGGAAATAATATAATAATAGATCGGCTGACCTCCATAATTCAGCTCCACATCACAGTCCGGATACAGCGCTTCGATCCTGTCTTTCAGTGCCTCAGCCTCATCTTCCTTCATGTCCTCTCCGTAGTAGATACTGATCAGTTCCGCCTCATCATTCATCATAAGCGCCACGGTCTCTTCCGCTACCGGATCGATCTCCTTGCCGACCGCAAGGATCGCATGATCTCCCACACCCATGATATCCCCTGCCTGAATCGTCTTGTCATCAATATGAGTATCACGGACTGCGTAGGTCAGCTGTCCTGTTCTGACACGCTTGATCTCTTCCTCCATCACGGCTGCGTTTTCTTCCGGACTCTTTTCCGCCACGTAATTAATCACGGCCGTAATACCCTGCGGAATCGTCCTGGTGGGAATGACGATGATATTCTTATCCTCTGTCAGCGTCTTCGCCTGATTTGCCGCAAGAATGATGTTTTTATTATTCGGAAGAATGAAAATATTCTTCGCGTTTACTTTTTCAATGGCTGTCAGCATATCCTCTGTGCTGGGGTTCATGGTCTGTCCGCCTTCGATCAGATAATCCACTCCCAGATCCCGGAAAATATCCGCGATTCCTTCTCCGATGGAAACGGAAATAAATCCAACCTCTTTCGGCGGTTCTTTTTCTTTTCTGGATGCTTCTTCCTGCGCCTTCTGCTGTGCAGCAACCTTCTCCGCATCCTTGATCAGACGCTCATGATGCTCTTCTCTCATATTGTCGATCTTCATGCGTGTCAGAGAACCGTAGGTAAGGGCTCTGGTGATCGCCACACCAGGATCATTCGTATGCACATGTACTTTCACAATGCCATCATCAGAAACGACCACGATAGAATCGCCGATGGATTCCAGAAATCCCTTGAATTCCATCTCTGTTTCTTCTGTGTACTCTTTTTCCAGCATGATGATGAATTCCGTACAGTAACCGAACTTGATATCAGCCTCGGATACCTCACCGGAAGATGTAGAAGCCACAGCAGAAGGGGAAACTCCCGGTGTCACAGAATAATCCACTTCCTTGCCGCAGAAAGCATCAAAAGCACCCTTTAAAACCTGCAGAAGTCCCTGTCCGCCGGAATCCACCACACCGGCTTCCTTCAGTACCGGAAGCATCTCCGGCGTACGGTTCAGCACTTCCTCTGCACATGTAAGTACCTCGGACATCATGGTATGAAGATCCATGTCCGGATTTTCCTCCAGCAGCGCACAGGCCTTGTCCGCAGCTCCCTTCGCCACCGTAAGAATGGTTCCCTCCTTCGGTTTCATGACGGCTTTGTATGCAGTCTCTACCGCTTTCTGCAAAGAAGCAGCCAGAATCACAGGCGTGATCTCTTCTTCATCACGGATCACCTTGGTAAAACCGCGGAACAGCTGAGAAAGGATAACACCGGAATTGCCTCTTGCACCCCGCAGAGAACCGGAGGAGATTGCTTTTGCCAGAAGAGGCATCTCCATCTGATCGATGGCAGCCACTTCTCTGGCAGCCGCCATGATGGTCATGGTCATATTGGTACCTGTATCTCCGTCCGGAACAGGGAATACATTCAACTCATTAATCCATTCCTTTTTTGATTCAAGATTTTTCGCACCGGCCAGAAACATTTTTGCCAAAAGCGATGCATCTATGGTATTCACACTCACTGGTATATCCTCCTTAATCAATGACTCTTACGCCTTCCACATACATATTGAGCTTTTCAACCTCCATACCGGTAAACTCTTCTACGCGGTATTTCACACTGCTGAACAGATTATCAGCTACAGCAGAAATGCTGACACCGTAGGATACGATCACATGAAAGTCGATAGAAATACGATTGTCCTCGATCCGTACAGAAAGACCTCTTTCCAGGCTGTCCTTTTTCAACAGACGTACAAGGCCGTCTTTTACATTAACGATCGCCATTCCGACAATCCCGAAACACTCAACTGCCACACTGCCGGCATACGCAGCAATCACATTGGAATCAATCACGATTGAACCAAGTTCATTCATCATGCGTCCCTTCATAACAAAACCTCCATCTATTTTTGATCTCTTAGAAACCTGATTTTATTGCCGGGTACTGATACACCCATATTGACTCAAGCCTATTCTACCAGAAAACTGGATAAATGCAAATATGATTTTACAATTTTTTAAAATTTTTACTTGCAAAATTCTGCAGCATCTGATAGAATACTCTTGCTGTGAGTCTGATTGTGCAATCAGACTTAATAACATTCAAGGAGGTGCAATCATGGCTAAATGTGCTATTTGCGATAAAGCTGTTCATTTTGGAAACAACGTGAGTCATTCTCATAGAAGAAGCAACAAAATCTGGAAAGCTAATGTTAAGCATGTAAAGGTGAAAGTAAATGGTGCCGCTCAGAGGATGTACGTTTGTACTTCTTGCCTGAGATCCGGAAAAGTTGAGAGAGCTTAGTTCTTTCCGACCATTGATTTGACAGAAACAGGCTGGTATCTGATCAGACAGCCTGTTTTTTTCTGCCCGTTTTTATCTGATTTTTCAAATTATAACCGACAGCTTTCTGATACGCCGCTCCGCCGGTATACGAAGCATTCAAAGATCCGGTACCGGAGGCTGATGATCACACAGCAGTGAAAAAATGCAAAGGGGGCTGTTGCAAAATAGATGAGTAATCACCTATGGAGCAACAGCCCCTTCGTATATTCAGCATACAAATAAATTATACCCGATCAGCAGCAGCAAAAAAATGATCAGCAGCTGCAGAATAATACTCTCAATAAAAAGTGCCGCTGCCATCCCTGCCGCAATCCAGAACAACGTATATCCAATCAGCCGCTTCATGCCGGAAACCTGCATATGTTTTTTACTATTTTATGAAAAACGCATCTGAAATTTGATACATTTTCCTGCTGAAACTGCTGTTTCGTCTCAGATTTTTATCAGAAGGTTTCTTCTTCCTTCTGAGCGGCATCCTGAACTGCCTCATCTACTTTTTTCTCTTCTGCACTCTCTGTTCTGGAAGCGCCTTTCGCTCCCGGAACAAATTTATTGACAAGGTCAGGAACCATATCCAGGATCTTCGTCACACTGTCCTGATTCTTTACATTTACCAGTTTGGTAGAACCGTCCCGGATCACCAGAACCGCGCTGGGAGAAATCTTGCCTCCCATTCCGCCGCCTCCATTATTTTTTCTGTCCTCTGATTTTGCACTGGCAGCCACGCCAAAAGTGACATCCACAAGCGGAAGAATGATCGTATCTCCGACAGTGATCGCATCTCCGACCACCGTCTTGGTGGTAATAAAACTGTCCATTCCCTTAAATAAAGATTCTACTGTTCCCTGAAAACTCTCAGCCATTGTCAATCTCCTTTCTTTATAACCCTTTTGATCGCTTTTCTTACCTGCTGATCCATCAAAAGCCTGAGCAGCAGACTGATCAGGTGTATGACCCTGATACGCCCGGTACACGTAAATTCTGTTTCCAGTTTTGCCTCATAAAAGTCCGGCCGGATCAGAAAGTCGTCTGCTTTAGCCGGAAGAACCAGATAGAGAAGGCCCGTAAGCTCTCCGGTCAGAGCAGGATCCCCTGTACCAAAATCCAGATATCCCTGAATACGGCGCGGCCCGTAATGCCTCAGCAGACGAACCAGCTCCTTCTTCAGTTTCTTTAAAATATCCAGTATTTCATATTCTTCTATCATATCCAGAAACTTTTCCGGTTTCTTTCGAATTCTGTCTGTTTTCATCAGAAGACGTCTGATCTTTTTCGGAACCCCCGCCACAGCATCCGCCGCTCTCCTGATTCGTTCCGGTAATTGTTTTATTCTATCACAAATATTCCGGATGAGAAGTATGATATTTTGAAAAATACGTCTGAACCCTTCATCTTTTTCCTGGCTGTTCTCCTGATGATCCCGGAAATCTGTTTGATTCTCCTGCTCACGGCTGCCTTCAAACTCAGTGTCCTGCGTCTGAACACTTCCAGCTTCGGAATCTGCCGCTTTCGTCTGTTTTCGGCTCTGTTCAGATTCTGCTGCCTCCGTCTGCTCCATCCTCTGTTCTGGTTCTACAGTCTCCGTTTGTTCTCGCTTCTGCTCTGGCTCTGTAGTTTCCGTCTGCTCAAACTTCTGTTCTGGTTCTACGGTTTCCGTTTGTTTCAGATTTTGTTCTGGCTCTGCTGCATCTGTCTGCTCCTGATTCTGCTCTGGCTCTGCAAAATTCGTCTTCTCCGGGTTCTTACGGGAATTCACAGACTGATTTTTTTCGTTTTTGGAATCGGAGCTCCTTTTCACAGAACCTTCGGATCTCTTTTCTTTCTTATGTCTTCTTTGCCCACCATTTTCACTGCTTTTTTTCTCTCTGCTCCGAAAAAACGGAAGCCGGAATCCAAACAGCCGGAGTATCACAGACATTTTTCTGCCTTTTCCGGCAGACACATGGAGACTGACAATGTGAAACAGCCAGCTCACCCCGGCCTCTGTCTCCATTACCTGCTCTGTTTTGGATGCCCGCAGCCTGTATCTCACAGGCACCAGGAGCAAAGCAAGAAGAATCGCCAGGAAAAACAACAGAAGGCTGCCGATTATGATCCCTGCAATCTTCAGTATACCCAAAATAATATGTAGCATATTCTTCTATGCCCTTTCTGTTATACAATATCCGTTTGTCCCGTTTCAGAGAGAAAAAACTGTCTGAAATCCAGTCCGCCTGTCTCACACATGATATCCTGTACCATCTGCTGCAGCACTTCCAGTGCTTCTTCCCGCCCCAGCGCGATACCTGCAATCATCGGATTCTTTTTCTGATGATACCAGAATTTCAGATTGCGCGGACTGATGATCTCAATCTGATCGTGATCTCCTGCGGTGAATGTGATCAGATATATTTGAAGAGGATAATTTCCATCTTCTATTTTCCGAATATAAGATGCAGCTTTCTTTTTGGCATTTTTCCCAACATATAAATTTTCATACCAGTTCATATATTTTTCCCTCTGATCCTTACAACAATGTATCACAAAACAATACACACCGCAACAGACTTGTATGAAAAAAGGATTGCAGCACCATGTCAATGCCTCAATCCTTTCATGTACCGGCGTGAACCCTCAGCTAAAAATATTTTCTGCTTCCCCAGAGATTGTTTTTCTTTAGATTCAAATATTCATTGTAAGCCTTCTCCAGAATCATCTTTTCATTCGAAAACTTCAGAAGATGGTAGGCCTCATGATATTTGTAATACCCTGAGTCGATAAAATATTCCTCCCGCTGTGGTTTGCTGTAATAGCTGTCCGCCATCATCAGGTACCAGTGCACATCCTTTGCCACAGTATCCTCCGGAATATTGAATGTATACTGACTTTTCCCGATGTACTTAATAATAGAAGCTCTGACTCCGGTCTCCTCCAACACCTCTCTCGCAGCAGTATCTTTAAATTCCTCGCCTGCTTCTACTGTACCCTTAGGCAGAACCCAGCCCTCGTACTTATTCTTATAGCTTTTGTAAAGAACAAGTATCTTTCCTCGGAAAATCACCACACCGCCACAGCTTGTTGCCTCAATCATTGCAATCCCTCCTGCTATGCGTTGTGCCAAAAATGACTGACAACAGTATAACTCTTTTTTTCAAAAGGTGCAAGGGCAAAAGTTTGTACATGGTCATCTGTTTAGGTTACATTTCAAAGCCACGCGGTCTGTCTCCGGTATATCCGCCCGTGCTGCCTCCGTCCCGGACAGTCATGGAATCTGTCTGTCGGATCAGGACATGATATGTCCTTCCCTGGCAGACAGATCTCATGACTGTCCGTTCCGAGGTCAGACGTGCCGGATATACCGGAGACAGACCGCTGGATTCCTAACAGCCTTGAGCAACAGCCTGTTTAGCCAAGTTTTTCAGGAAAAAGGTTATAGTATGCCTGGAATATCTGGGAGGCTACGGGGACTGCAGTCTCACTGCCGGTTCCTCCGTCCTCTGCCAGTACTACTACTACAAGATCGGGATCTTCCACGTTGGAGTATCCCACAAACCAGGAGTGGGTACCTTCGCTGCCGCTGGCACCATACTCTGCAGATCCGGTCTTTCCGGCTGCAGTGAAGCCGTACCAGCTCAGAGCAGTCGCCGTTCCGCTGGTGACGGTCTCCGTCATATAGCTCTGTATGATCCTGGCTTCTTCCGCTGTCATCAGTCTTTTGTATTTTGAAGGCTTACTGGATGTAACCGTCGTTCCGTCATAAGCTTCTATATGGTCCACCAGATAGGGACGCATCATAATACCGTCATTGGCAACCGTTGCCGTAATAAGGGCCATATGCAGAGGCGTCACCAGCGTATTTCCCTGACCGATCGCCGTGGTCATCTGCTCTCCATAGGAAGAGCCGGAATCAAGATCAAATACGGATGTACTGTGCATCAGACTGGTGGGAAGCGCCTTATTAAACAGGAAAGTCTCACAAAGATCATGAAACTCATCCCCATCCAGCTCAAGTCCGATTGAAGCAAAGGCGGTATTGCAGGAATGGGCAAAGGCGGATTTCAGATCCTCCTGTCCATGAACATTATTATTGTAACAGTTGATCGTCACATCATCCACCGTCAGCCTGGAATCACAATTATAGGAAAAATCTCTGTAACTGCCCGGCTGCTGGCGCATATAAGCCAGTGTAGTCAGAATCTTAAAGGTGGAACCCGGCGGATACAATCCCTGTGTAGCCCGGTTCAGCAGTACACTGCTGGAACTGTCATTGATCAGGCTGTCCCACAGCACCTCGATCTGATTCGGATCAAAATCCGGCTTGGAGACCATGGCAAGAATTTTACCGGTATCCGGCTCCAGGGCAACGACCGCACCATTGTAAGAGCCGAGAGCCTGATAAGCCGCATACTGCAGTTCTGAATTCAGTGTCACCACAAGAGAATCACCTTTCAGCTTTTGCTCTGTACCGTCATCATCCTTGATCTGTGTCAGGATAGATGCATTCGATGACAGAAGCTCCGTATTATAGGCAGCTTCCAGTCCCGCTTTTCCGTTGCTGGAATATCCGACCACATGAGCAAATGTATTCCCATAGGGATAAATTCTGTTCTCTGTCCCATCCTCCGCCACATCCGTCCTGGCAAGCACATTTCCGTCGGAAGAAATGATGGAACCGCGGATATACTTATCCATATTCACATCCTGCTTGGAATTATAGGCACTGGAGTTGAGATCATCCGCTTTATAAACATTGATATATACCAGGTACCCGATCAAAATCAGAAACATAAAGATAAAGAAGTAAGTCACTATGCCAAGCTCCAGATTTCTGGTACTTACTTCTGTATTTTCCTGTTCAAGACGTACCTCACGAACTTTGATTTTTTCGCCGGAAGTACGTTTTTTCCTTTTGGTCATTTTTTATCGTCCTCCTGCATCTGGAATCCTCTGATTATCTTCTCCTGTTTTCCTGTCCGAAATCATAGTCACCTGTATGACTGTAATCATATGCGCCATAATCATCCGGATCCTCTCCCGAATAATCCCTGTCATATCCAGAGGACCTGCCATATTCATAGCTGCCGCCGCAAGTATCTTCTCTCTGACGGTAAGAACTTTCATAATCAGATTCCCGGTCATAGTCCGTATAACCGTCATGATAATCCGCTCCCCTGTCATAACCTGCGTAGTCATCACGATAGTCTGTTCCCCTGTCATAGTCTGTATAACCATCACGATAGTCTGCTCCCCTGTCATAGCCTGTATAACCATCATGATAATCTGATTCCCGCCACCGGCCATTTTCATCATAACAGGATGGATCATCCCCGGGCATTCTGTTCCTTCCCGATTGATCCTCATTGTAAGGGTACTCAGGGATCCGCTCCTCTGCCTGACGTTTTTTACGCTCTTCATCGCGCTGAAGCATATACAGCCCCTGAACGATTGCAAACATGATCAGGGTACTGAGTGCAGAACTTCCGCCGTAGCTTACGAGAGGAAGGGTCACTCCTGTCAGAGGGATCAGTTTGATACCGCCGCCGATGGTCAGAAATACCTGCGCAGCGTAGGTAGCTCCCAGACCCACAGCTACCAGACGGTAAAAACGGCTGGCAAGCTGCATCGCAATATTCACAAACATGATAAAGCAGCTCATACACACAAGGATCAGACAGATTCCGAAAACGCTGCCCAGTTCCTCTGCTATGGCAGAAAACATCATATCCTGCTCCACAAATGAGATAGCTGTCGGCGAGCCCTGATAAAGGCCGGTTCCAAACCATCCCCCCGCAGCTATAGAAAACAGGGACTGACAGATTTGATATCCTCCTGCATAATAATCTGCGAAGGGATCCTGCCATGCCTGCACCCGGACTCTCACATGTCCAAACAAAAAATACGCTCCCACTGCCGCCGCCGACCCGGCCAGCACACCTGTCGCCACGTAAAAGGGATTTTTCGTGGAAACAAACAGCATCACCAGATACGTCACAAAGAAAATAAGCGCACTTCCAAGATCCTTGGATACCACAAGGATCAGAACATGCAGAGCAGCCAGTCCCGTCGCCATCACGATCCGTTTGAAGTCTCTGGCATTGGACAGAAGGCCTGCCACGGCAAAAACATAGATGATCTTGACGAATTCCGAAGGCTGGATGGAGATTCCTCCTATGTTAAAGGAGAGCTTCGCTCCATAAGTAGACTGAGCCATGATCGCCACAAGAGCCAGCAGACCGATGCCTGCAAGAGCATAAAACCAGTACATCTTTGTAATAAAGCGCAGCTTCCGGATCAGAAGCGGAATGATCAGCGCAACTGCCGTGGAAGCAGCAATGATCTTGAACTGTTTTACGGACTGGTCATAGGAAATACGTGTGATCATGATAAAACCGATGGAGATCAGCATACACATATTATTGACCAGTAGCCGCGATGCCAGCGGATACAGCCAGCGAAACAAGATCAGCATCACTGCAAAATAGATCACCTGTGCACCGTAAAATTTCAGAACCGTCACGTCACCGATTTCCAGATAAAGTACGGTGAACGCCACAAAATGCATAAAAAACATCAAAATATTCTGACGAAGAAAGACAAAATTCCTGTCATCTTCATCTTTCTTTGAAAAAACGGTAAAGCACTGAAACGTATAAAGTGCCATCAGGATAATAATCAGGTATTTTGATACCTGAATAATTAAATTCGACATATTCTCATTCCACTCCTCTTCTGAAGTGTCCCCTCGTTGTACTGTCTGTCCCCTTTCCATCTGTCTGTCCCTTCAGGAACAGATCATACCGGTTCAGGATCTCTGATACTTCTCCTTCTGTCTCTGTGGTAAAGGAAAGTCTGAGATGGGAAGGATGCAGCTTTTTCAGTTCAGATCCACAGCCCATCAGGTCAAGGGGCACAGAATTATATATGACATTGCAGCATTCCCGGCACCTGGTCATCACAGGGAAACATGCCTGTCTGCGGTCTTTCAGCATCATCGTATCCGGAATCCCGGTACATCCTGCAGTATTCATCTTCAGGCACTGTGCTGTAAACATCAGAGGCACCCTTCCATATATGGTCAGCTCACAGCCTCTGCATCCGAGTCTGTTCAGTTCGGATACATTCAGCTCTGCCGGAAGTGTCTGCCGGAAAATCCCGGCATTTTTCCAGAAGGCCGCTGCTTCACAATTGTATGCGTACAATCCTTCATCTCCGATGATCGGCTGACGGTATCCCTCTGACTGCAAAAAAGCAAATGCATCCACTGTACGGACAAGAAATCCATCTGCCCTGGTCAGAATATCCCGTACCTGCTGCCTGGTGTAAAATCTGCGGTCCTTTTTCCGGAAGATCGGAGGCATCTGAACCATGCATAGGATCCCTGCAGACTGTACACGGGCGATAAAATCCTTTGCCGCGGCAAAATCATCTTCTTCTGCCTGAGGTGGAAACAGCATGGCTACGTCAAGATAAATCACCTCAACCGCGGAATTCCTGCTGTCCTGTGCCGCGCTCCAGGCAAGAACTGCATCCAGCTGCGACCGGTTCTTCACAGCAACTGTCAGATAAAAACGGGAAACCGTTTCCATTTGATAGCTTTCTTCCTTTAACATAAGCTTATTCAGATTCTCTTTTACAGGTTCCTCCCGAAAAAAGCTTTTACATATTTTCTCTTCCAGCTGTGACAGCGCTTCACGGCGAAGCTGATTCAAAGCCTGAAGCGGCAGAAAGACTTCACCTTCCATTTCTATCGCAAGGGTTTCAAACAGAAAAGGCGAGTCTCCTGTTTTGTTCAGCTGACGGTTCATCTCTTCTTTCGAGAGAGGACGTTTCTGAGCTTTCTGAACGATAGCACCTTCTGCCGTCACAGTCATGCTGCCGCAGCTTACCTCCAGTATAACAGGCTTTTCCGGAGAAACAATTAATTTGCCCTTAATTTTTTCTTTGTATTCAGAAAGGATACAGGTATCCCTTACCGAATCCAGAAGCTTTTGATTACGGGTACGGTGCAAAAGGCTTCCGGATGATACTTTAGAAAAAGAAACCGGGAGCGGAAATCTGCCGCCGCAGGCCACATCACCGGTGATGGTAACCTCCTGGCCTTTTTGTCCCGGTCTGTCCGGCACGGCTTCCAGTATATCTCCCCTGGACAGCACACAAAGTGCTTTTCCGTAAAGTCCTTTTTCTGAATTTTTTCTTTTTTCCATCCGTGCTGCTTCACTTCCCAGATGGTTCGGCCGATTCACCGTCATCATGGAAGGACCTTTTGCCGTATGATAATATCCCTGAGAAAATCCGCCTCTGCTGTAAAGATCAAGAAGCTTCCGCCGATCCTCACTGCTGATCCGGACATGCATATCCCCTGATTCAATCTGATCCAGATACTTCCTGTAAATACTGACTACTCCGGCAGTATATTCCGGTCTTTTCATTCGTCCCTCTATTTTAAGAGAAGCAATTCCTGCCTGCACAAGCTCCGGCAACAGATCCACCGCACACATATCCTTCAGACTCATCAGATACTGAGGCTGTGACACGAGTGCCTTTCCATGGCAGGATAACGTATAGGGCAGACGGCACGGCTGGGCACATCTGCCTCTGTTTCCGCTGCGTCCGCCGATCATACTGCTGAACAGACACTGTCCGGAATAACTGCAGCACATAGCTCCGTGCACAAAGGTCTCTACCTCCAAACCGGTCTGATCAATGATCTCCCGTATCTCTTCCAGCGACAGTTCCCTGGCAGTTACAACACGCTTCACACCCTGTTTTTTCAGAAACCGCGCACCGTCCACCCCTGTGATCGTCATCTGCGTGCTTCCATGCACCGGCAGCAGCGGAAAATTTTTCTGTATGAACCGCATCACTCCAAAATCCTGTACGATCACACCGTCCAGTCCCTCTTTGTAATACGGAAGCAGATAATCATACAGCTGCCCTTCCAGTTCCTGCTCTTTCAACAGAGTATTGACCGTCAGGTACAATGCCCTCCTATGGAGATGACAGTAATCGATCCCCCGCAGCAGAAGCTCCTGATCCGGATTGTCCGCATAAGCGCGGGCGCCAAAATTTCTTCCGCCTATATATACCGCATCTGCCCCTGCTGTCACTGCTGCTTTTAAACTGTCAAAAGAACCTGCCGGAGCAAGTAATTCCATCATAAAACCCTCCTGAACACTTTTTATCTATAACTTACCAGGTGTACATCCCGGCCTGAATGACTTATAAAAAAGAAGCTGCAAGAATCTCCATATCTTTCTCCGTTATGATGAAAGGATATGCAAATCATTGCAACTGCTGTTTTCCTACCTGCTCTGGCTCTTCAGCTGAGCCTCCAGCTGAATGGTCTTCTTTTCCTCCTCTGTCAGACGTTCCTGCAAGGAGGATACTTCTTTTTCCGCGCTCTCCAGCCGGATCCTGGAAGTGATCAGTTCATGCTTCAGTTCGTAGACTTCTCTGTCCTTTGCCGCAGTCTCCTTCTCAAGCTCCTCGACCTTTTTCTGCATCTTGAAGTATTCGTCCACAGTATTCAGATTCATCAGAATCCCTCTCATCTCAGGAGAAAGCCTGCTGTAGCCATCCGCGCTCCTGAACTCAGAAATCTTAGAATTCAGATAGGCGGCTACCTTCTGCAGATATTCTTCACTCTCATATCCGCTCACTGTGTAGATCTTTCCTGCAATTATAACCTGAGTTTTTGTTTTCGATGACATAGCGCCCCGCCTTTCTGTTTCATCCTATCCTTCATTATAAACGAATTTAAATAAAATACAACTATAAATTATCCTTCCAGTCCCAGATGTTTATATGCAAGCCCGGATGCCACTCTTCCCTTCGGGGTGCGGTTGACAAATCCTTTCTTGATCAGATACGGCTCATAAACATCCTCGATGGTCCCGGAATCCTCGCCAATGGACGCTGCAAGCGTATCCAGTCCCACAGGCCCGCCGGAAAATTTGACAATGATCGTCTCCAGGATACGTCTGTCCAGGGGTTCCAGACCATATCGGTCTACTTCCAGAAGATCCAGTGCTTCCGATGATACCTCCGAAGTGATCCTGCCATCATAACGCACCTGCGCATAATCCCTGACGCGTTTCAGAAGACGGTTGGCCAGTCTCGGTGTACCGCGGGATCTGCGGGCGATCTCCAGCGCTCCTCTGGTATCGATCTTGACACCAAGCACACTGGCTGAGCGGATAATAATCGTCTGAAGTTCTTTTTCCGTGTAAAATTCCAGATGCTGTACCACCCCAAACCGGTCCCTCAGGGGCGCCGTCAGAAGTCCTGCCCGGGTGGTTGCGCCAATCAGCGTAAATCTGGGCAGATCAAGACGGACAGAACGGGCAGCAGCTCCTTTTCCGATCATGATATCGATGGCGAAATCCTCCATTGCAGGATACAGTACTTCTTCTACCTGTCGGTTCAGCCGGTGTATCTCATCCACGAAGAGGACATCTCCCTCCTGAAGATTATTCAGAACAGCCGCCATCTCTCCCGGCTTTTCGATGGCCGGACCTGACGTCACTTTTAAATTTACATCCATCTCATTAGCGATGATACCGGCCAGAGTTGTTTTTCCAAGTCCGGGAGGCCCGTAAAACAATACATGATCCAACGGATCCTTTCTCTGTCTGGCCGCTTCAATAAAAATGCGAAGCGTATTTTTTGCTTTTTCCTGTCCGATATAATCATCCAGAGTCTGCGGACGAAGCCCCGGATCCAACCGGATATCTTCTTCTGTCTCATCTGTCGTTATAATCCGTTTTGCCATGTTTTTCTCCTAAATCATTTTTTTCAGTGCCAGCTTCAGGATCGTTTCTACATCCATATCTTCTGTAATGTCAGCCTGCCGGACAGCCCGAAGAGACTCACTGGCAGAGTACCCCAGCGCCGTAAGAGCCTGTACTGCCTCTGATTTAGCATCGGACTCCCCAGTCCCATCCTGATGTGTACCCTGAACATTGGTCAGCTTTTTCTCAAAAGCCTCTTCCAGACTCAGCTTGTCTTTTAATTCCAGTATCAGCTTCTTCGCTGTCTTGCTGCCCACTCCGGGAGCCCTTGAGATCGTTTTGGCATCATCTGAAAGCACTGCGAAACGGATATCATCTGCTGTCAGTACGGACAAAATACCAAGAGCCGCTTTCGGACCGATCCCGTTCACCGTCAGAAGCAGACGGAACATCTCCAGATCATCCTCAGAAAGGAAGCCAAACAGTGTAATGCCATCTTCTCTGACACTCATATATGTATGTACTTTCAGCTGTTCTCCACGTCCCGGAACCTGTGATGCATCCCGGGATGAGATCAGAAGCGAATATCCCACCTGATTCACTTCCAGTATCAGAAGATTATCAGCCAGGCTCTCCACTGTCCCCTTTAAATATGCTAACATGGTATACTCCTCATGTAAGTTTTATTTGAATTCTATCATAAAAGCAGGGCAAAATCAATCATATGTTCGATAATATGATCTGTTTCGCCCTGCTCTGGTTTTATCATTTCCAGACGGTAAAGAATACATGATCTCCGATCTGCGTATAAGGAGCTTTCAGCTTCAGTCTGATATAAGACGGTTTTGTCATAAAGAATAAAAACGGGAATGATACATTTTTATTATTGATTTTCAGTGTAACTTTTTTCCCTGTTGTATAATTCTTGTACTTTTTCAAAACTGTTTTGGCTGCCAGTTTGCATGACTCTGTCACAAGATCAGGATTGTTTAACACATTGGTGAGGCTGTAACGGTATTTTGTTGAGTCCAGTCTGGTGGGTTCGAACTGTGTCTTTGCATACACAACCTCACGAACCGTATTGGGAAACAGACTGGAATAAACCCGGTTCATGATCACCATTCCGACTGCCTGCTGCCCTTCATAGGACTGATTGCCTGCCTCGCAGAGAATAATAGAAGCCAGCAGTGTCTCATCATCCACTACTTTGTCCGTAAAGTACGTCGTTTCGACATTATATTCTGTCGGAGGTACTTTGGTGCTTCCAATGATCGTACCCTTTCCCGTGCTGTCAAATTTGTAGGTGAATTCTTCTATTTCCAGAGTCTTGGAAGTAATCTTCCTGCGCGTTTTGGAATCAAAATAATACCAGGTACCATCAATCTCCTTCAGACCTGCGACTGCCTTTCCATTGCTGCCCAGATATCTGTCGTCCTTCCAGGTATCACACAGCCGCGCTCCATTGTGATCCACATAGTACAGACCGACCCACTGGTCTTTTACCATCGCTCCCGTACTTCCGAAGTAGTAATACACACTGTTGATCTTTACCCATTTTTTCGTGATCATTCGCCCAGTAGACGGGCTGAAATAATAGGACTGTCCCTTGAAGGTCTGCAGTCCGGTCACCACCCTGCCGCGGGCATCAAATCCATAATAGTATTTGCCAACCTTGTAACGTCCGGATGCGTATAATACACCGTCACCTCCGCAGTAATATCTGGCTGTCTTTGAACGAAGCCAGATGCTCTTCTGCAGGCATCCCTTCGAATCGAAAAAGTACCATTTTTTCCCTTTATAGAGAAAACCGGTCTGTCTTACTCCCCGTGAATTCACATAATACTTTTTCCCGATCCAGCGATTGGTGAGCTTAACCCCGTCACTGTTGTAATAGGAATATGTCCCATCCGAATTATGAACCCAGGCAGCCTCTGTGCGAAGCGGAGCTGCAATCATAAAAAACAGCAGGAAAAAAACTGCCATTCGCCCGAAATTTAACCGTCTTTCAAACATGTTTCGTCTCCTTATGTACTCTTTCCTCTTATTTAAAAGATTTGTAACACTTTTGTTACATTATATGATATTTTCTTCCATTTGTCAATTCCACTGTAAAAATCCGGTGCTGCGCCTAAGTCAGATGATAATACAGATCAGCCGCCCCCCGGATGAGTTTACGATCCGTTTCATCGTATTCTGCAGCTTTTGCTGGGTATCTTCTCCTATGACGGACAATTTCGCCCGAATTCCGTCATCCACCATCTGTGCCATGGATTTCCCGAAGATCAAAGTATTCCAGGCACCTTCCTGTGTTTCCGAATTTGTTCTGATATAAGTGATCAGATCCTGTGCCTGGCTTTCACTCCCCACGATCGGCGACAGCTCTGTCTCTATTTCTGCCCGGATCAGATGAATAGAAGGAGACACTGCCTTGATCTTTACCCCATACTTATTTCCCTGATGAATGAGCACCGGTTCTTCCAGATGGATCTCATCCCGGGCAGGAGTGATCATTCCATATCCTTTCTGCTTTACCTCCGTGATCGCATCTGCCACACTCTCATACTCTTTTTTTAATCCTGCCATTTCACGGATCATGGAGATCAGCTGATATTCACTTTTGATCTCGGTCCCTGTCATTTCACTCAAAATCCGGTAATACAATGAATCCTCCACCTGCAGCGAGACTTCAGCGGATCCGGTGGACAGATCTGCATGCTCCAGTTTTGCCTTTTTGATATGGTCACCCGGTACGAGAAAGTCAGAATGAAATAAATCTCTCACAATACGGAGCTTCTGCATGCTCTCCTGAACAGCCCGGAACAGCTCCTGTTTCAGCCAGTGGCTGCATTCCAGGGTTTCCATCCAGCGTGGAATCTGAAATGCGACTTTCGTGACAGGAAATTCCATCAGCAGCTGTTCAAAAATGTTGTTAATATCCTCTTTTTTCAATTTTTCACAGTTCAAAACCAGGCTCTTTCTTCCATAAGTGTTTTTCATATAAGCTGCTGTCTCTTTTGCCTCTTTCCCTTCCGGGCTGGCAGAATTGATCAGCAGCAAAAAAGGTTTTCCGATCGCCTGCAGTTCCTCGATCGTTTCTTTTTCTGCCTTCAGAAAACTCTGACGGGGCAGATCACCAAAGCTGCCGTCCGTCGTAATCACAATTCCGACTGTCGCGTGTTCATGGATCACTTTTCTGGTACCGGTCCGTGCCGCTTCCTGAAATGACATCGGAGTCTCCGACCACGGAGTATGTACCATGCGTGGTGCGCCGTTTTCTTCCATTCCTTCTGCACCCGGAACAGGAAAACCTACACAATCTACCATTCTGATCCGCATCTCTGCCCCCTCTCCCACAGGAACAGTCACTGCTTCCCTTGGAATGAATTTGGGTTCTACCGTAGTCACTATTTTCCCGGTGGCACTGGCCGGAAGTTCATCTGTAGCACGCTCCCGCTCCTGCTCCGGCAGTACCGGCAGTACGAGCTGTTCCATAAATTTTCTTATAAATGTTGATTTTCCTGTACGGACCGGTCCTACGATACCGACATAAATTTCTCCGCCAGTCCTTGCCTGGATGTCCCTGTATAAATCAAATTTTTCCATAAAAGACCCCCTGCCTATACTACTCTCAGTATATGCAGGGGGCTGTCTTATTATGACCTGTTTCTATTTAGCCATGATCACACACCTGTGTATCTGATCATGAGATCCTGCTGCTGATACGATGCTCAGCGTTTGCAGAACTCATGGTTATGAAGCAGCTTATGCTCTTTTCCTTTCAGCATGCCGTCATACAGAGAAAGGATCGTCGGGTTCTCGTCACACTTCTTGATGACAGAGACACTGTCTGCACGGTAGATACCTTCTGTTCTGGCTGCCTTTGTCCTGTCACCGGCAAGACGCGGCTGACCTCCGCCCATGATACATCCGCGGCGGCATGCCATCACCTCGATCAGGTGATATTCCTTCTCTCCGCTCTTTACCTGCTCCATGACCTTGCGTGCATTGGCAAGTCCGCTGACTACGCAGATCTTGACCTCCATACCTTTGTAGTCAATGGAGAATTCACGGATAAATCCATCCTGGCGCACACCGCACTCGGCAATACGATCCATCGTAGTCTGGCTCTGATCATCGGCGAGTCTTCGGATAACAGCTTCGGTCACACCACCGGTCACGCCAAAGATCACTCCGCCTCCGGAGCCAAGTCCAAATGGAATATCTGAAGACTCCGGTGTCAGTTCCGCAAAATCAATACCCGTAGTCCGGATCATATCGATCAGTTCTGTGGTGGTGATTACGTAATCTGTATCTTTTTCGCCTTCTGTGTAGCTGTTGGGACGGTTCGCTTCCATTTTCTTGGCTGTACAGGGCATAAAGGATACCATGACAGTCTTTCTGCCGTCCGGATTATTCTTCGGATCACGGTAATACTCTTTCACAACAGCTGACATCATACCCTGGGGAGAACGGCAGGTGGATACATTTTCCTCGAACTCAGGGAACTGATCTCCCACAAATTTCACCCATGCCGGGCAGCAGGAAGTGAGGAGCGGCAGCTTTCCGCCATTCTGTACACGATCCAGAAACTCTGCAGATTCTTCCATAATAGTAAGGTCGGCGGAGAATGTGGTATCATATACTTCATCAAATCCCATACGGTGAAGGACATTGACGATCTTGCCCATCACGCTCTTGCCCTTCGGAAGACCAAAAGCGCTGCCTACGGCAACACGGACAGCCGGAGCCACCTGGGCTACCACGCGTACATTCGGATCTGCCAGAGCTTCCCATACTTCACTCTTATTGTGACGGATGGTAATCGCACCTGTCGGACAGAAGACACGGCACTGACCACAGTTCACACAGTCTGTAGTGGTGATCTGACGGTCAAATGCGGGCATCACCATGGCATCCGAGCCGCGATGGGCAAATCCAAGACATCCTACTCCCTGAAGCTCCTCGCAGACACGTACACAGTTGCCGCAGAGGATACATTTATTCGGATCTCTGACAATAGACGGTGAGCTGAAATCCAGCGGCCGTCTTTCTTTATAATTTTCAAATCTGACATTCATGACACCAAAACGATGTGCCAGTGCCAGAAGGTTGCAGTCACCGCTCTTCTCACAGGTCGTACAGTCTCTGCAGTGAGCGGACAGAAGAAGCTCAATGATCAGCTTTCTGTATTTTCTCAGTTTGCCTGTATTGGTGAAGATCACCATGCCGTCTCTCGGCTCCTCAGAACAGGAGGCAAACATTCTTCCTCTGTCATCCTCCACGGTACACAGACGACAGGCACCAAATGTGGAAAGTTCAGAGTGATAGCAAAGTGTCGGAATGTCGATGCCGGCTTTTCGGATAATGGACAGGACATTCTTCTCATCGGTAAATTCTACTTTTCTACCGTCAATCGTAATTGTTCCCATATTTGTCCCTCCTATGCTTCTACATAAATCGCATCAAATGCACAGCCATCCTTACATGCCGAACACTTAATACAAAGGTTTGTATCAATATGATAAGCCTCCTTGCGCACGCCTGTGATAGCGCCCACCGGACAGTTCTTCGCACACTTGCCGCAGCCCTTGCAGTATTCCGGATTGATCACAAACCGGCGCATTGCCTGACATACTTTCGCGCGGCATTTCTTGTCAACGATATGCTCCTCATATTCATCACGGAAGGTACGGAGTGTACTGAGTACCGGAAGAGGTGCACTCTTTCCAAGACCGCAGAGAGCCATATTCTTGACCATCTCTGCCAGCTCTTCCAGACGATCCAGATCCTCCAGCTCACCCTTTCCTGCTACGATCTTCTCCAGGATCTCCAGCATGCGCTTGGTACCCTCACGGCAGGGT
>JAQXWO010000051.1 GCA_029225485.1 Lachnospiraceae bacterium
TATCACCTTCTGAGGCTTCCCGGGGCGCCACCACACATCCTGAGGTAGTGGCTGGCATCATCGAATATCTTCAGGACAATGGAGGCACGCAGATCGTCATTCTGGAAGGCTCCTGGGTCGGAGATGTGACTTCTGAGGCGATTCAGGTCTGCGGATACGACCGCCTGGCAGAAAAATATCATGTGGAACTCATCGACACCCAGAAGGATCATGATCAGACGTATGATTGTGCCGGTATGGAGCTTTGCATCTGTGACAGTGCCAAATCACTTGATTTCCTGATTAATGTGCCGGTACTGAAGGGCCACTGTCAGACGAAGCTGACCTGTGCTCTGAAAAATATGAAAGGTCTGATCCCCAACAGAGAAAAACGTCATTTTCACGCCATGGGACTCCATGAGCCCATCGCTCATCTGAATGCGGAGCTTCGCCAGGATTTTATCGTGGTAGATCATATTTGTGGAGATCTGGATTTTGAGGACGGAGGCAACCCGGTGGTTCGCAACTGCGTGATGGCGGCCAGAGATCCGGTGCTGACAGATGCATATTGCTGCAGCCTGCTCCATTATGATGTGAAAGAAGTTCCGTATATCGGGATGGCAGCAGCTCTCGGCTGCGGCTGCGCGGAGGTATCAGAGGCAGTGGTACGGGTCAGCAGCAGTTCAGAAGGGGAAACGGAAGAGAATCTGCCATACGCAGGAAAAGTGGTGGAACTGAAGGATGCTGTGGAGGAAGTGGAATCCTGCAGCGCCTGTTATGGATATCTGCTCCCGGCGCTGAACCGTCTGAAATCCGAAGGACTCTTTGAAAAACTGGACACCAGGATCTGCATCGGTCAGGGATACCGGGGCAAAAGCGGAAAACTGGGAGTGGGGCAGTGTACTGCAGGATTTGCATTCTGCGTCAAAGGATGTCCGCCTACAGAAAATCAGATCTATGAAGGGTTAAAAGCATATATCACAGAGAATCATAAATAACCATCCGTTTGCTTTCAGCGTAATAATTATGACCATAGAAAAGGGCCTGTCAGACAGATGACAGGCCCTTTGAATCGTAAAAATTCAAATCAGAAAAGTAAGCTTTCCATACATCAGACAGCATCAATAACAGCAGCTGCCATCAGCGCCCGGCGGACGATATACCGGATATCCTCAGGCAGATCCGCCGGCTCTTTTGCATCAAAGGGAACATCATCAAGAAAGGCATTGGACAGCTTATAGACATACTGCTCCGCTGTCTGAGTCTCTTCTTCCAGTGCATCTCCTTTGATCCGCATCTCTTTCGTGTCAGATTCCCGGCCCAGAGACATCTCGTTGAGTACCTCCAGCATAATACAGAAATGTACCTCGTCCCAGGCCGACAGATACATACACTTGCACAGACCCGGTGTAAAAAAAGGAGCATCACTATAACAGTCCATCAGTTCCACAAAACGTGTCCGGTGTCCGGAATTCTCAAACATTTTCGCCTGATCCAGGGCATAAAAACAATCCTCTTTCCAGCTCATAACCAAAAGCCTCCCCCACATCTGATATAATAGATTATAATGTAAGAAAAAGCAGAAAACAATTGTTTTTTGCGATAAATTACGGGATATTTTACTTAGGTGACGCTGTCTGTGTCAGGCCAGTCCATGCGTGCTACCTCTGCCCCGGACAATTCTGAAATATGTCTGCCTGTGCAGGACATGAATATCCTTTTCAGTCAGACATATTTCCAAACTGTCCGTTTCGAGGTCAGATGCATTGGACAGGCCTGACACAGACAGCGTAATGCGAATGAGAGTCTCCATCGCCCCTTGACAAAGCACGCCTGAGGTGCTATGTTACAGCAAAAGCGAGGGCGCATGAAGTTTCGGTGCGCCTTTTTTTCAATCAGGACAGGAGGAAGCATATGGACAGCAATGTATTATTGGCAGAAGCAAAAGAATTTGAACAGGACATCGTATCCTGGAGACGTTTCCTGCATGCGCATCCGGAGACAGGATTCGACCTTGCGGAGACGAAAGAATACGTCAAAAAGAAGCTGACTGAGATGGGGTATGATCCGGTGGACTGCGGCAGGTCGGGTGTGGTGGTCCTTGCCGGAAAGGGAACCGGAAAGACTTTTATGGTCCGGGCGGATATGGATGCCCTGCCGGTCAAAGAGGAGGCAGATGTGGATTTCCCGTCTCAGCATGAGGGAAAAATGCATGCCTGCGGCCATGATATGCATACGGCGATGCTGCTGGGAGCTGCCCGCCTGCTGAAAAAACATGAGGACGAGATAGAGGGAACGGTCAAACTGTGTTTTCAGCCTGCAGAAGAGATTTTTGAAGGATCTCACGATATGATAGAATCCGGCCTTCTGAAGAACCCGGATGTAGATGCTGCACTGATGATTCATGTCATGGCCGGAGTTCCTTTCCCGGAGGGAAGTGTGATCGTCAGCGGCGGGGGAGTCAGCGCTCCGGCAGCAGATTATTTCCGGATTCATATTCAGGGAAAGGGCTGCCACGGGGCAATGCCGCAGCTGGGCGTGGATCCGATCACGATTGCGGCACATATTGTGACGGCTCTGCAGGAGCTGCATGCCAGAGAGCTGGCGATGGCAGACGAGGCGGCGCTGACCTTTGGCCTTATGCAGGCAGGGGCAGTGGAGAATGTAATACCGGATACAGCCGTACTGGGAGGTACGATCCGCACATATGACGATGAAGTGCGGGCACAGTTGAAGGAGAGAATGACAGAGATGGCTGCCAGTATCGCAAAGGCATTTCGCGGTGAGGCAGAAGTGACATTCACAAGCGGATGCCCGACCCTGTTCAATAACGCAGAGCTTTCAGAAGAAGTGACCGTATACTGCAGAGAACTTCTGGGACCGCAGAAAGCATTTTCTACCGCGCAGATCACAGCGATGTCCGGTGCTTCTAAAGCCTCCAAATCCACCGGGTCCGAAGATTTTTCCTATGTGAGCCATGAGGTGCCCGCCATTATGCTGGCACTGGCAGCAGGAGAGCCGGCAAAAGGATATTGCTATCCGCAGCATCACCCGATGGTGAAATTCGCCGAAGAAGTATTGGCCCCCGGCAGCTGTGTTTACGCATACACTGCGATGAGATGGCTGGAGGAGCATAAATAAAACACAAAAACGATTTAATGGCAGAAAAGGCTGTGGCATAGAACCATCAGCCTTTTTTCTGTCAGAAGCATCTGCTGCAGGAATTATAATTTATATTAGTTCGAAAGCCTCTGTTAATCTATTATGTCATATCTGATGCATGGAGCAGCCCTTGAAAGATGCTATAGAAAATCAAAGCACAGCATATCGCACAAAAATATCTTGACACTGATAAAATTAAATGATATATTAACCATATCAAGTTGCTTGCGGGAACGAAAAAGTAAGCAAAATGTCAGGAAAAATCTTTCGGAAAACAGATTTTCGGGGTTTTCGGTAAGGTGGATGACTGACATGAGAAATGTAAAAATAAAAGGAGGAAACAAAACTATGTACAAGAAAGTATTAGCTACAATCATGACAGCTGCCATGGTAGGCTCCATGTTTACAGCAGTTGCAGGTGCTGAGGAAGCAAAAAATATTCCTGAGCTGACCACAGAACCATTGACGATCAATTTCTGGGATATCGCTACGGAGGAGCCCAGCAAGAGCATTGCTGAGGCTGCAGTTGCCAGATTCATGGCTGATTATCCGAACATCACAGTAAATCAGGTACATCAGCAGAATGACAACTACAAGCAGCAGCTGATCGTTGCCATGAGTTCCGGTCAGGCTCCTGATATGTACATTCACTGGGGCGGCGGCCCGATGGCTGAGTATTACAAGTCCGGATTTGTAAATGATCTGACCGATATGTTCAATACATACGATCATCCGGATTTCATCGATGCGGCAGTTGCACAGTCCAGCTACGAAGATAAGGTTCTGGCTATTCCTTTCGGCGGACTGAGCGGATGTGATATCTTCTACAACAAGAGCATCTTCGCAGAGGTTGACGTAGAAGTTCCGACCACGATCGATGAGCTGGAAGCAGTCTGTGACAAGCTGATCGAGGCTGGATACGTTCCGTTCTCACTGGCAAATGGTTCCAAGTGGACCGGTTCCATGTACTATATGTACCTGGTAGCACGTCACTCCGGAAATGATGAGTTCGCAGCAGCTTATACACAGGAAGGTTCTTTCACATCTGACGCATTCATCTGGGCAGGTGAGAAGATTCAGGAGTGGGTAAACAAAGGCTACTTCAACGAAGGCTTCAACTCTCTCGTTACCGATAACGGTGAGGACAGAGCCCTTATGTATGACAATACCTGCGCTATGATGCTTCACGGTTCATGGCAGGTACGTTCTATGAATGCTGACAGCAAAGAGTGGTGTGATGCCAACCTTGGCGTATTCCGTTTCCCGGAGGATTCCGAAGCAGCAGCGAACGGCGTTCCGCAGAACGTAGAAGTAGGTACTGCGATCGGTAACGGATTCTCCTTCAACTGCTGGAATGAGGATGGTTCCGTAGACCAGACAAAGTTGGATGCCTGCTATGTACTTGCTACTCAGTATTTCAATGATGACACATACAATGAAGAGCAGATGACAAAGGCTCAGACCATCCCGTCTATCAAGGGTATGGAGGCAGGTATTGAGGATGAGAATATGAAGGTCGTTGCTGATGTATTCTTCAATGCATCCAATGTACAGCTGTGGTATGATCAGTATCTTCCGGCATCTGTAACAGAAGTTCATAAAGACTGTATGACAGAACTGTTTGGTCTGACCAAGACTCCGCAGGAGATTGGAGAAGCACACGACGCAGCTATGCAGGCAGCTTTGGCAGAATAATGAGACTGCTGATAATTCATTAGATTTTTTGCCCGCAGGAGAATGCTTTTCCTGCGGGCTGTTTTTTGAAAAGCGGGCTCAGTAAAGAAAGCCTGCTGGAAAGGAGACAAACGTGCCAACTAGCAAAACGAACAGCCTGGCAAAGGCCAGAGCAAAAAGTACGGCGATCGCAGCTACAGTATTCCTTCTTCCGGCACTGATCCTGATCGCGGTTTATATGATTTATCCGGTTATTGATACATTTGTGACCAGTACATACAAATGGAACGGTATCTCTTCTGACAAGATTTTTGTGGGTCTGGACAACTGGAAGACACTTCTGGCAGACAGTTCCTTCTGGTCTTCCTTCAGTCACAATGTAATCGTGATGGTTTTCTCCATCCTTCTGCAGATCCCGTTGGGACTGCTGCTTGCCACATTCCTGGATGCAGGCGGCAAGAAGTTCAACATTTTCAAAATCATCTGGTTCTTCCCGTACCTGATGAGTTCCGTTGCGATTGCGTTCCTGTTTAACTACATTCTGGCCACCAACGGCGGACTTTTTTCATCTCTTGCGACTCTGATCACAGGTAAAAAGACATTGATCGACCTTCTGGGAAAGAATCCGTCCGCATTGTTTTCTGTCATTGGTGTTATGGCGTGGCAGTTCACTCCGTTTTATATGGTTTACTTTATTGCCGGTTACAGCAATATTGATGCTTCCCTTTATGAGGCGGCTGTGATCGACGGAGCTACCAGAAAGCAGTATCTGTTCAAAATCGCCAGTCCGCTGCTGGGACCAATCTTCAAGACGGCGTGTACCATGTCCCTGATCGGATCTCTGAAATATTTTGATATGGTATGGAATATGACACAGGGAGGACCGGCCGGCGGTACGGAATTGATGGCTACTTATATGTACAAGCTTTCCTTCCAGCAGTTTAACATGGGCTATGGTTCCTGTGTGGCAGCAGGTATGTTCATCCTGATCACTCTGATCGCACTGCTGTTCCAGAAGATATTTGTGGTAAAGGAGGACTACTAGGATGAAAGGAAATAACGAGGTAAATTACCGCAAACAGAAAATGAAGAGCAGGATCGCCTGGACGATCGTCATGATTCTGGCAGTTTTCTGGCTTTTTGTGGCGCTGGTACCGTTTGTCTTCATGATTCTGAACTCTTTCCGTAAGCAGTTTGATATGCTTGCGCAGGGTGTATTCCATCTGCCGGATCCCTGGTTTTTTGACAATTATCCGGGAATCATCGCAAAAGGCTTCTTCGGATACTTCTTCCGAAGTGTGATCATTGTAGTGGTATCCATGATTCTGATGCTTACCATTTCTGCTTTTGCCGCATATCCGCTTTCCCGAATGAAGTTTAAATTCAGAGCAGTGATCTATGCAGGTATCGTGGCTATGATGTCCATTCCGATGCACGTTACCTTGATTCCGATTTTCAAGATGACCACAGATATGGGACTTTATGATAATCTATTCGCACTGGTAGGACCCTATGTGACATTTGCATTGCCAATGTCCGTCTTTATTCTGACAGCGTTCATGACAACGATTCCGAAGGAAGTAGAGGAATCCGCGGAGATTGATGGCTGTAACAAATACACTAACTTCTTTAAGATTATTTTACCGCTGTCAAAGTCGGGACTTTCCACACTGGCCATCTATAATGGTGTATCGATGTGGAACGAATTCGCGTTTGCCAATACACTGCTGCAGTCTGCATCCCAGAAGACTCTGCCTCTGGCACTTGGCCAGTTCAAGGGCGAGCATGCCATGGACATGCCTCTGATTCTTGCGGTTCTGGTACTGTCCGCACTGCCGATGATCATTGTATTTATCATTTTCCAGGATAAGCTGGTCAAAGGTATGATGGCAGGAGCAGTCAAAGGCTGACGATTGTGATTTATCTTCATCCGGCCATATCTGTGGCTGGATGGTGATTTTGAAAGGAGTTATAGATAAGATGTTGATTTATGTAGACGGCAGTGCCGTGAGAAGCGGAAACGGATGCAGAGAATATCCGTTCCAGACGATTCAGGAGGCTGCGCAGATCGCACTTCCGGGAGATGAGGTGCTGGTAGCTCCAGGTATTTATCGTGAATATGTAGACCCGGTACATGCGGGTACTCCGGACGCAAGGATCGTATATCGCTCCGTGGAAAAGGGAGCTGCGGTAATCAAAGGTTCCGAGGTGATAAAAAACTGGAAACCATATGAGGGCAATGTCTGGGTAGCCAGAATTCCCAATGGTCTGTTTGGAACCTACAATCCCTATACCACTCTGGTGAGCGGTGACTGGTACATTGCCACTTACATTGCACATACCGGAGAGGTTTATCTGAACGGCAAGTCCATGTATGAGGTGACAGAGCTGGAAAAGGTTCTGAAGCCGGAGATCTATAAAAAGTCCTGGGATCAGGCATTCACCGTGTATACATGGTATACGGAGCAGGATGAAGAAACGGATGAGACACTAATCTATGCTAATTTCCAGGGTGCGGATCCCAATGCGGAGGAAGTGGAGATCAATGTGCGGGCCAACTGCTTCTATCCTTCCAAAGAAGGTGTGGGCTATATTACCCTGACAGGATTCACCGTGAGACAGGCTGCTACCCAGTGGGCACCGCCCACTGCATATCAGGAGGGTATGGTAGGACCTCACTGGTCCAAAGGATGGATCATCGAGGACTGTGAGATTTCCGATTCCAAGTGTTCCGGTATCTCTCTTGGAAAATATAAACAGCCAAACAATGACAACAAATGGCTGCTGGGCAAGCTGAAACATGGTACCCAGACAGAGAGAGACTGTATCCTTCAGGCACAGCGTGAAGGCTGGACCAAGGAGAATATCGGTTCTCATATCGTCAGAAGATGTGATATCCATGATTGTGGACAGACCGGTATTGTGGGTCATCTGGGCGGCGTGTTCTCAATCATTGAGGATAACCACATTCACCATATCAACAACAAGCAGAATCTGGCGGGAGCAGAGATCGGCGGCATCAAGATGCATGCGGCCATTGATGTGATCTACCGCAGAAATCACATCCACCACTGTACCAGGGGGCTTTGGCTTGACTGGCAGGCTCAGGGTACCAGAGTGACGCAGAACCTGTTCCATGACAATACACTTCCGAAGGATGAGAATGCCAATACGGATTGTATCGATGGTGTGGGAGAGGATATCTTCATCGAGGTATCCCATGGTCCGACACTGGTGGACAACAATATTCTGTTATCCGACTTTTCCATGAAGCTCCCGACTCAGGGCGTGGCTGTGGTACATAATCTGATCGCAGGCTCTTTCACGGCAGTCGGTGTAGGTGTAGATAATGGTACAGGCGCATTTGCCACACCGCGGTATACGCCGTATCATGTTCCCCACCGCACAGAGGTGGATGGCTTTATGACCATTCTCCACGGTGATATGAGATTTTACAACAACATCTTCATTCAGAAGCCGGTACGTCCGGGCATTCAGGCGATCCATGAACTGAAAAAGGATGATGTATGGTGTGAATTCAATCCGGTGACAGGTACGATCCCCTATGAGGGATATGAGTCATGGGAAACGTATGCGGCCAGATTTGAAGGATACTGTGGAATGGGTGCTGCCGAGAGGGATAAGTATTATTACAAGCTTCCGGTGTGGACCGGTGGAAATGTTTATTTCAACGGAGCAAAACCGATCTCCTCAGAGAAAGATGCCATCGAAGATACGGAGCATGAGATCACCATTGGAATCCGTGAAGTGAACGGTACATGGAAGCTGGAGACCAATGTCTACGATTATATACCGGAGACAGAGTGCGCAATGATCTCGACGGAGACACTGGGCATGGCATTCGAGCCGGAGGAGAAATTTGAAAATCCGGACGGTACGCCGATCGTCTTCCAGTTTGATTATTTCGGAGGACGCCAGGCGATCAATCCGATGCCGGGACCCTTTGCTTCCGCAGAAGCTGCAAAGAAGACGCTGGCATAATGGATATACACAATGATAAATGACAGCCACAGACAGATCATGTCCGGACAGTCGCAGCCTGTACGGACAGGCTGACTGTGGCTGCAGCTATAAAAAGGGACAGGAACAGAAATTTCTGTTCCTGATATGAGGTGGGACATAAAAACTGTCCTCTATATGGAAACAGAGATATAAAAACTGCTCCGGCAGGAGGTAAGGAAGGATATGGCAAGAGAATATCATGTAGCAAAAAATGGAAATGACTGGGGAAAGGGAACGAAAGAAGCGCCCTTTGCGACGATCCAGCGGGCAGCAGACGCAGCAATGCCGGGAGATACCGTCATCGTCCATGAAGGAGAGTACAGAGAGTGGGTAGATCCGAAGATGGGCGGTATCAGTGATATCGAGCGGATCACATATTGTGCGGCACCCGGAGAAAAAGTGGTGATTAAGGGTTCCGAGCGGATCACGGATTGGGTCAATGTAGAGGGAACCGTCTGGAAGGCGGTGATCCCCAATGCTCTGTTTGGTGATTTTAACCCTTACAACACTTATCTTTACGGTGACTGGATGGTAGGCCCGGTGTATCCGACCATCCATCTGGGAGATGTGTATCTGAACGGGAAATCCTTTTTTGAAGCGCTCAGCGTAGAGGATGTGAAAAAAGCAGAAAGAAGAGAGACGGGCTACTGTCTTCCATGGAAAACCTATCAGGAGCCGATTCCCAATGCAGAAGATACGGTTTACCAGTGGTACGCGGAGGTAGACAGCAAGCATACGGTCATCTGGGCAAATTTCCAGGGCGCAGATCCCAATGCGGAGCTTACAGAAATCAATGTGAGAAAATGTGTGTTCTATCCGAGACAGTCAGGAAAGGATTACATCACTGTTTCCGGTTTTGAACTGGCACAGGCTGCATGCCCCTTTGCCCCGCCTACGGGAGATCAGCCGGGTCTGATCGGCGCTCACTGGAGCAAGGGCTGGATCATCGAAAACAATGACATCCACGATGCGAAGTGCAGTGCCGTGAGTCTGGGCAAGGATGAAAAGACAGGAGATAATCTGTTCACAAAGACCAGGAGAAAACCGGGTTATACGTATCAGTTTGAGGCAGTGGGAAAAGCACTGCAGCTGGGATGGAGCAAAGACAACATCGGTTCACACATTGTCCGGAATAATGTGATCCATGACTGCGGGCAGAACGGTGTCGTGGGCCATCTGGGCTGTGTGTTCAGTGAAATCTACGGAAATGAGATCTACCGGATTGCAACCAAACATGAATTTTTTGGATATGAGATCGCAGGAATCAAGTTCCATGCGCCCATAGATACGCAGATCCATCACAACTATATTCATGACTGTACCCTGGGCATCTGGCTTGAC